>NZ_JBHWIQ010000041.1:0-40837 GCF_042732055.1 Streptomyces sp. NPDC059816
TCGAACCACGCGGCCCCATCGAGACCGAAGCAGCCCGCCGCCTCGCCGACGATCTCAAGAACGAGTGATCACCCGGTTACCCAACACTTTCTGAGAGCGGTCGAACCGTTGTCGGCGCGATCCGCCCCACCGGTGAGGGCATGGTTCTCGCGGACAGCAGGACTGTGGACACCTCCCGTCTCTTCACTGCGGTGGTCAGGGAGGTGCTCCGAGGTCCCGAGGCTCGGCCGGCCGCGACGGAGCGCCAGGTCGTGGCAGACGAGACCGCAGCTTTCGCGTCACGGACCGGTCAGGATGAGCAGGCCCCGTGGGTGGCGTACCTGCGTGACGTCGAGGAGGAGTACGTGAATAGCCAGGTCACTCTGGCTCAGTACACCGAGGCGGCCGAGCAGGCATGGAGCCAGTTGATCCAGTTGAATCTGCGGCTGCCGCACCCCGACGGGCGTGGACGTGGTGACCTGAACCGTTGGTACGAAGTCGGCTCGTCCGCGGATCTCTCCGGTCCGGGGGAAGTGCACCTCAACGTTGCTGATGCACTTGGTGCTTGGGCCGAGCGTGACCTCCCTGACGAACGCTTTGTCATTGTGACGGGAGAGATTGCCGTTCCTGGCCGCCGTATCTTGCGTCTTGCGGATGTCCCGGTCGCTGATCTCATCGGCCCGGACCCGCAGGTGGGCGGTGTCTCCGGCTCGCAGGTGGCGGCGGCGTTGGCGTCCTGGGTCCAGCGCCAGGCAAGGTCGACTGCGCTGCTCGACGGGATCGACTCGGTCGCCTGGATGAGGGCTGGGTGGGCGTGGGGCCTCGTGTTCGGCACACCGCTGCCTGAGACCGTGGTCGCTGAACTCGTCGATCGCGGGCTCCCGGGCGCAAAGGTCCAGGAGGCAGCGCGGACGATCGTCACTACAGTCGCGCAGTTGCAGAATGATCCCTCAGCTGCTGAGAGCCGCAACGGCTGGGTTCTCCTGGCAGCGGCTGCGGCCACCTGGGAAGAGGCGGTGGACCCCTCCCGAGACTACCTGGACAGACTCCTTCCGGAGGATGGGGTCGCGCTGGGAGCTGACGACTCCGACCAGCCTGACAGCCTCTTGATCGCCGCACGGCGCATCGGGTTCATCGCATATCACTCGGGCGCGCCGGCCTTGGGAGCCGCCTACCGAGCCGCTGCCCGGTCCGGGCAGGGCGCCACTGACCTGACAGAACTGTCTGCGATGCCCTCCCGGATGCTGGGCCGGGCCATTGAAGTCCAGAAGCGGTCGCCGCAGGAAGCCGACCGAGCCTTTCAGGCTGCCGAGGCCCTTGCCCAGAGCGCGGCACTGCTGTCGATTTGCGTCGAAGAGGGCTACCCGGAAAGGGCAGTTGCCAACCTGCGACGGTCTGTCCGGGAAGCACGAGGGCGCCTCTCGGCCGTATGTCGGCAGCAGGCAGCCGGACTCACCGACGATCGCGCCACGTTCGGATCTGCATCTACCCAGCCGTTGCCGCGTTCCGAACCGGACATGGATGGCTCGGCCGGGAACTGGGGGACAACGCCGCCACCGGTGGAATGGCACCAGCGCTGCAACAAAGGCACCAAACCCGAACAATGAGGCTGGGAAGCCGGTGGGGACGACCCGAGGCAGCATCTTCATTCACGTCGATATGTAGCAACGCCCGACATTCAGCACACCGTGCCCAGTTCGGGTCCATCTGCAAGGTGCGCGCCACTCGTGCACCCAGTTCAGATCCAGTCCCCCCGTCCATGCTCCGACAGTATGTGCTGCTCATAGCGAAGGCATTTTTCTTTCGCCAAGGCCCCGGGTGCTCGTAGCTGCATCCAGGTTCGCTGACTCAACGGCCGTCTGAACTACTTGTCAACACACGAGGGTGGCGTGGCAGCGTTGCGTCAGGCTGGCGTGACCGTCACGGACGGCACCATTCGCCGTTGGTTCAGCCGCGTGCAGCGTCCCGGAGCAGCGAACCGAGAGCTCCTCGACACCGCCTATTGGACCCTGCGCGCCCACAACATGCTGCGAATCCTCGGCTGGCTGAAGAGGCACCTGGACAACAATGGGCGAGGAATCACCCTGGAGATCTACCCAGTCGACCAGGCCATGGTGCGCGGCATGTACCGCCGCGATCTCAAGGTCCGCAACAAGAAGGCCCGCCGAGAATGGCTGGCCTTCATCGATGCCTTCCAGGCCGGAAGGGAGAGGGAGCTTGAGGCGCGCTGGGAGGAGGCATTCATTCGGGACATCGACTCCGACTGGGCGGCGTACACCTTCGTCTCCCACGTCGGCCTCGTCGGCCTCGTCGGCCTCGTCGGCGCTTAGGTCATGATCTCCGACGGTGCACAGCCGCTGCGCCGGAAGTCCGCAAAGTACCCGTCCCGGCCGGGTAGCGGAGCCGTAACGGATCAAGCTGCCGCTGGTTTTCGTTTTCCCCCTCATGCCTGCGTCAGGCTCGGTACCGTTAAGGTGCTGGTGCGACACGCCCCCCGTCGTGTCGCACCAGCACCTTCAGTGGCTCAAGGCCTACTCCACGACTGACTCTTCGGGGAGTCCGTGGGCCTTTCCTCACGCGACGAAGGCCCACGCAGGAGGTAGATCATTGCGCCTGCGGGGTCAGTCGCTGAGATCACGAGGCTCCTTCTTGCGTCTGCTCGACCACCTCAGTACCTTCCCCGGTTGCCGGGTTGGCAAGGCCGTAGAAGACGCTTCGCCCCTGCGTCGTCCGCTCAACCTTGTGCCGCGCAACAAGTGCCTCGAGCGCTTCACGGGTCGCCGCGATGCTCGAGTTGAACTCTTTGTGACGCGAGCTGAGTTCCTTTGCCACTTCGGAGCTTGATCGGGGCTCGCCAATCTCTGTCAGATACTCCAGGATCAGTTGGCGGTTGCTCAGCCCGGCCGCGGCCGACTCGGCCTCCTTGGTCGCCCTGGCCGTGGTCGTACTCGCTGCGGTCTTCTTGGCCGTGGCCTTCTTGGTCGTGGCCTTCCTGGTATCGGTCGGCGGCGTCTTGGCCGTGGTCTCCACAGCCTTCTTGGCGGCAGCCTTCTTCACAGTCTTCGTCGTCGAAGGCTCATGGGAGGGCGCTTCAAGGCCCCGGTCCTCGCCGGCCGTGGCGGCAGGCTCCTGCCCAGCGTCCCCATCCGAGGCGAACAAGGCCTTCATCTTCCTCAGCAGATCGAGATCCCTCTCCACCTGCGCGAGGCGCGCGACCAATCCCGCGTGCTCATTCTCGAGAGCCGCAAGGTCATCATCGACCTTGGACGTGTACTGGGTGTAAAGGGTGGCGCTCTGCGCGGGGTCAGACACCTGTTGTCTCCGTTCGTGCGAGTAGTGTTGATCCCGGATGCTACTCACCGCATTCACCAGAGCACTGCGTACTGCACCAATCCAACCCACACGAGATCATCAACGCCTGCATCCTGGCGTGGGGTTGGAGCTCTTCTGGCTCTCCCGCGCCGATGCGACGTCTTCGCCCCTCCCTCGGCTCTCCTATCTGAGAGCCTCTCCGGGAAGACCCCCGACCAGACGTCGCAGGCGCCGACCCACCTGGCGTGCCGCCTGACCGGTAATCCACCTGGTGAGCCGTGTTGGCGCAGGCTCTACGTCTGCACGCCTCTTGCCTCACGCTGCCTGCCTGTCCCGGGTGCCGCACACGGCGTTGTCGGAGCCAGATGGCAGGATCTGGAGGTGGGGCACAAGCAATCTCCAGACGGTGTGAACAGGTAACGAGGACCCACGTCGTGTCAGGTTCGCGGTCCGTTCGCGTCCTCGACACCAGCGCGCCCACGTGACGGGCCACGCGCTCCGTCGCATCCCGTTCGGCGGCCTCCCGGGGGAAGGAGCCAGCCCGCGACGCCGGAGGAGTGGGGCTTCTTCAGGCGGCCTCCGGCGGATATTCGGTCAGTGTGCACGAGGCTCCCAGCGGCGCCATCCGCTGGTCGGGCAGGTCCTGGACGCCGCCTGCCGAGGTCGACGGGGCTGAGGGGGACGGCAGTGCGGCTGCGGAGATCCCGGATCTGACCGCGGTAGCCGTCAGCGGCCGGGAGTACGTCGTGGCGTGGGCGCACGGCATGCAGGGCAAGGACCAACTACACAGCGGCCGCGAGGTGGTCGACCTGCTGGTGTATCCGGCGGACGGCAAGGACCAAGGCCTCGCCCCCACGCGCACGATCTCCGTTCCCGTCAGCGCCCGCCCCGGGCAGGTACATGTGACCGGGGCGGATGGGGCACTGCTCGTCTCTTGGGGTGGCGACGGCCTCTACGGCACTTCGGCCGCCAAAGTGGATGTCGCGACGGGAACGGTCACTGCTTTCGGGAAAGCGGACGGGCTGCTCCCCCAGTGCGCCGACACCGTTGGCTGCTCCGGCAGTGTGGTCATGTCGGCGACCTCGCAGGGGCCCGTGGTTGCGATGGGCAGCGGCGGCTTCAGGGTGCCTGACGGTTGGCTGAGCAGCAGTGTGAAGCCGGATGGCGTCTCCGCCAAGTCGGGTTTCCTGGCGCCTCTTGACGGCCGGGCTTACGGTGCGACTGGCACGAGCATCCTCGCCTCGTGGCGCACCGGCGAGTATGGGGACGCGACCCCGGTTTGGGCCGTACACGACACGGCAAGCGGACGGATCAAGCCTCAGATGTCCTGCGCCGCGAAGGAGCCGTCGGGCTCCTCTGGAAGCTATGCGGTGATGTCCTCTCCCAACGGGCGATATCTCGCGGCCGGTCCCGTCGTCTTCGACCTGGAGAGGAAGAAGGGTCTGTGCCTGCAAGGCGACGGCAACCGCAGAACGATCAACATCGCCTCGATCAGCGACGCCGGCGTCGCATATGGGGCCGTCGAGGCTCCGGATGCCGCGGGTTCATCTGCACCCGTCGTCGCCGAAGTTGCCCTGAAGACCGGTGCCTCCTCTGTACTCAAGGCAGGCACCGAGGTCCCGATCTCTTACGCCGGAGACAGCGGGTTGATTGTCCGCCGGAACGAGGCAGACCAGGTACAGGTCTGCCTTCGCCCGATGCGGTAGCTCGCCTCGGTTTCAGCGGCGCCCGGGGCCCGGAGTCGGTCGAGGGGCCTGGGCGTCCTCATGCCCGGGGCACGGGGCCTCTACGTGGATGAGACAGGCCTCTGTGCCCCTTCACGGAGCGCTCTGCGCAGACGAGAGCCGTAGAGGTGGCCGCGCCGGTCAAGGAGATCTGCGAAGCGCAGCAGCAGTGCCCAATGCCGGTCAAGGAGTTCCCGGGTCCAGACCGCGGCCTGCTCGATCTGGTCCGCGCTGGCGATGGTTGCTTCGGCGGCGGCCCTGCTGTGGCGTGCCGCGACCTGGGTGACGAGCTCGCGTCGTGGGGTCCACAGTCCCTGCTCTCGAAGCCACCGCTCCTGTGCCATCGCCCCTGCCTGGAGCATGGCGAGATAGGCGTGAGACGTTTGCCAGCGCACCTCCGTGAAGGCGTCGAAGCGGCTCCCGTCGGGAGCCGTACCCGGCTCAAGGGCACACTCGATGACGCGTGCCTGCCCCGTGGCCACAGCCGCGAGAGCCTGGCCGACCTCGCGGATGGCGGCGTACCGACGAAAGAGCGCATCAGGAAGGTCAAGAGCTTGGGCGAGGGTTGTCATCGCGGACCTCGCATCGGAGAGCGAAGCAGGCGCGTCCAAGCTCGACCTGCGGATCGCCGGGTCCGGTCGGCACGGCGCCTGTGGCGAGCAGCGGCGGATGCACGAATTGCCAGCCCTTCGCGCTGAGCACGGCGCAGGCGTTCGGCGTGGTCTGCCCGGATGAACTCCTCCGGGAGGACATGCATGGACAAGGTTTCCTCGGATTCTTGGTGCTGCTGGCATCGGGGTTCTGTGCGCAGTGCCAGTCTGTGGAGCGTCAGCCCTGGATGGGGACGGTGGCTCTTGTGGCGGGACGGCTGAGCCGAACTAGCCCGTGGGGCGGTCAGTTCCTCTGCCACCGCTCCCGCAGCGCGGGCCCCGACGGCACTGCGGTGGTTGTGTACAGGCGCGGCGAGAATGCCCGAGAGGTACGGGCGAGCCCGGTGGGCGGGCTGTTGCTGGCTGTCGTTCTCCCGTCAGGCCGGATCGCTGTGAGTGGTAGCCCGTGGCGCGGGAGCTGAGCATCGGCCGGCGTCGGCGATGAGCACCCTTGCGTGCAGCACGCCCGGTGCGAAGGCCGGGCGCGAGGCTGAGCGGGAGACGTGATGCATCACCGAGTCGCTCTGGAGCGTGTCCTACGTGTCCAGGCCGCCATGGACGCTGTAGCCCTTCCCGACACGTTCAGCTTCGACCTGGTCTACCTGGACGCTTTGGTCCGCCGGTTCGCCGCCGAGCAGGGGTATCCGCCGGGGCTCTGGGAGGAGCGGGAGAGCCGCTCTCTTGCCGATTGGGGAGGGCAGGGGGATGTCCTGGTGCCCCTCTTGGAGGAGCTGATGGCGGGGCTGCGGCATTGGGCCGATCATGTTCCGGGGGAGGCGACTGGTGGGCGTTCCTTGACGGAGCGCCTGCAGGGCGGACTGGCGCTCCTGAGCATCAACGCTCCCGGCGCCGTTCCCGATCCGGTTGCCTTTCTGGACTCGGTTATCGACCGCTACCGGAGCGAAATCAGCGAGTGGCAGGCACTGCCCGATCCGCCGGACGAAGAGCGCGCACTGATCTCAGTGAGTCGTAGTGGCGACTCCGATGAGCCGGCACGCGCTGAGGTGTATGTCGACTCCGCGACTGCGGTCCTGGAGTTTCTGCGCCGGGATCGCCCTGGCCACCGTGTGCAGGTACAACTGCACACGCCCGGGAGACCCGCCCAGCCCCTGCCCGCGGCCGACCTGTGGCATCGAGTCCTTCGGTCGTCCACGCCAGCCGCCCGAAAGCTCATCGACAGCTACCAACTGAGTTGGCTTCAGCACCGACTCGCCGGATGGTCGGCTGCGCCTCATTACGGCGAGGGAAGTTCGGTCCGCGACCTCTGGGCCGCGGCGGCGGTTGACTGGGCGCTGACGTTCGGGGCCTCTTTGCCGGAAGAGGTCGTGCTGGCTGCCCTGGAACAGGAGGTCAGCCCTCAGACCGGCCCGGCAGGCCAGGTAGTCAATGAACATCATCCGGTTCGCGCAGATGAGTTGCCGGCCTCCAGGGCGATCAGGCAGCCAGTGCCGGAGGACTGGTGCCCACTCACCGAAAAGTGGTCCGCGCGGACGTTGGAGGCACTTGCCGTGGGCGAGGCTCCCTTCGATGAGGAGACGTCTGAACTAGCCGCCGCCTTCGCGGTCCTGGAGCCGATGCGATCGCACCCTGACCAGGGTGCCAGCCGGGTTGCTGACGAGGTCCTGTCCGAGCTGACGTGGCGGCTCCCACTGGCTCAGCAGTTGCGGATTCTGCTGGGGCCCGAAGAGAGTGATGTCGAGGTGCTCGCCGACAACCCGTACATCGCGCCTGCCATGCTCGACCCTGACCGGCAGCACATGCGTGACGAGGCGGACAAGCTGGCTCGGCTGCTGGCCGCCGAGCATTATGCGCTCACCTCCGACCGGCCGATCGCGGCGGAGGCCGTGTTGATGGCGCAGACCATGCTGCGCTCCCCTGATGAGGTGTTGAATGCGCTGGCCGCTGCCAGCTCGGGACGCGTGGTGGACGGCGCCGGGCCGCGCGGGCTCCGCCAGGACCGCTATGGTGTGCGGTGGCGGTCCGAGCACCCACGCAGTGCGACAGCGTTGACGAGTCGGTCCATGGACGCGGCACGTGCATCAATCAGCGTTCCTGCTGGGCGGGCTCCCGCCAGTGGGGTCTACGCGCGAGCGCGGACCAGCCGCCTTGAAGCGTTGCACGCGATGTTGGGTCGGCTGCAGGCCCATCGGGCCGGTCCTGTAGCGCGCGGGTCCTGGGCTGAGCCTCGGAGTACCGCGACGCGTTCCGCAGAGGTGGAGCAGATGCTCGATCGTGCTGCCGTCCTCGCCGCCTTCCCTACCTTGTCCTCGGCCCACCTCCATGTGGAGGGCATGATTGCCACGCTGCATCTGCAGATCACCCAGAGCGTGGACAATCTCGCCCAGGCTTCGCGGTCACTGAACGGTGGCGGGGGGACGAGCCAGGGCCTCAGCGCGCAGCTTCACGCCGGACGCCAGTTGCGTCACATGGCACTTGAGTTGCGGTCGCTGATTGAGGCGTCCGAGCGGCTGGATGAGATCTCGCCGGCCACTGTCCCAACCTTCCGCCTTAGCCACCAGCAGCTGTACTCCGAAGCGGAGAAGATCATGCTCGGTGAGGCTCAGCCGACCGCGCCTTCGACACGACGCGCGCTTCCGCAGCATCACGGACCTGACCAAACGGCTTCGCATCAGCAGGATCACAGATCGACTGGACGGCAGCGATGAGTCTCTGTGCGGGTCTGGATCGTCAGCAGGCGTCGGTGGTTGAGATCGGACCTCGTAGGGTCGGCACAAGACACGCTTGGACAGCGGCGCGCCGGCCGTTAACTCAGAGGGGACCAACTGCCGTGACACAGCACGACGCGGAGATCCACATCGACTTCGACGGGGCCGCGGCTACTCGCGCCGAGATCCTCCAGGCCCTGCGAGGTCAGGTTGATGATGACGTCCTCCTGGCCCTACAGCAGCCGGGCACGCCGGACTGGCTGCTCGCCCAGCCGTTTCAGGTCATCGAGCGACTGGAAGAGCTCCAAGGCCCGGACGAGGGCTCCGGTGAAAGCCTGCCCCTTCGCTGGCGTACGCCCGCCCGCGACGATGACAAGACGCATGAGGATCTGGCCGACGTGTACCGGCAGGTCCTGATGCACGGCTCGACGGACGACCAGCGAGCGGTACTCGCAGCTGGACAGCTGATTGCCCAGTGGGAGGCAGTTCGCTCTGGCATACCGGCACCACTCGCGCACGTGTGGCAGCAGCGCTTCCCTGAACTCGACCCGATACGGTGGTGAGAATGCGTGATCTGGGATCTCGAGCGCGCGGCACGCGATGCTGACATCGCCCTTGCCGCACTTGAACAAACCGGTGTCCCGTTTCAGGTCGGCGGTGACGTAGCTCTGGCCCGGCACCTGGCCCTCCAGCGCGAGGCCCGCGAGATCTCGCTGACCACCCCGGTAACTCACAACACGGATCGGTCCAGAGATGTTGTGCAAGGGGCCCTCGAGCATCTGGGGTACCGGGTCCAGGCTGAGCAAGGTCGCGGCCGGCAAGGCTCCTTCCGGGCCATGACCTACCTGCCCCCCGAGGGCACTCCAGACGCCGCCGATGCGCTCGCCCTTCGTCTCACCATCTCAGTGCAGCCCCAGTACAACGCTCCCGTCGTTCGGAACGGTCTACGGATCAGCTCCATGACGACACTGTCCGTTCAGACTCTGCAGGCGGTCCAGTCGCGACTGGACCCCCGCGACTTCATCGACTTGACGGCGCAGCAGCAGCACTGGGGGCAGCGGGCCTTCGCCAAGTTGACCGACCAGGCCCTGCGGCGGGCCGTGCAAGAGCAGTCGCCGCTCCTGAGCCCGCTTGACCCGTATATGCGGCTTCACCGGTCTCTCTTGTATATCCGGCATGTCCCCAATTTCCAGTTCGAGAATTTGAAGGTCGACGAAGGGCATATCGAGCCGATCCGGACGGCGATCCGGGCCATGGCCGAGCAAGTCCTCGCCAGTGTTCCCCGACCGCGCCCTGAACCGGGTGGCGCCGAAGCCGCGCTCGACCGACTCAGGTCGCTTTCGTCCGCGCAGAGAGCAGCATTGCCAGCTCGGATGGCTGAACCAGAGGCACGAGCGGAACTCACTGATCGCTACCCCGCATCAGTGCCTACGGCGCCGCCGGCACGGCCAGCCTCGGCCGACAGCCAGCGTGCACATCAGCAAGGTGGGCCCTCACAGCATCCTCGTCAAACCCGATAGCCGCGACTGTCCGTGTCTACGGGCTGCGCCTGACCTGCATGTTTCTGTCTTTGCCTGAGTCTCCGGATTCCGGGAGGCAACCCGACGCACACCGAACATATGATCTCGGTGCCCGAACCATCCTTCTACTGGGTCCAAGGACAGTCGCGGCGGGGCGACCGCAGGACACGAGAGTGCGAGGAGAATACCCATGAGCACGATTCCCCTTCAGGGACCGCCACAGCGGCCTGCCTCCAGGCTTACGGAGCGGCCCGCGCATCCACGCCCCGTCTACCAAGGGCTCTCTTCCAGGAGCCGCTCTACAGCGAGGACGTCGCCTTCCTCGACGAGGCCGACAATTCGGAGGGCCAGGTTCCCACCAGGATGCCGTCCCGGTCGCGTCGATAGGCCCCGGGCCCCGGCCAGTCATCGGTCCTGGTCCTCACCTCCGTTAACTGCAAGGCCAGCCGCCGACTGCCCGGCCTGCTCTCACAAGCGACCCGATTGGCATGGCGGACCGACCGGCGCGCGGTGCTCGCGGTGGCCGCCGGCCAAGCGGTCGCGGCGGTCGCCACCGCCGTCGCGCTGCTCGCCACCACCTCCGTCCTCACCCATCTGCTCGACGAACGCCCGTGGCGAGCGTCGGCGGACGCGGCCTGGCCCGCCGTTCTCACTCTGCTGATCGCCGTCGCCGTGCGCTACACGGCCGTGAGCGGCGCGCGGATGGCGGCGGCGAGAATCGGCCCGCGGTGCGTCACCGAGGCGAGCTACGCCGTGGTCGCTGGCGCCAACCGGCTGGAACTGGCGGCGTATGAGCATCCGGGGGTGGTGGACGCGATGGAGGCCGCCGACGACGGTGCGCAGGCGATGGCCGACTTGGTGGCCGAGGCCCAGGGGGTGATCGCCTCCCTGGCACAGATGGCGGCCGCCACCTCCGTCTGGTGACACTGCACCCGGTGCTGCTGCCCCTGGTGATCCTCACCGCAGTGCCGAAGGCAGGCGCGACCGTGCGCGCGGCGCGGATCGAGCACATGGTCCGGCACGAGACCCATCCGGACCGGCGGATGCGGCACTACCTGTACCGGGACACCACCAAGCGCGGGCCGGCCGCCGAGATCCGCGCGGCGAAGATGGCCCCTTTCCTTCAGGGGCGGTTTCGCGAGGTGTCCCGGCGTCTGGACAAGGCGGTGCTCTCCGGGGTCCACCGGGCCGAACGCGCGCGCATCGCAGGGGATCTCGGTTCCGGGGCGGGGCAGCTGGTCACCTGGACGACGCTTGGTCTGCTGGCCGCGACCGGCCGTCTCGACCTCGCGGCCGCAGGTGCCGCGGTCCTGGCCGTCCGCACCGTCAACGCCACGCTCGCGGACGCCGCGAGCACCGCCGGGCGGCTGTTCCGCAGCGCCCTGTACGTGGGCGACTGGGGTCGGTGGACCACCCTGGCCGAACAGCACACCGCACGGCGCGGCACCCGGGCCGTCCCGGCCGCCGGACCCGCGGTGATTCAGGCCGACGAGGTCACCTACACCTACCCCGGTGCCGCGCGTCCAGCGCTGGACGGCGTCAGCGTGACGCTCCGGCGGGGCGAGGTCGTCGCCCTGGTCGGGGAGAACGGCGCGGGCAAGTCCACCCTGGTCCAGCTCCTCACCGGCCTCACGCTTCCCGACAGCGGCACCGTCCGGTGGGACGGGCTCGACCTGGCCGAGGCGGACCCCGGCACGCTGTGGGACCACGTCGCGCTCGTCCCGCAGAGGTTCACCGAGTGGCCGCTGAGCGTCCGGGAGAGCATCCAGCTCGGCACTCCGCGACCCGGCGGCGACCACGCCGTCCACACCGCGGCGGCCACCGCCCGCGCCGACAGCGTCATCGCGGCCCTCCCGCACGGCGTCGACACATCCCTTGCCCCCTCCTGGGCCGACGGGCACGACCTGTCCGGCGGTCAGTGGCAGCGCATCGCGCTGGCCCGAGGATTCCACCGCGACGTGGCCCTCCTGGTCTTGGACGAGCCGACCTCTGCTCTCGACTCCCGCGCCGAGTCCGCCCTGTTCGCCACCATGCGTCAGATGGCCGCCGACCGGGCCACGGTCCTGGTCACCCACCGGGTCATCAGCACCCGCCACGCCGACCGCATCATCGTCCTCCACCACGGAAAAGTGGCCGAACAGGGCACATTCTCCGAACTCGCCGACCTGGAGGGGTCTCTCTTCCACGAGCTCCTCTCCCTTCAGGAAGGCGACCGGCCCGCCACGCCTGCCCTGGTCACGCCGTGACCGGACCATCCCGCCATGACTCCGTGCGGGCTCTCGTTCCCGACCACGCTCACGCCGCTGACCGGCGCGGATGCGGGCACTGCACGGAGCTGTGGCCGCCTGCCGACTGCAGCGAGGTCGGGGGTAACTGGACTGCAAGGACCGGGCGGCGCCTACCGTATTCGCCACCGCCCTCGCCGACCGGTACTGCCGTCTCGTCCACGTGCCCGCACGTTGCCCGTCCGCGTTCCGCTCGTGGGTCGAGACCACGGACGGCACCCCGATCGGAACGGAGGAGGACAACGGCGGCGACCACCCCTGGACCGCCGCCCACCGCACCTGAGCGCCCCAGCCAAGATCGCCTTGCGTCCACGCAGAAATTTACCCGACCGAGTGCCGGTGTGCTGTCAGGACCGGGGCTTCCACTCTGGCGAGCCCTGAGGAATCAATGTGGTCGGGGGTGGCGGCGTGCCGGGCGTACCGGGGCGGCTTCGGCCGCTCGTGGGCCGTGGGAGACTGCCGGGAATGTACCGGGCGGATGGACAGGGACGTCATGAGCGGCAGGGTGGGCGCGGTTCAGGTGGCTGACGCGTTCGGGGCGTACACGGCGGAGGCCGAGTTCTACGAGGTTCCCTACGGGGAGCTGGAGGAGTTCCTGTCGCCGTTCGCCGGTGGGCTGCTGGGGGCGGCGGGGCGGATGCTGGCGGTGCTGGCGTACCGGGACGCCGCCCGCTATGGGGACGTGCCGGTGGACCGCGCGGCGTCCGGTGTCCGGGAGACGGTGCTGTTCCTTCTTCCGGAGGGGTGCGACGGCAGGGACCGGGCGTTCCGTATGGGTGTGGCGCGGGCGTTCGGGGATCTGGCGGAGGATCTGGCCCGTGGCCGCGCGCCGGTGCCGCGTTGTGGTGCTGAGGCATGGGCGCTGGAGCAGATGCTGATGCTGGCGTCGCGGGTGTGCGCGGCCACGGACGCGGAGCTGGAGCTGCTGGGTGTCGGGGTGCCCGGGCACGGTGAGGAGTACCGGCCGGCGTACTGGGAGGACGCGTGGCAGCTGCGGGTCGAGAGCGCGCAGCACTCCATTCCGGAGGCCCGCGGCGATCACACCGCCGACAACGACGATGGGGAAGAGCCCGAAGAGATTCCCGAGCCCGAGCAGGGCTGGGACAGTGCGGAGTTCTGGTTCTCCCCGTACGGGTTCATCGCCGCGCGGGACCCTGAGCGCGGGCATCCGCAATGGGCCCTGGCGCATCTGGACGGGGCCTCCATGGCTCCCGACGAGCTGCCCTCCGTCGAACGGATCGCCGCCATCATGCGGCTGGGCACCTCGGCCACCGGGTTCGAGGCGTACGAGGGGCGGGCCGAGTACGAGGACCTGGCGGAGGTACTCACCCCGCTCGGTGCCCGGCTTCTGGCTGCGGCGGCGGACAGGGTCGCCGAGCGCGGCTACCACGAACTCCTCCACTACGGCGACCGGGTCTTCGACCGCCCGTCCGACAAGGACGCGTGGCGCTACCACGACTCCTTTCTTATGCAGTTGCCGGCGATCTGCGACGGAGCGAGCGCGGCATGGCGCCTCGCGATGGTCCGCGCCGTCGACGACCTCGCCGGCGACCTGCGGGCGGGCCGTGCCCCGCTGCCCAGGTGTCCTGCGGAGGAGATGGCGTTCTACTTCGTCCGGTGCGAGGCCGAGCTGCTGCTCGAACTGCTCGGGGACGATCCCGACCTTGCCGACGACTACGGCCTGCCGCCCGCGGACGCGTTCACCGCCCGGCACTGCCCGGTCGACCTGTGGCGGGAGGCCTTCCTCCAGGACGAGGACATCCTTTTCCATTTCGATCAGGACCTCGCCCACGTGGCGGCCGATCCCGGACATCCGGCCAGCCGGCAGCTCGGCACCGGAGACCTCCGTCCGAACGCCTGGTTCGTCTGCTTCGGCAACCTCCGCCCCCGGGACCCGGCCCGCGGCTATCCGCCGCACATCATCACCCTCCTCACCTCAGCGGACGCGGACGCGTTCTTCGCCAGCACGCCCGCCCTCACAAGCCTGCCCGGCGAGCCGGCCGGCGACCCCGCGCTGCGGGACGAGTTCGAGACCCTCGTCGGCTACACCCAGCGCCGGTTCCTGGACGAGTCCACCGCCGTGGCCATGGCGGTCGGCATCGAACGTCTTCTCGGAACCCTGCTGGAGATCCCCGCCGACTCCCTGCGCACCGTCTGGCCCCAGCACGACCGGGCCACCGCCGCCCACGCGGGAAGCCTGCTCGTCGACCGGGACTTCAGCATCCGCGGCCGCCACCACGACTGGCGGCTTCGCGCCGACCAGGGCGAACAGCACGCCCGCACCTGGACCCTGAAACTCCTCGACGACTGCGCCGCCCTGGCCCTTGACCACTTCGCCGGCCCCCGCTCCCCCTACGAGGCACACCGACCGGAGCCGGCCCGCCCGGCCCCGGGGATCAAGGACCGACTCGCCGCACGCCTTACCGTTCTCAGCCGCCCGGACACCGCCTGCGGCACCTTGCTCCACCAGCTCACCGCGCACGGTATGACGGCCGCTGATCTGGCCGCCGGTGCGATCCTGCCCGAAGCACTCATGAAGGGATGGCTCGACGGCACCACCGCGATCTCCCCAGGCCAGCTCGTGCGATGCGCGCCCGTCCTGCAGATGCCCGAGGACACCTTGCTGGCCTGCCTCGGCGGCGGGCGCGCCCGCTTCTACTGGCCCCTGCCCCAACCCGACACTGACCAAGTTTCCAGCTGAACGGAACAGGACGCGGCACGCGCGGGCTCACCTCCCCGGGGAGCGCCCAGCCCGTCTTGTCGGATGCCTGGCCGGAGAAGGAGACGGTCGGTGCGCAGCTGGCGGCGAGACACGGTCCAGGGCGGTGCTGACGACTTCCAAGGCTGTCGTTTTGGGAGCATAAGGGTGGGTCTGGGTCGGGTTCGTGTCGGGGACGGCGCGGGTGGGTGGCCAGGGTCTGCGGCTGCCGACCCGGCCATCAGGGGGATCGTCCGGACAACGGGCCGAAGGTGTAGGTGCTCCTGCGCCTCTGGCCTCTGCGGTCCGTGGACTCCGATCCGCCCCGGCAGGGCCCGAGGCGGCTTCTGGCGGCATATCCGAAACAGCCCCCACACCCTGGATCTGATCACACACAAACGAGCTCAGGACGCCGAGCCTGTCGCGTTCACCCCCGCCTGGGCAACGCCGAGTCCACCGTGTTTGAAGAGGAGTCCGGGCCCGGCTGCGAGTGCCGGGCGCGGCGGATCGTCAGTTCGGAGTGAAGCGGCCGTCGGCAAGGAGGTGGCTGATCGCGGTCAGTGCCGTCTCCCCGGCCGTGTTCAGGGCGGCGAGTTCCCGCCGTGCTGCCAGCAGGTCGCGGTAGGCCGCCCCGATCCGCTGTTGGTGGGCCAGTGGCATCCGGGGCACCCGGAGCCGGCGGACGTCGACCCGGGGGGTTGTGGTGGTGTGGCTGGCCGCGCGGCGGGCTCCGTCCGGGGCGGCAAGGCAGGCTGTTGTGAACCAGGGGTCGAGGAGGTCCGGGTCCGGTCGGAGGGCGTGGAGGCCGGGGCCGAGGGCCACGGGGGTATCGGCGACGCGGACCATGAAGTCGCGGGTGGCGACGATGACTTCCCCCGGCTGGGCGAGGGTCAGTGTTCCGGTGTTCAGTCCCTGGTGGACGGTCTGTGTCGTGAGCCAGGGAGCGAGGCCGGGTGCCGGGGGGTCGGTCAGCAGCGGGGTGCCGTCGTGGGGCGGGAGTCCGTGCTCGGGTTCGGGCACAGGCTGACCGGTGAGGATCTGGACGGCGCCGGCGCGCGTGAGTTCGTCGAGCGTCGCCGCGGGTGGGGGTGGTCCGGGCGTCGCTGCCGTGGTCAGGGCCCCCAGTGGGGCGGCAGCGTGTGCCAGACGGTCGCGGGCGGTTTCGAAGGCGCTCCAGGCCGCGGGGAGGTCCGCGGTCGCGGGAGTGTGCTGCGGTACGTGCCGGGCGGGTGTCAGATCGCTGTCCGCGGTCAGCAGGTCCAGCACCGGGACCTGCCGGCTTCCCCCGGTCTCGCGGCCGCTCATCGCCGCGAGGATCTGGCCGGTCACCGCCTCCCACCGCGGTCCGCCGTCTGCAGACGCTGTGGTGGTCGCGGCGATCAAGGTGTCCACCATCGTGACGTGCTCCGCTGGCTGGACCGCGCCGCGCAGGACCCAGAGGTGGAGGCCCGTGTGGTAGGGGATGGCGATTCCGGGCGGGAGCGCGATGACCGCGCGCAGGGTGCCGGAGCGGATCAGTCCTGACCGGATGCGCCGTCCCGCCCGGCGCTTGGCGACGGCGGGTGGTACCAGCACGACGGCGGTTCCGCCGGGGGCGAGTTGGGAGGTGATGTGCTGGATCCAGGCGAGTTCGGGTTCGGTGCCGGGGGGCTGGCCGTGGATCCATCGGGGGTCGGTGGCCAGTTCTGCGTATCCCCAGTCCCGCTGGTTCGCCGGCGGGTTGCACAGCACCAGGTCGGCCTTCTCCGTGCCGGTTCCGGTGCGCAGGGTGTCGGCCGTCGCGACGCGGGCGGCTTCCGCAGGACGGGACAGGGCGAGGCGGGCGGTCGTGAGGGCGGTGAGCCCGGGATCGTTGTCCTGCCCTACCAGCCGGGCCGGGCTCCACCGTCCGGCCGCTGCCAGCAGCAGGGTTCCGGTGCCGCAGGCCGGGTCCGCCACCGTGGTCACCGGCCCGGGGTGGGCAGCGGCGGCGACGGCGACCATCAGATCGGCCACAGCTCTGGGTGTCGTGATGACGGTGCGCAGGTGGGCACTGATCCACCTGCCGAGCAGGAAGTCGAAGACCTCCTGCGTTCCGGTCTGCTCAGCGGCGTGGAGCGTCCGCTCCAGCACTCCGCCGAGGTCCGTGTCCGAGAAAGCGGCGGAGTGGGTCCGTGCCGGGGGAACCCTTCCTGTCCCGGCCATCCGTCTGCCGGCCTCGGCAACCAGGAGCGCCGTGGCCTCCCGGTCGCCGCTCGCGGCGTACTCGATCCACAGCCGTTCCAGCTCCCCGGCCGCACTCTGCCCGTCCCCCTTCTCATGGCTCTTCAGCCAGATCTCGACCGCGTCCAGCGGGAAGAGGGGATGGGCGTCGGTTCCGTCCACGCGTGCGGGGAAGTCGGGGAACCTGCGTCGCCAGTTGCTGACAGCGGCCCGGCCCACACCCGCGAGACGCGCGATACCGGCGGGGGAAATGGTGCTCTGGTCCGCGGCGGTGCCTGAGGCAGGTGGTGGAGGCTGACCGGTCATCTACTGCTCCGAGGTTGTGGCCTGTCGGGTAACCTGCCGCCGAGCCTGCCGAGTACCTGCGAACGGAGGCGATCTCCGACACGGTCGGTGCGGTTCCCCAGGGAAAGACCTCGGCAGATCGCCTCAACGGCGGCTATTGGGCGTGGAACTCACCGAGCGTCGCCGGTTGAGCCCGGTTGTCGGTCCTGTCGATTCTATCGACCCCGGGCAGGGGCGTTCGGCTCACCGGCGACATGAGCGTGGATACTCCCGAGTTCCGGGCCCTGCCCAAGGACGTGCGCCGCGAACTGCTGCGGCCGATGTGGCGCCAACAACGGCAGTTGCTCTTCGGATCTCTCGTGCTCGTCCGGGCGTGGCAGCAGTCCTCACCGAAGACGGCGGCCGACGCGGACCGGCCAGCCCCCTGACGCTGATGAGGCAACCAGGGGCCACGGAACCTTCAGGCGGTCATCGGACCTCCTGGCGGCGGCAAGCCGCCGCCAGGAGAAGCCGGCTTCCCGTCGCGCACTCGGCTGCGTCACGGGTCAGGAAGGGGCTGCTCCGGATTCCGCGGGTGGGAGGGTGAGGTGCTCGTGGAGACCGGCTGGCCAGAGCGGGGTCTTGAGGGCGGTCTCCAGATGAATGATCGTTCTGCCGTCGGGGACCACGGTGCCGTTGAGGACCCTGAGAACGGTCGGGTGGCGCAGTTGCGCGGCGTCGGCGACCTGCCGGGCGCTGAGGCCCTGCTCCTGCAGGGCCTGCTTGAGACGGACGGCGAGTTCTTTGCCGAGCCTGGCCGTAGGGGGAGCGTCGGCGACAAGTTGCCCCGATGGCCACTGGTGCCCGCTCGCCAGAAAGTCGGCGGGGGCAGAATCTCTCTTTTTGGGCACGGTTGTTCATCCCGTCAAGGTCCGCAGTTGACAAGAGCCCGTTCATTGTCGCCATGACGGACCCGAAGGGGGACATCGCCCCCTCGGTGGCACTTCTGGGAATCTGCGAAACGGAGTCGGCCCCGCGTGCCGGCGGCCGTCGGCACGCTGCCGGATGTCGGGCCGTGCGGCGCATCTGATGCGGATGGTGAGACCAGTCGTGACGCTCCCGGCGGTTCCAGGGTGGCCGCCCGCGGAGGCGGTGTGGTGGCGATCACGTAGAAGCAGATCCCTTGTGGTGGTACTTTTGAGTACCGCAGGGCGGGTGGCTGCCACGGTCCGCAGCCAGGGCACCGCCCGTCCTGCACCGGCACAGGTACCGGTTGTCGCCCCACCAACAGTGGGGCGGTCCCCGCAAAGGCGGGGATGGCCCGAACGAGAACGCGGCACTGCACAACCGCATCTCACTACTCCCCGCCAACGCGGGGGTGACCCCAGCACGATGCACGCCCCCCGTGCGCCGTGAACAGGCAGGCCCCGTGCGGGGAGAACCGGCCCGTGCCCGGGGCCGGGGATCACCCGAAGGTGATCCCCGGCCCCTCATTCATTCACCCCACCGGTCGAGTCCCGCACGGACCCGTCCGGTGACGACGGTCGGCGATCCGACCCCCGGAAACCGGGGCCGACCGTCAAGAGGAGCTGTCCCGCTGCCGGGCCAGACACTCCAGACCGTTCCCCTCCTCAGCCACCGCGCGAAGGGCCCGGTCCGCGTCAACCCGGTGCAGCCGCCTTTCCAGATCGCGCACGTGCTCCTCGGCCGCAGTCTCGGCCACCGCCGCGCGCTCCCGTTCCTGTCCGGCCTAAGCACGTGCGGTCTCCCGGAGGGCCGCCTGCGTCTTGGCCTCAACTGCCCGGCAGCACGCCTCTTCGATGCGCCTCTACTCCGGTCCGTCCGGCAAGCTGACCGATGCGATGCCGCTGAATCCGGACAGGCGGGACTGCGGCGAGCCGCCCCCGAGAGCGCCGACCTCCGGGTCGGCGAGGAACGCGTACAGAATCTGCTCCACCTGGTGCCGGACGGATTCGGTGACCGGATGGCCTGCCTGGCGTGCGAGGTCGGCCGCGCGGCGGGCCAGCGCGGCACCACCTGGTGCCGCTGGTGCCCGAGCTCGCGCAGCCGCGTTCCGTCCAGTGTCCGTTGCGCGGTCCAGAGCTCCTCTCCGGGCCGGAGGAATCGCTCCGTCCCGGGCCGGTCGGCGCGGGACAGCCGGGTCGCGGCCCAGGCCGCCAGGACGGGCCGTCGCAGTGCGGTGATCTTCCGAGCGCACACGGGGCTGGACGTGCGCTTCTATGCCCAGGCCCGTGAGGGCCGCAGCCGGTGTTCACCCCGAGCCCGAGTCCGGCCGTGAACCCGACGGCGAAGGCGCTCTCGCAACACCCGAGTGTGGTACTTATATGCACCACTCAGGGGAGGGGGTGTCCCACCATGCCACGCTGGCGGGCGGGAATCGGCAGGAGCAGTCGCCTCCGAGGCTGCGACACACTGGACGGAACGGCATCGCCCGGCACCCGCGGGCCGAAACGCCGCGGGGCCTTCGGCAACCCACTCGCCTCCGCTCTCGGATGGCTGCCTGGCTACCACTGACCAGCGGCCGCATCCATCCAACGTCTTCGCGGCCTTGTCTTTCGCTCGCTGTTCCGGCCGGGCAGCGGCCCCTCGACCGTAGATGCACACCCGTCTCTATCTTCAATTCCAGGAACAGCCATGGCTTTAGGACCCCCCATCGACCTCAGCGACCTCACCGACCTGCCCGGGTTCGGCCCGCGCAGCGAGCGGCCCCGGCGCCCCGTGTTCCTCGGCCGTGTCTCCACCAAAGACCGGCAGAACCCCGCCTCGTCCATACCCCGGCAGGTGGCCCTCGCGGGCGAACGCCTCGAACCGGGTGAGGAGTTCACCGCGTTCTACTGGGACGTGGAGTCCGGCATGCTTCCCCCGGACGAGCGGGGCCACGGAACGCTGGCCATGTACGAAGCGCTGGGTGTGCCGGTGCGCCGGGACGGCGGACTCCAGGACCTCATGGAGCGGGCCGAGTACCTGGGCTTCACCCACTGCCTGGCCGAGCGGTCGGACCGTGTGGCGCGCGCGATGCTGACCGCCCTGACCGTGGAGCACCGGCTCGAACGCGCCGGAGTCACGGTCATCTATGCCAATGAGCCGCACGGCGGAACCGAGAGCGGACAGTTGCGCACCCGCCGGTACGGTCAGGTGGAGGCAGAAATCTACAAAGCGACCCTGATGGAGATGTCCCGGGGCGGTCAGATCCAGCACGCGCTCAACGGCTGGAACCACGGTGTGCCGCCGTATCCGTACACCACGCAGGTCGACGAGAAGGCCACCGTCCAGCCGGGGCGGTTCGGCAACGCGCGCCCCAAGCGGAAACTCGTGCCGCATCCCGACCCGCGGCGGTTCGACGCGGCCCGGGAACTGTGCCGCCTCCGGCGCGAGGAACACCTCCCCGGTGCCGACATCATCGCCATCCTGTCCACTGAGCCCGACCGGTACCCGGGAAAGTGGACCCACGGTCTGGTCGAAGGACTTATCGCCAATCCGAAGCTCACCGGGCACCAGGTGTACAACAGGAAGGCCACACGGACCGGACGGCCGGGCTTCTCCCGGATCAACCCGGTCTCGATGTGGGTCTGGTCGCCCGCGCCCGCGCACGAGGCGGTCGTCACCGTCGAGGAGTGGAAGGAAGCCCAGGTAGTCACCGCGGGCATGCGGAAGCGCGCGGAGGACGGCGGCGGGCCGCTGCGGCGGATCGCCGCAGCCGCCCGCCGACTCGGGCTCACCATCAGCCTGCTCGAAGCGAACGACAGCCACACGCTCTACCAGATCGGCGCCCAGCGGATCGTGCTACCCACCCCCATACCCGACCTGGTCGCCCAGCAGGTCATCGACGACATGGAAGCGATATGACCACGACGATCGAATGCCCGGCCACCCGACGGGGCCGGTACTGGGTGGCCCGCGTTCCCGGGCACCACGTATACGGGCAGGGGCGGACGCTGAAGGCGGTGGGCGAGAACACGGCGAAGGGTCTCGCGCTCGTCGGCGTGACCGCAGAAGTCACCATCGTCCCCACGACACCGGAACTAGCGGCGCTACGGGAAGCCGAGAACACCCGCCGCGCCGCGGAGATCGAGGCCATGGTCACCCTGGATCTGCGGCGGGCGACGCTGGGCGACATCGCGAGAGCAACCGGAGTTCCGCGCAGCCGGGTGAAGCAGATCCTCGCAGACCAGGCGAGAACCGCATCGCCCCTGCCACTCCCCAAAACCTCTTGAGCGTCTTGGTACCCGGCCGTGAAGCGGGTGCGCGCCGTACGGCGGGGCATCATCCGGCACGCCACAGCACTCGTCGACTCCGCCCTCAGGGCCCCGGAAGCGCTGCTGCGGTGCGCGGATGAGTTCGCACGGTGGATGCTCGGCTCCCGCTCCGTACTGGGTCATCGCATCCTCCCCGCCTCCGCAGGGGCGTTCGGGGCGTTGGTGGTCCGGGAAGCGGAGACCACCGGTGTGACGCCCGCGTCCCTTTCCCAGGCCGACGCTCTCGTCCACGCCATCGACCCCACCGCCCCATCGTCTCGTCATCTGGCCGGTGAGGGCACCCCCTTCGGGGCGTGTGCCCGGTACGGTGTCCGTCACCATGGCGGGCCGGGTCACAGGCTGAACAGGGGGCGTGCGGCGGTGGGATGGACACGGACGGCGACCGAGGTGCTCCACGAGGGGCCGTTCCTCTCTCTGCGCCGGGACTCGGTGCTCCGGCCGGACGGCAGCGGGGGAACCTACGACCATGTCACCGTGGACGACGGCGTGCGCGTGGTGGCGCTCGACGATCAAGGGCGGGTGCTGCTCGTCGAGGACGACTTCTACCTCCAGCAGCGTCGTGTTCTGCATCTGCCCGGAGGCGGCGCCGGCGGTCAGGACCCGCGGGACGCGGCTGCCCGGGAGCTTCGGGAGGAGACGGGCTACGTCGGTGAACTGCGGCCCCTCGGCGTGATCGACCCGCTGCCGTCGACGACGGCCGCGCGCACCCACCTGTTCCTCGCCACGGGGCTCCGGAGCGGTCCCGTGCATCGTGACGACACCGAGATCGGCATGACTGTGCAGTGGTGGGAGTTCACGGACGCTGTCGGGGCTGTTCGGGCTGGCCGGATCACCGAGGCGGGCAGCGTGACCGCGCTGCTGCTGGCCGCCCCCGTCACGCCCCCATGACCCGGCCAACCGTGCCTTCGTCCCGCCTGCCCTAAGCGGCGGCCCGGCGCCGCACGGGTTCGGTGCCGCAGAACGCGGCCAGTTCCCTGCGGACATGATGGAGCGGGCCGGTCGCCGCGACGAGGGCGGCCTTTCCCACGGTGAACCGCGGCCACGCGCGCACCAGGTCGCCCGAGACCCACAGGCGGCTCATCTCGCTCGCCGGATCCGCAGCCACGGAATCGAGGGCGAACGTCTCGTCGCAGTACGCGATCCACTCCGGCCGCAGCTCCACCAGCCCCGTCACGGCGAGCAGTGCCTCGTGGGCGCGCTCGGCAACCGCCATGCCCGGGTCCAGGACCTCCACCACGGTTGTGAGCGCGGCGTGAACGGCCTCGCTGTCCGCGACCGCCTCGCCGATCACGGAATCAGGGTCCTGCCGCAGACCCGCGGAGGCAGCGAACGGCGCCCGGGTCTCCATCACCAGATGAGCCCGCCACGCGCAGTCCCGAACCGCCCGCGAGCCCTTCGCAGCTCTCCAGCTGAGCACACGCCTCTCCCCCCTGTCGGGACCATCTCACTGGCCGGGCCGGGCCGGTGGGCCCTGTCCGGCGGTGGCGAGCATAGCCGCTGGGCCGGAGCACCGGTCGCAGACGGCAACTGGCCGAAGGGAACGTATCGGCTTCACCGGCGTGATCGGCGGAGCCGGACCTCTTCGACGACGTCCCACGTGTAGTAGCCCAGGTCGGGGTGCTGGTACTGATTGGCGACCGCGAGGGTGCAGGGCTGCTGCTGATGAGGGGAGTGGCCGGAGTCGGTGATCTCCAGGTGCTGGTGGGTGGGGGTGTAGCGGTAGGTGAGCGTGGGGTGGGTGAGGTTGCGGGCGGTGATGCTTCCGTCGGGGTGTGGGGTGTAGCCGATGCGGTCGCGGGCGTAGATGGTGCGGTGGGTGTGGGGTTTGTTGTGGTCGAGGGGCGGGCCGTCGTGGAGGGCGGTGACCCGCGACCTGGCCGCGGTGGCGGGTGCTTCGGGCCAGTGGGGGGTGAAGTAGGCGCGGGCCCAGTCGGTGATGTGGGGGGTGTCGGTGCGGATGGTCGTGTGGTGTCCGCCGGTGGTGAGGGTGAGGGTGAGGGTGTTCACGGGCGGTCTCCCTCTGGCTGGTCGGGGGGCCGGTGGGGGGTGCGGGTGCGGAGGTGGTCGGCGATCCGGGCGATGCGCTTGAGGGGTGCGAGGTCGGGTGGCGTGAGCGGGCCGGTGTCGAGCAGGGTGGTGACGCCGTGGTGGAGGGAGGTCTCCATCGGGGAGTCGTAGAGGACCTGGTCGTCGAGGAGGCGGTTGTCGGGGGCGAAGGCGGTGAGGCGGTGGTGGTTGCGTTCCAGCTGCCGTCCGCCGGGGGTGGTGACGGGGTCGAGGTGGAGCGCGGCGCGGCCGGTGGTGGTGTGGACGGTGAGGTGGCGGTGCCGGTCGTCGCCCGGGCGCAGCCCCCGGGTCCACGGCCCGCCGGGGGCTGGATCGGGTTCGGGGCCGGTGAGCTGGGGGGTGGGGCCGAGGATGGAGGAGGTGAGGGTGAGCTGGAGCGAGGGTGCACCGGGTGGGGTGAGGGTGGTGTGTTCGGTGAGGGCGGCGACGAACAGGCCGGGGTGGTAGACGGGTTCAAGTCGGCTGTCGGTGATCGGGTCGGTGGCGAGGTAGGTGTTCCAGAGGGGTTCGGGGAGGGTTTCGCGCAGGACGGCGAGCATGTGCAGCCACTCGTAGCCGAGGACGCCGTAGTGGGGGTCGGTGAAGCGTCCGCGGGCGTGGTCGGGTTGGCGGTTTTTGGTGAAGACGATCTCGATGCTCGTGATCGGTGCGGTCGGGTCGAGGGCGTGGCGGAGGGCGGGGAGGGTGGTGGTGTGGCGGTACTGGTCGTTGACCACGACCCGGGCGTCGGGGTGTTCGGCGAGGAGCTGGACGAAGTCGTCGATCTCGTGGCCCTGGCAGGCCGGTTTCTCCAGCAGCACGCGAGCGGCTGGCTGGTGGGCGAGGATCGCGCGCAGGACGGGGAGGTGGTCGGCGGTGGGGCAGCACACTGTCCACAGGTCGATCCCGGCCGCGAGGCCGGGCGGGAGGGCGGCGACCTCGGTGGGGAAGGCGCGCCCTGCGGCGGGGAGGTCCTGGTGCTTGGGGTCGACGACGGCGAGGGTGGCGCCGAGCTGGGCGAGGACGCGGGTGTGGAGGCGTCCGGCGGTGCCGTAGCCGACGACCGCCGCCCGCCCGGGCCGCGGACCGGGCATGGCCCGGGGACCGGAACGGGTCGCCGGTACGGAGAAGGGCGTGGGGTGGCTGGTGCAGTGGAGGCGGTAGTACGCCTCCCACAGACCGGCGTTGGTGATGGCGGTGTCGGTCCAGGCGGTGTGGACGCCCGGCGGCGGGGGCGTCTTCGTGGTGCACAGGGCATGGGCGGCGATGAGGGTGGCGGCGCGGTAGGCGTCGTAGCCGCCATTGGGGATGGAGTCGGCCTCGAAGAGGTTCAGGGAGCGCCCGTCACCGAGGAGCGTGACAGTGCGGGCGCCGGGAAGGGTGAAGCGGACCCCGGTCCCGGGGACGACCGTGCGGTCGTACTCCGGGTGTTGGGTGAGGTGGGAGAAGTCGGCGGTGGCGAACGGCGCGAGGAGGACACCACCGGGCAGGAGGGGAACGTCGTCCGGAGTGAGGGCCTGTTCGCCAGTGGTTCCGATGACCATGGTGGGGGTGGTGGCCAGGAGCGCGTCGGTGAGGGTGCGGCAGGTGGAGAAGCCGTCCTCGGCGGCGCCGATCAGGGTGGGCAGGTCGGTGTCGACGACCGTGACCCGGCACCCCAGGGAGCGTAGTTGGGCGGCGAGGCGGGAGCCGAGCGTGCCGTATCCGAGGAGGACGATGGGGCGGCCGATGAGCTTGCGGTCCGGGAGGATCGTCCGTAGACGGCGCAGGCAGGAGTCGGCGATCTCCCGGTACCCGAGCCTGGTCTTCACCTGGGAGCGGGCGAGGTTGAGGACGGGGACGGCGAGCGGCGGCGCGGCGGTGATGCGTTTGAGGCCGCTGACCGTGAGCTCCAGCGCGGCGTCCACTCGGTGGCGTGCGGTGCGGGTGCCGTAGCCGCGGGCCAGCAGCCCGCCGTCGTCGACGACGAGGACCCGGCGTCCCGCCTGGTGCGCGGCTTCGATGAACCTGTCGACCGCCTCTCCCGCTGAGGCGAGTTCCCGGGTGTGGGCGGCCGGGTCGTTGACGTGGGCGTTGTCGAGGAGGGCGGAGGTGTAGCCGCGCGCTCGGAAGGTGGCGTGCACGCGGGTACGGCCGAGGGTGCGGTCGCCCTTGTCGAGGGCGAGGATCCAGCGGGCCGGGGTGCCGGCGCGTTCCATCGCCGTCACGAAGCCGACGGAGTGCTCCAGGTAGTGGTCGCGGAAGATCATCGCCCAGCCGTCGAACGGCTGGGTCGGGGTGCTGTAGTGGTCGAGGAGCGGCATCCCGGCCCGGATCGCGTCGAGTTCGGCCGGGGTGTAGGGCAGGGCGTGGTGGTCGGTGAGGTACTGGTGCAGGGCCTCGGCCGGTAACCGGCCGCCCGGGCGAGGCTCGATCAAGACCTCCGCCCCGGCATCGGACTGCGGGGACTGCCTGGTGGTGGACCGCCAAGCGGAGACGGCGGGTTTCCAGCGGACGCTCACCACGGCCTCCCCCGCCGCCGTCCGCAACAGCAGAGCGCGCGTTCCGGCCGGGGCGGTGGTGAACCCGTGCGCGCGGGCGAACGCGGCCACCGCAGCGCGCGTCTCCTCCCAGGACAGGGGGACGCGTACGGTGCTCCACCGGTCGTCGGGCTGCTCGCTCACGGCCGCCTTGCTGGTCAAACCCATCGGGATCACTCCAGACGCAGAAGGGAAGGAAAGGGGCGCCCGCCCCCCGGGGCGGGCGCCGTGCGGCTACCGGGTCCCGGCGGCTTCGGCGAGGGCGCGCTCGACAGCGGGCAGAGCGTCCAGGAGCCGGGTGGCCGCCGCGTGCCGCAGCAGCCAGAACCGGTCCAGGTCGTCCTGGAGGAGGCCGGGCTTGAGGTAGTGGTCCTTCACCCCGTACAGGCTGGTGACGAGCTGGATCAGCGCGACCCGCGCGCAGCCGGTGACGTCCGCGGCTGTGTGGTGAGGGTTGGTGGTCTGGTAAGCGTGGACGAGGCGGACGCCGGCGCGGGACCAGTCGGGGTCGTGGACGACCGTCCGCGGGTCGAACGCGATCCTCCCCAGCTCGTAGCTGACCAGCTCCGGCGCGGGAGGAAGGAAGTCGAGAACTCCCGTGAGGACGTCGTCCTCGAACAGGAGGTTGACGGCGGAGTAGTCGCCGTGGAGGACCTGGGTGGTCAGCCCGTCGGGAAGGTCCGCGATCAGTCCGGGCAAGTGAGTGAGGGCGGCGCGGCGCTCGGTCAGGGTCCGGACCGCCTCTTCGTCAAACGCGTCATGGGCGGGGCGGTCGGCGATGAGGTCGAGGAGTTGGTCGACGGTCGCGGTGAGCTTCGCCGCCGGGTCGGTCGTCCGCCACTTCGCCAGCCGCCGTGACTCCCCGGCCGCTGCGGCCGGGTGCTCGGCGAAGGCGGAGTGGACAAGACCCAGGGCGCGGCCAGCGGCATCCTGCTGCCCGGGGGCGAGCCCCCCGTCGACGCTGCGGCCGGGCACCCACTCCCAGACCGATGCGGCCAGGTCCCCGCTGGTGGCGATCATGTCGCCCGTCCGAGTGGGTCGCGGGACGGCGACGGGGACGCCGTGCTCCCCCGCGAGTCGGCTCTGGCCGATCGCCGCCCGCTCCGCCGCCAGGTCCGTAGCGGGCAGGTAGTGCTTCACGAACAGGGTCTCGCCGCCTCGGGTGGCGCGGTAGTTGATGGTGTTCTGCCCGGCCGGAAGGCGGGTCAGGCGGACACCGCCGAGGCCGTAGGCGTGCTCCAGCAGCGCGCCGAGTCCCTGGGCCGGATCCGGGACGGCAGTCTGGGCGGGCGGGGTCGGAGTCGGGGTGGGCACGGAATGGCTCCTTCACGGTTGGGGACTGGAGGGCGAACACCCTAGGCCCGCAGACGGGGTGGTCGTGGCGAGGCGGGTCCACCAGGCGACGGCCTGCCGGTACCGGGCCAGGCATTCGGCCGGGGTACGAGGATGCCCGGTCCACTCGAAAGCGGTCTCGACCGCCCGCCCGGACCGGATCCGCGCGAGGGCGCGGGCCGCGACGGCCCGCTGCCCGGGCCCGTCGAGACCGGTGCCGGGGTTGGACAGGTGCAGCACCCGCACCGCGCCGAACACCCGCGCCAGCACGGCATCCTCTGCTGGGCGCGGGAGGGCGGGGGCGAGCTGGGCGGTGTCGGCCAGCAGACCGAGCCCGCCGTTGAGCAGCGGCCCGAGGGCGGTCAACGAAGTGGGGGTGAGCCAGGCCGGGTGATGGAGCTCCGCGAGCAGCGGCACCGTGATCCTGGGCAGCGTCCGGCCCGCCCACGCCTCGGGGGTGGTCGGCGGGCGGGCGGCGAGGAGCCGTACCCACCGGGCGCCGAGGCGGACTGTCGCGTCGGCGAGCCGCTCCAGCTCTCCGCGAGCGGGGTTCCGTACGGAGGGGTCGGGGTGGAGGAGGTCGGCGAGGTCGAGATCCGCGGTCACCCCGGTCACCGGCACTGACATCTCGGCAGCGGCCCGCGCCCAGGCATCCAGCACCGAACCCGGCCGGCGGGCGAGGTCGTACCCGCGCGGGCCGCCGCGCAGATGCACGAACCCGGCCCCGGACTCCCGCGCGAAGTCGAGGAGGGCGGGTACGGGCAGGCCGCGGACGCCGATGCTGTAGAGCCCGACCGGCGGCACCGTGATCATCGGGTCTTCCAGTCGAAGAGGATCACCGGATCGGCGGGCCGGCCGGGCGCGTTCAGCAGGGCGTAGACGTCGGGGGCCTTCTCCCCGGGCACGATCCGGCACCAGGCGGCCAGCAGTTGCGGGGCCACCGCGCGGGTGATCCAGTCCGCGCAGCCGGTGAACGCCTCCCCGTACGCCCCCGGCTGGGCCGGGGCGAGTTCGTGCATCCCCACCACCGTCACCCCGCGCCGGTGCACGTCCCGCGCGGGCAGGGCCGCTTCGGGGCCGGGGGTGCCGAGCAGGCCGAGGACCCCGCCGGGCCTGGTCAGGGCGAGGGCCCGGCCAGGTTCCCCGGTGGTGTCGACCACCAGTCCGGCAGGCCGTGCCGGATCCGGTGCGGTGAGGGTGACGTACGGGGCGCGGCCGAGCGGCGGGTAGCGGCGGCCGGTGACGACGGTGATCCGGTCGGCGCCGCGGCGGTGGAGCTCCAGGACGCAGCCGAGCGCGACCGGCCCGGACCCCACCACGACCGGCTGGTCGAGGTCCGTGGCCGGGGGGAGGCGGTCGAGGCCGAGACGGGCGATGTGCTGGAACCGCGCGGCGGCGAGCACGGTGACCGGCACCGTGTCGGGCACGGTGAGCACGCCGGGGGCGGCCGGATCGAAGACGGCGCCGTGCGGGACCGGCGCCAGCACCCACCCATCCGGCCCGCCGCCGTCCCCCGGGGCGCGGCCTACGTTCATGTAGCCGGCGTCCCGGCCGGGCCCGGCGAGGTGACGGCGCTCGGTCCCCGGGCTCAGCACGCTGAACTCCCCCCGCACCCAGCCCTCCGGGAGCCGCTCCGGGGACGGTGGCCGGAGGTGGGCGCGGCCGTGCGCCAGGTGGACGCGGGCGCCGGTGTGCCGGGGCCCGGAGTCGGACGGCTCGGTCGTCATGGTGTTCCTCCGGCGTGGGTTCGGGTGAGGTGTTCGATCCGGTCGGCCAAGTGCTGAGGTGTGCCGCGGATGGTGTGGAGCGGCACTTGGTCGGCGAGCGCGCGGACCAGGAGGAGCCGGTGGTGGGCGAGGGGTTCGGTTTCCAGGGTCCGCAGGACGAGGTCGCCATGGTCCAGGACCCGGTCGAGGAGGTGGGAGCCGGCCCGCCACCACACCGACACCGCGGTGTGCGCGTCCACCAGCTCCGGGCCGTCGCCCGTGCGGGGGTCCCCGTCGACGTCCACGATCACGGCGCCGCCGAGCGGCACCGGCCCGGTCGGCGGCCGGGTACGGAGGCCGGGGTGGCCGGCCAGGTCGGCCCGCCCGCCGTGGTGGACGGGGAGCGGAACGGTGGGGAGCCAGCGGCGTACGGCGCCGGGGCGGACGATGAACGCGCTCGTCCCGCCCACCACCCGGTACCCGGTGGTACTGCCGGAGGACGGGGTGTCGAGAAGGGCGACGTCGCCGGCGAGGACTCGCCAGCCGCGCTCGGCGAGGGCGAGCGCGGTCAGCGACTTGCCCGCCCCATGCCCGCCCAGCAGCAGCACCGCAGTCCCGTCCCGTTCAACGGCAACCGCGTGCAGGGCCAGACACCCGGCGGCCAGGTGAAGAAGATGGAGACGGGCGTTCACCAGCCGCCGCGCATCACCCGCCCCCGCACCCCCGGGCACACGTACCACCATGTCCGAACCGTCTGGCTCCGAGTGGGGCTGCGGGGGTTCGGTGACGCCGGGAAGGTGCGGAACCACCCGGTCCCACACCCCGGCGGGCATCGGTCCGGTGCGCACGATCAGTCGGCGGCCGGCGCTCACCAGCTCCCACCGCTCGGCCGTGATCCCAGGCGGCCCGGCGGCCGGTCGGTGCCGGATCACCGCCGGCCTCCGATCGCCGGGAGGAACGGGGCCAGCGCGTCCCAGACGCCGGCGGTCGGCAGGCCGCGGGCGGGCACGACCAGCCGGATGGCCAGTTGAGCTTCGGCCAGGTGCTCCTCCGACGACGTGGTGGGGGTGGGGTCGGTGAGGCGTGGACCGCCCATCAGTCCGAGCGGGTCGCTCACGTACGCCTGCTGGCGGGTCACCGCCGCAGCGGAGCGCAGCGCTTCTGTCACCGTCTCCGGCGCTGCCGGGGCGGCGGTCACGGGTGCGTCGTCGCCGGGGTTCTCCACCACGATCAGGGCTCCGCGGGGAGTTGGTCCCGCGCTGTGGATGCCGAGAACTTGGCGGTGCTCGGCCGGGGTGAACAGCACCCGGTCCCTGGTCCAGCCGTTCATGGTGCGGTGCTCGCGCCGTCCGGCCTCCGGGGCGGCGCCGTTCAGATCGGCGGGGAGTGCGATGCGGGTGGGCCAGCCGATCACCGGCCGCCCGGGCCGGACGAGCAGGAGGTCGTCGGCGAGGAAGCGGGCCCCCAGTTCGTGCACCGCCCTATGTGCCAGCGTCGACTTCCCCCCGCCGCTTGCGGCAAGGAACACAAGGGCGCGGTTGTCGAGTTCGACGGCGGAGGCGTGTAGCATCCGCCACCCTGCGGCGAGCAGCCGGGAGGCGAAGAAGATCCGGGCCAGCCAGTCCGCCCACCGCACCCCCAGTTTGTCCTCCTCGGCCACCAGCAGCCGGGTGGTGCGGGCGCGGGCGTCGACTTCGATCCCGGCGGAGGGGGCGCCGGGCCGGTAGCGGGCCGCAAGCCGCAGTACCCCGCCTTCGGTGTCCCGGACGGCGAGGCGGCGCCCGGAGTACGGCAGGCACACGACGAGGTCCCCGGTGTCGTCGTACGGGGCTGCGGCCGGGCCGTGCTGGATCTCCAGAGTCCAGTCCGGTCCGGCCTTCGCGCGGGTCTCGTCGGCGCACGGCGGTGTGAGCATCGCCGCCACCGCGTCCACCGCGCCGATCACACCAGATCGTACGAGCAGCCGGAAGCCCTCCAGGGCCAGCGCCCTGCCCTCCGGGCCCGGTTCCGCGCCTGGTCGGGACACGGTCATCCCCTCCTCAACTTCGTCTCGTCGCCCGGAACGGTGCCCTGGTATCCCGGGGTCTTTTCCGTCTGGGCGGCGGCCCGGTCTGTCCTACCGGCCCGGCCGCCGCCTTGCCCGATCAACGATCGGAGCTGGCCGGAACCCAGCGGTCCCCCGGGCACCGGGCCCGCCGCCGAACGGCGCCACGGCGAGCCCGTCCTGATGCGCCTCGCGTCAGCCGCCCGGCGGCGGCGGCGTCGGCAGAGGCCCCGGGGGCGGAGGCGGTTGAGGCGCCATGGGCTTCTCCTTCCAGAGCAGCCGGACCCGTGCCCGGGGGGACGTCCCCGGCGGGTTGGCCGAACACCACCGACAGTGCTCCCCGGCCCGGCGTGAGCCCAGAGGAAGGCCCTATAGGACCGCGCCCTGCGCGCTCCCTTCGCGCCCCTGACAGCCCGTTCTGGCACGCCTACGCTCGATCGGGTTCCCCTTGTCCGGCACCCTCGTTCTGGGAGAGGACTCGTGCATCCTGACCTCACCGTCCCGCACGAGCTGTGGGACCGCCCCGCCATGCGCCGCGCGCTCGCCGACCGCGACATGGCCACCGTCTTCCGGCTCGTACGCCAGTACACCGGCGCCAGCCAGAGCCGCCTCGGCGCCGTGACTGGCCTCGCCCAGTCCGACGTCAGCGCGATCGAACGCGGCGCCCGGACGGTGACCAGCGCCGACGTCCTGGACCGCATCACCGCCGGACTCCACATACCGAATGGCCTCACCGCCCCGGTCACCGCAGCCGCCGGGACGCGGCCGGGTGGAACCGGGCGCTTCGCCCCCGCCGGCCCCCCGGACGGGGCTAGGGTGGGCCCGGCATCAGGCCCGGCCGACGCGGAGGACCCTGTGAAGCGACGCGACCTCGTCAACGGAGCCCTCGGCATCAGCGCCGCGCTCCTCACCCCCACACCCGCCCACGCCGCACCCACAGGGCCACCCATCGCGCCCCTGGAACGGGCCCTCTTCGAACCACCCGCCGCCCAAGCCGTCCCGCATACCGACCTCGGCGAGGGGCTCGCCCGGGCCCGGGCCGCGTTCAGCTCCGCCCGCTACCAGGCCCTCGGCCGCGCCCTCCCGGCGCTGATCGCCACCGCCGAGGCCACCCGCGACCACGCCCGCCCCGGGCACGCCCGCGACCGGGCCCACGCCCACGTCGCCCGCGCCTACGTCCTCGCCGCCGAACTCGCCGTCAAGGAAGCCTCCGACGCCGTCTGGGTGACCGCCGACCGCGCCCTGGCCGCCGCCCGGGCCGGCGGCGACCCCCAGGTCGTCAGCGAAGCCGCCCGGATGGTCGCCATCGCCATGCGCCGCGCCGGACAGGGCACCGAAGCCGTCGGGTTCCTCACCCGCACCGCACTCGGCTTCGCCGGCTACCGCGGCGACCCGCCCCCAGCGGCGCTCGCCGCCAGGACGTGCCTGCTCCTCACCGCCGGATACACCGCCGCCTGCGGCGGACACCGCGCCAACGCCCTCGACCTCGTCACAGAGGCCGACGAGAGCGCCCACCGCATCCCCCACGACCAGCCCGGCGGCCTGTTCACCATCACCGCCAGCCCCGCCCAGGTCGACCTCTACCGCATCGGCGTCCACACCCAGCTCGGCACCCCCGACGACGGCATCACCTACGCCCAGCGCGTCGACCCCGCCCGGCTCCCCACCGCCGAACGAAAAGCCCGATTCCACACCGACTCAGCCCGCATGTGGCACCGAATCGGCCGACCCGACCGCGTCTACACCCACCTCCGCGCCATCGAGCACGTCGCACCGGAAGAACTCCGGCGCCCCTCCCTTCGCACCGTCACCACCGATCTCCTCTACACCCAGCAGTCCCAGACGCTGCCCGGTATCCGTGCCTTCGCCGCCCGCCACGGCGCCCTCCTGTGAAGAGGCCGACATCACGGGTCGATTTGGATACGTGACCGCGGTACTCCACTGCGGCTGCGCCGCGCCGATGGCCAAGGGCGCCGACTCCTCCGTGACGCGGTTCCGAGCTGCACGGCGGGGGTCACCCGGCACGCGACAGCCCTCGCCGGCTGCTCTTGCGGGAGCGACGGACCGGCGCTGCGGCCGGGATGGGGGGCAGGGCGTGGTGCCGGGGGTGCCGGTGCAGCACCCTGGCTGATCGGCTTCGATGATCCGGAACACCCGCTGCCTGCCGTTGCGGCCAGGGTCGTGCCACACCTGGCCGAGCTGGGTCTCCTTCCCCTGGCGGGAGTGGGCGGCGAGGTAGCTGCGGCTGACCGGCGCGGCGCGGCGGACGCGATTCACTACGCGGTCGCGGCCGAGTAGCGGCTGCGCCAGGTCACAGGCGCGCCGACCCGATGGGTGTCTCCGGAAGGGGATGGCTGTGCGGCGGCTGCGTAGCCCCGGCCTCGGCAACATCGGGGACGCCGCCGGCCAGGAGAGCGCGAGTGCTCGTGGGATCGCGGAACCGACACAGCCGCCGCCAGGCCAGAGATCCGCGACTTCTCACGAACGCCCGCCACAGCTGTTGCAGCCACGCTCTGACGTGCGGTCCAGCGGGCACGCGCGCGGGCTCTTCCCCGCCAGTTCGTTCCCTGGGACCTGCTGCTGCCCCACGGGTTGCGTGGCCCGTTCCGTGCTGGGCTCGGGCGGGTCGGCCACCTCTCCCCTGGACGGTGGTGTTCCGCGCGGCGGACGCGGCGTCTCCGTGCTGTGGTGGGGGGTGTCAGGCGGGTTTGTGGGCGAGGGCGGCGTAGGTGGAGGCGTCGGCGTCGGTGACGGTGTTGGTGGGGTCGTCGGGGTCGGGGTGCCAGGTGCGGGTGGGGACGACGCCGGGGGGGAGGAGTTCCCAGCCGGTGAAGAAGGTGGTGATCTCCTCGCGGGTGCGGAGGTGGATCGGGCTGCCGGCGTCGGCGTAGATGCGGGCGACGCGGGCGACGCCGTCGGGGTCGAAGTCCGGGGTGCCGTGGCTGATGGCCAGGGTGCTGCCCGCCGGGAGGGCGGCCTTGAGCTGTTCGACGAGGGTGTGGGCTTCGTCGTTGGTGAGGAAGTGGAGGAGGGCCACGAGGCTGAGGGCGATGGGTCGGGTGAAGTCGAGGGTGGTGGTCAGGGTGCGGTGGCCGAGGATCTCGTCGGGGTCGCGGGCGTCGGCCTGCATGTAGGCGGTGACGCCGTCGGGATGGCTGCGCAGGAGGGCTTGGGCGTGGGTGAGGACGATGGGGTCGTTGTCGGTGTAGACGACGCGGGCGTGCGGGGCGGTGGTCTGGGCTATCTCGTGGAGGTTGGGTGAGGTGGGGATGCCGGTGCCGATGTCGAGGAACTGGCTGATGCCGTGGGCGGCGGCTGCGTGGCGGGTGGCGCGGTGCATGAAGCGGCGGTTGACGCGGGCGGCGATGGGGGCGGCGGGGAACGCGTTGAGTGTCTTGACGGCGGTCTCCCGGTCGGCGGGGAAGTTGGTGATGCCGCCGAGGTAGTAGTCGTACATGCGGGCCGAGTGCGGCTGGTCCATCGCCAGGTCGACCCTGCCGTCGTCGGTGTCGCTCACGCCGATTCCCCCTTCGTGTGTGTGGTGCGGCCCGGTGCGGCACCGCGCAAGCCTCTAGTCCACCCCGCGCGGGCGGGAGCCGGCAAGAGCGCCTGCTACGCCTGGAGGACATCCGGCATCGCGTTCCCCGCGCGGCGGCATTAGTCATACTTTCCGGATCTGTTCGGAAATCGTCAACCGTGTTGCACGGAGCGGTCGTTGATTGGGTTTGCTACAGGTGGGAGCAGTTCCCGACCGGGCCCGCGTCCACTCAGGAGCGGTTCGGTATCGCCTTCTCTTCACCCTCGTAAGGACCCTTCGTGTCGACGGACAATCTGTGCCACGTTCCCTGCCGCGCCTGCGGGCCCGGCGCCGCAGTCGACCGCCCTCCCTGGCCCGTGCGGCGGCCGGTGCGAGGCGGAGCTGCCGTGATGGGAGCGGGCAGGTGACCGAGCAGCCCGGCTCTTCCGCCCGTAGGCACCGGTCTCGGACCGTGACCTTCGAGGCGTTCCATGCGTTTCACCGCACCTTGTGGATGCGGTACGCGCGGGTCCATGTCGGTCGCGACGCCGCCGAGGGCGTCGCGGATCGGGCGTTTCGTAGTCTGCGCCGTGACTGGGAGCACGCGCTGGTGCAGGAGTCGGTGCCGCAGTACGGGTGGACGTTGCTGAAGGACGAGGTGGACGCCTGGCTTGAGGTGCGGGGGCTGAAGCCTCTTCTGGCGGAGAGCGCCGGCTTCGAGCGCGCGGTCCGGCGGATGTTGTTCGACGAGTTGTGCGACGAGTTCGCCGTCCTCAGTGAGGAGATCGGTCTGTACAGCGCGATAGCGGTCCTGCCGGAGCGCCAGCAGGACGTGATCGTGCTGCGGTACGTGCTGACACGCACCGACGAGGAGACCGCGGACTTCCTCGGTATCGAGTGCGCGACGGTCCGCTCCAACATCCGTCACGCGAAGAACAGCCTCGCCCGCAAGCTCAACATCCCCCTCGACAGCAAGGACACCGACTGACGTGCGCACCCACCCCCGCACGGTCGACGCCGCGCTCCAGGACGCCGGTGCTCTGCCCGACGCCTACACCTCCTACGACACCGCCGCGGCTCTGGAGCGCGTGGAACGCGAGCTGGCCCCGGAACCACGCACAACGGCCGCCGCGTGGCCGGCGCCCCGGCTGTCGCGCACCGAGCAGGCCGGGCGGGACCTGAATCTGGCCGCGACCATGGTCGTGAACGCGCCGTCCGCCGCCGCCTCCATGCGACTCCTGCTGGACCAGCAGCGCATCGACCCCTCCAGCGCGCTCCCGTTCGCCGCCCTGCTCTACCTCGTCGGCTACACGGACGGCGCACGGTTTTGGTGGGAGTTCGCCGCCGGAGGGGGGGACGCGACCGCGGCGTTCTGCCTCAGCCTCTTCCACGAGGCTCGGGCCGAGTTCCGCACCGCCCGGCACTGGCGCCGCGAGAATCTCGCCCTCGGCCGCGGCGAGCGGCGCGACCGCGGGCCGCGCCGCCGCGCCGTCCGTGCCCTGCTTCGCGGCAGGGCCCCGAGGATCCTTCCCGACGACATCCGGCACGACCTCGTCGCCCGCTGCCACCAGGGCGACAGGCCGGTACTGCCCCCCGCGGTGGAGGCCATCGTCCACGCCCTGAGTGTGGAGAGCGACGACGGCGACTTCGGCGAGATCCCCCGCCCCGACAACAGCCTGACTTCACTGGCCCACGAACCCGCCCGCTACCGCTGGTCCCTGCGCGAGGCGGCCCGCAGGACCTGGTCCACCATCGTCATCCGCCACCGGACCCGCACAAGCAAGAACCGGAGCTGACGCCTATCGGGTTCCCGGGGACCCGGTAGGCCCCGCCCTGTCAGGGCGCGATGGCGGATGCCGCTGCCGTGACCTGCCCGCGTCCCAGCCCGTGGTCACCACCACACGAACGCGCGTGCGACCGGGCAGACGGCGGAACGCGGACAGCGGCCTACCTCGGTGCCGGTGCCGCAGATGCAGCTCACACAAGGGCTCGGTGCGACGCTAGAGTTGGGTACCTCGCATGTGGCGCGGTGCCCCTCATCATCAGCCCTCCGGGTTCCCGTCGGACACTCGTGGAGGATGCATGGACTTCGCTTTGCCCCGCAGTGTGGAGGAGGCCAAACGGCCAAACCCGTACGGCAACACGATCGACGTGACGCTACCCCGCACGGCATGGGAGCAAGCGCACGCGGATGCCACGGACGAGTACCGGACGGGCAACGAGGAACACCGACTTTCCCGTCCCCGGCCAAGTTCGGATCCCCTGCTGCTCCCGAAGCGCGTTCAGGACCCCATGGGGTATCTCAGAAGCGCCATTCGGGCGGCCAAGGACGCGCTGGAGCTGCCGGGTGATCCGATCACGTTCACGTGCGACGAGTTCGCGGCGAGTGCGTTGGTGGGTTCGCCGATCAGAGCCTCGCGCACCGGCCCCTTCACGGCCCACAGCAGGGTGTTCGTGCCGGCCGAAGCGCGCAGCGTACTGGAGGCCTGGCTGCTCGGGAGAAGCGACTGGGACTACGTGGCCACCGGCTGGCTGGACTGATCATTCCGTGGGTCGCTGAGGGCCCCGGTGTTCAGGCGCGCGCTCGCGGGCAGGTGCGCGGTCGGTCCTGTGTTCGGTCCGCGCGGGTGAGCGTGTGCGGAAGGCAGGTTCGCCGGTCGAGGGGTTCGCGAAGGACATCCGGCGTTCGCCGAAGGAACTGCCACGATCTACGCCCAGGTCATGACGCGACGTATCGGCCGGGGCGGCCGCAAGGGCCAGACCACACCGCCAACCGCCACGCCCACCACGCGTTCGTACGATGTGCCGCCGGCCTCCGACGTCACCGTGACGAAGGCCAACGGCACCTCCTACGCGGTTCCCGCGCAGAGCACGTACTCCCCCTCCCCTGACCAGAGCTGACAGGAGCCGCTGATGCGCTACTTCCGCGAGTCCATGCAGAACGTCATGGGTCTGTGCCAGTACAACGTGAGGGCCTTCACCCAGCCCGAGATCGACGCCATTGAGGAGTACGACTTCCAGGTTCCCCTCCTCGGGCACTTCGATGTGGAGACCCTGCTAGAAGACACCGACGACATCACCGGTGTCTTCCGTAACCGGGCCGAGGAACTGAACTGCTGGTACCAGGCCCTCACCAAGCTCCTGGCCGACCCGCGGCTAAGGAACGTGAACTACGACGACCCCGAGACCAGCACCCGCGTAACGTCGACCGAGGACAGCCGATCGCCTTACAGTCCCGCTGTCCGCCGTTTCCTCACTGGTGCTGCGGGCGACTACCACCGCCACCGGCATGGGTACGAGTACGCCGTCACCGTCTGGGCGCTCGGACTCCGGGCCCCGACCGACTATCCGCCGGAGACCCGCCATCTACACCTGGCAGCCCAAGAACTCAGGCTCTGGGACTAGGCAGGCGACGGCCACAACACTCGCACCGCCGAAGCACACGGCTCACCCCCGCGCGTTGCTCGGGCGGGCTGGTCTCCTGAACACGACGGTTTCGGTGGTGCTCGCCTGGTCCCTGGCCCGGATCTAGCAGCCGTCGACCGGCCGGGTTGGCCGTCAGCAGCCGGTGTCGGCCCGTAGGGTGCGCGCACGAGGGTCGGCGTCGCCGCGCATGTCTCAACGAGATGGGAAGTTCCCGATCATGTCCTTGGAGCCTGGCTTCCTGCCGCCTGGTGATCCGATGGCCGAGGCTGTCGCCCGGCTCCTCTACGGTGCCGACGCGACCGAGGTGAACCGCCTTGAGGAGTCCGGCGAGGTGAACTCCGGGAGCATCGAGGTCGTGTGGCAGCAGCTACTGGACAGGGTGGGCGTGACACGACTGCTCGCCCCTGGCCAGGTCCTGATGGCAGACGGCCAGTTGGAGGGGATCGTCCGCCTGGCCGATGGTCGGGACTGTGACGTGCTGGAACTGATCCCGTGGCTCCTTCGCCACGACTTTGCCGACGACCGTGCGTACGAGGCCGACACCGGCCGCGGCAACTTGGTCGGCCGCGCGCGGAACCTTGCACCGGGTGACGCGGCACTCCTTCGGTCCTGGAGCGTGAGCCCCGAGGCCATGAGCGGCCGGCCCCTGCGTGGTGACTCCAAGGACGAGGCGGTGACCAGGGTCCACCAGATGCTAGCGCTGATGGCCGCCTACACCGCATGGCCGCACTTCATCCCGGCGGCCGCCGCGTTCGACGCCGCCACCGGCCTGCCGCCCGGGCCGGACGCGGAGCTGCGGCTTCCCGCCGAGGCCGCCCTTGTCTTCCATGACGGTATCCCCTTGCCGGCCGTGACCGCAGACGACGCGACCCTCCACGCCCACATCGCCGCCATGGCCTCCGATGCTGAGAGGGTCACCTTCTTCGACCGGAATCCTCTGATCGTCGGCGGTCTCCTGCTGGGGCACCCCGACGACGACACCGACGACACGTACCTTCTCGACCAAGATCAGGGCTGGCTGATCATCACGGTACGTGCGGACGACGGACAGAACGAGTTCACGCTACTGCCGGTCACCCATCTCGAACGTTCCAGTCCGGCCGCCCGCGTCCTGAGCAACTACGCGGCCCTGCTCAGCCTGCAGGGCTGGGACGTACCCCCGCCGCTGCCGGGCCGGGCCCGCTCCAGTGGCAAAGGCAAGGGCAAGAAGGGCCGCGGCATGTCTCCCGCAGAGCGCCGCCGACGCGCCCGCACTCCCCAGGCCCTCGCCGGCGCGCTCCTGCGCGTCAGGTCCCTCAGCGCCCCTCCCCACCAGCCCGCACTGCCCGCCCAGTCGGCACCCGCACCCGCCAGTGAACCGGGCACGCCGACCGCCCAGTATCGGGAATGGCGCCGAGCGCACTTCACCCGCAACACCCGTGTGCACCTGCTCGACGACCACGGCTTGCCATCCGGCCCCGTCTACGGTCCTGAGGCGATCGAGGGCGTGACCTTCACCCGGCGCCGCACCTGGGTCCGCGGCACCTGGGTCAACGAACACCTGCCTCCACGCCCCGGCCCGGCACCGGTGTACGCGCTCGACCCCCGTCTCACCCGGGGTCCCGCCTGATCACTGCCCATGGTGCGACGCCAGCCGGTCATACCGCCAAGGCGGCGTGAGTTGCGTCGGATCGCTCTGATCCCTACCTGCTGTCAGTCGAACAAGTGGCTGATGCCGCCTTGACCGTCCGCTCCGTTCCAGATCACGGCCCCCACCCAGAAGGGGAACCAGAACACCTGCTCCGGAAGGAAGGGCGTGGCGATGGCCCAGACGAGGGGCAGGCCAGCGAACAGCAGACAGCAACCCCAGCCATTCCTGCTGGAAGCGGATGACGGCTGTGCGGGATTTGTGGGCATCTCGCGAAGATAGGTGGCGCCCACAACTCGCGCATGAGTACCCATACTTACGGCGTCAGCTGTGGTGGATGTCGGCGTGTTGGGATTCAGTCTTTGGCCTGTGGAGGGTTGTCGTAGATGGGGAAGCGGTGGGGGCCTGTTGAGCACTCCCAGGCCGGGCCGGTTGAGGTCCGGATGACGTGTACGCCGAGATGGTGTCGAGGGCATACAGGCCACACGGTTCGGTAGCGGGACATCAGATGGTCCTGGACCGCGTCGGCTGTCTCTTTCGCGATCCATGATTCGCGGAAGCTGCGGATCACGGTGTTGCCGACATACACCTGCCCGGTGGGCTCGTGTGCGTCGGGTGCTGTGACGAGGAAGGACTCTGCGATGTCCAAGCCGGTTTCCTGGCGTGCCTGGTCGAGGAGGCTGCGCATCCTGTGCTTCGTGAGGGTGGCCCGTCTGCGCTGGACGTCTTCCGCCAGCCGGTGAGGGGGCATCTCTCCGTTGTTGGTGAACATGGTCCACAGCCAGTTGAGCACCGTGTTGGTGGGGCCGGGCTCACCGAGTTCGAGCCACAGTTCGTCGGCGACCCTGAGCGCCCATCCCTGGAACGCCGGGTCGGTCATCGGGTCGAAGTCATGAGAGGGCATTGCTGAAGTCCGCATCTCGTATGTCCTTACAGGGCTGTCGGGGGGCGCCGCGCCCGGGCGCGGGGCCCCCGGCGGGAAAGCCGTGTGGGAGAAGTGGGGGGTTGGGGCCCCCCCGGGCGGGGGGGGGCGGGGGGTGGAG
>NZ_JBHWIQ010000041.1:40847-50391 GCF_042732055.1 Streptomyces sp. NPDC059816
GTGTTTTTTTTGGGTTTTATGTTTTGTTTGGGTTTTTTTCTAAGACAGTTAGGGTTAGTCTGATCGGGTGGGCGCGGCCGGGGCCGTGCGGGGCCCCCCCGACAGTGACGACGATCAGTGGATCACGAGTGGTATCTGCCGCCCCCGGAGAACGTCTGCCCGGCGCTGATGGCGTACGCCGTCCGGTACAGAGTCGCCTTTCCCTCCCAGGTTATGAGGACTGTATCGCCGGGATCGAGCCGGCACTTCCAGATGCTGCACTTGAACCAGCCACGGCCCTTCTCCTCGTTGTTGCTGAACCAGTAGCCGTGGAACTTGTAGGTACCGAACTCGCCGTGGTCGTACCGGTCCTTCTTGACGTAGTACCCGTCCACATAGAGGGTCCAGGTGAGACCCACGTGGATGTAGGCGTCACGCCATTCCTTGCGGAAGGTGAGATGCGTCGCGACCGAGCAGCGGTTCCTCTCGTCGCAGGTGCGGCGGATGCCGATGCAGGTGTAGCGGGTGCATTGCCTCTGGTCGCGGTACTTGAACCTGGTTCCCGACAGGTCCAGTCCGCCCACGGGATCGCCGCAGGCGTAGTCGTAGGCGTTGCAACTGCCGCCGTACTCGCGGTCCACCGACAGGAAGCGACCGTTGCCGCGGTCGTACAGTCGCGCGCCCATGAGGGTGAGTCCGCTGAGGGTTCCTGCGGACCGCTGGTACCGGCCGAGCCAGCCATAGTCGGAACTGCCCTGAGATCCCAGTGGTCTGCCGTACTCGTCGTAGTGTCGGACGACCGGTGCGAGGGCGGGGTCCAGCGGGAGTTCCACGGCGATGTCGTTGTGGAGGTTGGTGAGCTGCAGCACGACCTGCCCGTTCGCGGAAGTCCGTGCTGCCATGCCTTCGCTGAGGTCGGAGACGTTCCGGGTCACGGTGGCGCCGGATCGGGTCCAGCTGGGGCTGTCGCAGGCGCAGCTGTAGTGGTTGGTCGTGGTGCTGTCGGTGCGCCAGACCTGGTCGGTCTTGGTCTGGGCTGCCTGGGTCGCGAAGCGGCCTACCGCGTCGAGGGTCCAGGAGTTGCGGCGGTCGCCGACGGTCTCGGTGGCGACCATGTCGTTGACGTGATAGCCGAGTTGCGCGTCCGCGTTGTTGGTGGTGCGGCCGAAGGCGTCGTAGGTGTGTGTCGTGAGCCGGTCCGCGCTGTCGTAGCTGTACGCGGCGGTGTTGGTGACGGTGTCGGGTGTGGTGGGGTCGCAGTCGTCCGCGCTGGTGGTCAGTGCGGTGCGGTTGCTGTTGACGTCGAAGGTGTAGGCGCGGCTGGTGCAGCCTGCGGCGGTGGTGTCGGAGGCGTTGGTGAGTCGCCCCGCACGGTCGTAGGTGTAGGTCGTCGCCGTGGTGGCTCCGTCGCTCTGCGTGTGACCGTATTGGTCTCCGTGGACCGTGTGGGAGGCGCTGTCGGAGAGAAGCGGGGTCCCGTTGGCCGCGGTGTAGACCCTGTCAGTGGTCCGTCCCGCAGTGTCGGTGGTGAGGTGGAGGTTGTAGCCGCCGGGCAGGGCCTGGCGGGTGAGCGCTCCGTTGGCGTCGTACTCGGCGGTGAAGGTTCCGGCGACCGAGTCCGTGAGCGAGACGGCGTTGCCCGCGGAGTCGTACGTGTAGGTCGTTGTGGACGGTACGGAGTCGGTCAGGTTCACTGGCCGGCCGAGTATGTCGTACTCGGTGGTGGCGGTGTTGCCCGTGCCGTCGCTGTAGGAGATCAGCCGCCCGAGGGTGTCGTAGTGCTGTGCGACGGTTCGGCCGTCGGCGCTCTGGCCCGTGGGCCGGCCGGTCTGCGGGTCGTAGGTCAGGGTCACGGGCGCGATGGGTTCTCCGATGCCGCCCGTGACCTCGGTCCGTACGGTGCGGCCGGCTTCGTCCACGGTGGTGTTCTGGGTGCGGGTGACGCCGCTCGCGGTCTCTGCTTTGCCGACTGCCTGTCCCCAGCGGTTGTAGGTGTAGGTGGTGGTGACCAGGTCGGTGGGGTTGCCTGCGGCGCCGCCGGTGACGGCACCGGCCGGGGAGGTCCGGCAAAGCCAGCCGGCCCATTCGGGGCGCCCGCCACAGACGCCGGTTCCGTCGTGGGTGTAGTAGTTGTGGATCCGGGTGCCCGCGTCTGCGCCTGCTGAGGCGGGCAGTTGGGTGCGGATGACGCGGCCCGCCGTGTCATGCGTGGTGCGCTGGGTGATGGCCGTAGCGCCCGCGCGTTCCGTGGTGCTCGTGCGCAGGCCCGTTGACCAGTCGTAGGTGTTGGTGGCGACGCGGACGTCACCGTCCGTCGGATAGCCCTCGATGGCGGCTCCGGTACGGGTGGAGGTGACCAGGTCCGCGACCTTCGCGTCGGCGGGCCGGTTCTCGTCGTAGGTGTAGGAGGTGTGCGCCTGGCCACGGACCACCGAGCCGGCCGGCAGGGCCGCGCCGTTGGTCTGGCCTGTCAGCTCCTCGCCGAGGGTGACCTCGTGCAGTGGGCCGTACTCGTCCGTCTGCCGCCAGCCGTCCGCTGAGTACACGTTCCGGCTCGACAGCAGGTGGGCGCGTTCGGCGGTGGTGTGGTCGCTCAGGCCCAGCGCGGCCAGCCGGGCAGCGGCGCCCGGGCCTTGGCCCAGGGCCAGTTCCCGCCCCGCGGCGTCCAGTTCCCGCACGATGTTGCCGTGGGTGTCGTAGTCGGCCGTCGTGATTCCGCCACCGGGTGACGCGACGTTTACTTCCTCAGCGTTGGCGTTGATGTAGGTGATCACCGCCCGGGCGTACGCGTTGGGCGTCAGGTCGTTCCCGGTGCTGGAGGCCGGGACGGCGTCCGCCGGAAGGACCGCGGTGGCGTCGGTGGGAGCGTCCTGCTGCCCCCAGCCCGCCACTGTGGAGCTGTCCATCTGGTGTGGGGCTCTCGCTCCGGACAGCGGAACGTCGTACACCACGGTCGTGGCCGCCGTGCCGGAGACCGTGTTCGCGGTGCCCTTCGCCAGTGCGGGTCGGGACACCTTCAGCAGCATGCCCTCGCCGGCGGTCAGCGCGGATCCGGCCTTGCCGTAGGTGAACGTCCAGGGGAGCTCTCCGGGTTCCGTCACCGTGCTGAGCCGCCCGTCGGCCGCGTAGGCGTACGCGGTCTTCAGCGCGGGGCTGATCCTCGGGTCCCAGACCTGGCGGAGCCGACCGGACGCGTCGTACGCGTACGAGGCGATGGTCTGTGCGGTCGCGTTCTGCGCCCCCGGATCGGTGGCCCACAGTTTGACGGAGGTGACACGGTCGCGGTAGTCGCCCAGCGCCTCGCCTGCCGCTGTCGTGGTCTGCGCGTAGAGGAACTCGAGGGCCCTGCAGCCGCGGGCCGACACCGTGGTCTGGCAGACGGACGCGGTGACCGCGCTGGTGGGAGCGATCACGTACTTGGGTCGGGCGAGGGTCCGGCCGTCGACGGTGACCGGCTCGGCGGCCACGGTCATCGTGGAGTCGTCGACGCCCGACGCGGTGGTCGCGAGGGTCCATGTGGTGGCTGGGCCGGCGGCCTTCGCGAAGACGGTGACGTTGGTCCCGTCGTCGGTGAGGGTGAACCTGTCGCCGGTCATCGTGCCGGTCAGGGTGAGGCCTTCGGATCCGGCCTGCGGCTGCCACCCGGTCGCGGTGGCGGTGAAAGCGATCGCGGAGCCGTCGCCGGAGAGCAACTCCACCGAGGTGCCCGAAGTCCTGCGGATCTGGGTGTAGGTGTTGGAACCGGCGGTCACCGAGGATGTCCATCCGGGGCCGTAGATGTCGGCCTGGCCCTCGTTGTCCCCGGGATTGGCCCGGGACGAGTAGGTACGTGACACGGAGGCGTCGAAGGCCGAGGCGTCCGTGGCCGACATGGTGTGGTCGCCGGTCAGCTGATTGACCGAGCCCAGACCGATCTGGGCGGCGGGTGCGGTGCCCGCGTCTCGGTCCAGTGTGAACTTCACGGACTGGGAGTTGCCGGTGCTGGTGCCGTCCGTGAACACGGCCCGCAGTTCGATCACTCCGTCCTCGACCAGGGTGGAGACTACGTTCCACACCAGCTTGGCGGCCGTGCCCGCGGTGACCTGCACAGGCCACGACGAGACCGTCGTGCCTTCCGCGGTCACATCCGCGGCCGGGACGGGGCGCCAGGAGTCCTGCTCGCCTCTCCGGTACTGCCATGTGGCGCCGGTGTACGAGGGAAGGCCCTTGGCGGTGAGCGTCAGTCGGCGGGCGGTGTTGTCCCCGTGCTGAGGTGACAGCACCGCGGCACCGTCCTCGCCTACGCCGAAGGAGTAGGCGGTGGCTGCGGAGACGTTGCCCGCGGTGTCAACGGTCCTGGCGTAGAGCGTGTGCCAGCCGGGCGCCGGGTCAATGCTGATGCTCTGCTGGTCGCCGCCTGTGCCGTTTGCGGTGTCCAGCTTCTTGTTGGGGACGCTGGTGTTGTCCAGGCCCCACCAGTAGCCCGCGCCGTCGGCAGAGGCCGTGTTCAGGGTGCAGGAGACCGGGGCCGTGGCTTTCGCGGTCCAGCCGTTGCGCTCGTACGTGGCACAGGTGACAGCGGGCGCGGCGGGCTTCCCCGTGTTCAGGACGAAGGTGCTCCATCCTGTCCACGGGCCGTAGTCGGAGCCGTCGTGGGCCCGGGCCCGGAACCGGAGGTGCTTGTCCGCGGGGAGGGCAGCCGTCGGCGGTACCGCGTGGGTGACGGTCGCTCCGGAAGAGACCGCCGCGCTGGTGCCCGTGTACGTGTACGTGGTGTCCGCGAAGGCCGGGTCGGGTGCGATCTCGAACTGCGCCTTGGTTGCGGATCCGTCCGGATCGCTCACCTTCGACGCGAGCGTCGGCGTCAACGAGGTGACGTAGCGCCTGCTGTCATACGCGTTGACGACGCTCGGGGTCACGGTCGCGCCGGTGGGCACCGAAGGGTACGAGTTGTAGGTGACGGTCAGCTGCGGCTCGGTGGAGCCGTTGCCTGAAACGAAGTTGGCGGAGCGCCAGCGGCGCCAGGTCAGGCTGTCCGTCTCCGAAACCCCGGCGACCCGGACACCGTGGTTCGCGGCACCGCCCGCCCACGAACGGACGATCTCATCGATGTCGAAGTTCACCGTGCCCGCGGGGCAGGAAGCGTTGTACCCCTTCGCGGCCGTACTGGTCACCGCGCCGGTGGCGGTGGTGGTCGGCTGCGCGCTCCAGGTGATGTCCGACGAGGACCAGGCCGATGTCACCTGCCGTACCTGCGTCCCCGCGCCGGTGGTGGCACACGTCGACGAGTAGTACGAGTAGAGGGCCAGGTTGGTGTCGGTGATGCGCTTGCCCTTGAGAGCTGACACGTCGAACTTCAGGTAGGCGCGGGCCTTGGTCGTGCCCCCGTCGTAGGTGCCCGACTTCAGCTCGGTGGACGACACCTGTGAGTCCGGATAGTTGGTCGCCACCCAGGTATCGGTCGTGGCGGCCAGTGTCGATGTCGGGTCGACGGTGACGGGGTAGGTGAGGTTCCGGGCGAAGTACTCGGCGTCCGGGGTCAGCACCAGTGCCTGCGTGCCGTCGGAAGCGGTCTCGATGCGGGTGCTGACCCGAGCCTGGTGCCGGGACTCACCGGACATCGGGTCCTTGGAGGAATCCCACATCATGGGGGCCGGGGCCTCCGCTACCAGTGTGCCCTCGGAGTCCTTCAGCAGGAGCCGACCCGAGGCCGCTTCGGAGAGCTTCAGCCCCTTGAGCTTCACCGGAATCCGGTAGGACGGTGTGCTGCCCGGAGCCCGGTCCAGAACCACGTTCTGGGAGAATCCCTGGGGCAGGGCCGTCACGGTCAGCGTCTCACCTCCGCCGAGGGCGTAGGCGGCGGTGTCACCCGCGACCTCGGGCGCGGGCAGGGTGCTGCCCCAGCCCATGGCGAAGGACTTTCCGCCCTTCGCCACCGACGCCAACTCCGCGTCGCCGCCGTCGGACACGGTGATGTCCGCAGCGGCGACCTTGGGCTCCAGCGACGGGCCAGTGTCCGCCAGCGCCGTATCAATGGACTTCCAGGCACCTTCGACCTTCTGCCGAACCGGACCGGCATACGCCGTCGTCCGCAGCTCTCCCGAAGGCAGCGCCCAGGTCGTCGAGTTCGCCGTGCGCTCGGACAGGGCCTCGATGGCGCGGCTCTGCAGTCTCGCCAGGACCATCGCCGATGCCACCGTGTCGGCGGTGCTGGCGGCAGGCCTCGGCTCCGCAGCCGGCGCGGCAGCGGGCACTGTAGCGGAGGCATCATCCGAGCCCACCGACACCAACGCCGTCTGAGCCACCAACACCGCGGCTACACCGACGGATATGCGCCTGAGGGCGGCCCCGGGCGCCGATGGCGCGCTCTTGGAAGGGGGGATGACATCCCGCCTCCGGGTTGTGCGTCTCACTCGACCTCCTGTTCTAATGTCACGCCGAGCTCGCGAGGAGCGCATTCGGCGAATCCACCATCACCACATACATGGCATGTGCATCACATGAGAAAACAGGCCGGTACCTAATCGTGATCATGTAAACCCGCAGGCAGTGGCCGGAAAGGGCATCGCGATGACGCCCGAACGGCGCGGGTGGGCCACGCCCCGCACGCCGGTCTCGATCGTTGTCATACCGGTCAGGTTCCGGCGCTCCCGTGCCCTGCGGGGGTGTGCCGCACCGGGGAGCCCGGCTTCGTGGATGGCCCGGGGCGAGGACGCACGGTGTCCCGGCCGCAGCGCTTGGCCGGATACGTCACCATCGGGCCAACTTCGATGACAACAGGTTGGATTGCCCGCTCAGGTGTCTACCCTCTGGCCTATGGCAATCGCTCCGGAGGCCCCGCTCACCGCTCCCCTGAGCTTTCTCGCGATCGAGATCACCAGCCGCTGCCAGATGTCCTGCCCGAGCCATTGCTACGCCCAGGCCGGCCCGACGCGCGGCCACGGCGCCATGCGTACGGGCGACTGGCGCCGGGTCATCACCGAGGCCGCGGGGCTCGGCGCGACGACCGTGCAGGTGATCGGGGGCGAGCCCAGCCTGCGGCCGGACTTCACCGGGCTCGTCGAGCACGCGCTGGAAGTCGGCTTGCGTGTCCGCGTCTACACCAATCTGCTGCGGGTGCGCGCCGCCCACTGGAGCCTCTACGAGCACCCGCGGGTGGACCTCGCCTGCTCGTACTACAGCGACGACGCGACCGAGCACGACCGGGTCACCGGCAGGGCCGGATCCCACGCCGCGACGCGGGGGAACATCGTGGAGGCCCTCCGCCGCGGGATCAGGGTCAAGGTCGGGATCGTCGAGTTGAGCGGAGGCCAGCGCGTCGAATCGGCCCGTGCCGAGATGAAGAACCTGGGCGTCCACGAGGTCCACGTCGATCGGGTCCGGCCCTTCGGCAACGCAGCCGGTGCCCGGCTGCCGGACACGTCGGCCCTGTGCGGGAGGTGCGGCAACCAGAGGGCGGCGATCCTCCCCGACGGGCAGGTGGCCGTGTGCGAGATGGGCCGGCATCTGACGGCCGGAAGCGTCGCTGGTGGCACAAGCCTGGCGTCGGTCCTCGGCTCCGCCCGGTGGGCCGCGATGGCCGCGAGCGTCCCGCGCCGCACCAGCACGGACCCCTGTGCGCCCGACTGCGAACCGTCTGCTTCCGACTCGTGCGCCCCGGCCAAGGCCAAACCCTGCGGCCCCATGGGCTGAGCTCCGCCACCACAAGACCCGGCCACACCGCCCCTTCCTTGAAAGAGAGCCTGATCCATGCACCGGACGTCACCGGACTGGAAACATCATGCCGCCCGGATGGCCGATGCGACCGTACGGCACGAGTCCCGCTGGCACCGCCCTCTCGCCACCACGCCCCGGCACCTGTTCGTGCCCCGGTGGTGGACGTGGACACGGAGCGAACGGGACGGACGCTGGGCCTACGAACTGCACGACGGGCCCAGCGCACCCGAGGCATGGATGAGCAGCGCCTACGACAAGCACAGCACCCTGACCACCCGGGTCGGGCCGAACCACGCCGACCACGCCACTGTCGGGGCCGTGCTCCCCGAGATGCGTCCCACCTCGTCGTCGACGCTGCCCCAGCTGGTCGTGGAGATGTACCGGCACGCGTTCGTCACCGACACCTCCCGCATCTTGGTGACCTGCGGCAGCGGATACGGCACCGCGCTCGCCTGCCAGCGCCTGGGAGCCGATCGCGTCACCAGCGTTGACGTGGACCCGTATCTCGTCCAGGTGGCCCGTGAACGGCTGGACATCATCGGGCATCGGCCACGGTTGGAGGTCTGCGATGTGGAGGGCGAGCTGCCGGGACACTTCGACCGAATCGTGTCGACCGTCGCCGTAGAGGCGATCCCCGCCTCCTGGCTCACGGCGCTCGCCCCCGGCGGCCGACTGGTGACCACGCTGGCCAGGACGGGGCTCGTCATCACAGCGGACAAGTCCGCTGACGGGGGCGCCACCGGCAGGGTTGCCCCGGGGGCCGCCGGGTTCATGAGCACCCGTCACGGCAACGACTACCCTCCCGGACCTGACAACACGGCCCTGTGGGAGACAGCGCAGAAGGCCGCCGGCGACAGTGTCACCACGGGCCGCTACCCGGTGATGCGGGTGAACAGCACCTGGGATGTGCGCTCCACCTTCGAGCTCAGCTTCCCCGGCGTCGAGCACCGCATGGACGAGAGCCGGGATGGCGCCCGCACCGCCTACATGCTGCACCCGGACGGCTCCTGGGCCCGTGCCGAAGCATCCGGACTCTGGGACCTGCCGACCGTCCACCAGAGCGGCCCCCGCCGGTTGTGGGATCTGCTGGAGAAGATCCGCACCTGGCTCGTCGTAGACGGTGACCTGCCGGTCGCAGAAGCAGCGGTGCGCATCGACCCCGACGGCACGTGCCACCTCGCCCGCGCCGGCTGGACGGCAACCATCAGCGCACACTGACCTTCACCCGACAAGCCGGCGGACCGTGCTATCGCCGCAGGTGAACGTAGTCGTAAGTCTTTGTCGGCATGGAGTTGTCCGGGCTTCCGCCGTCGTCGGCAACGGCGCGAGCGGGTTGGCGGAATGCCCTTCGCGAGCGGGATGACTAGCCGAACTGCTCTCCACCCACCTCGGCATGACGCTCGATGCTGCCGATGTCGTCGTCACCCGCGGGGGAACCGAGGCCATCGGCCTCACCATCGCTCACTTGGCCGCCACCGGGCACGGCCTCCACCTGCCGCTGCCCGCGCGGAAGCGAGGAGGGCCCGCTCGACGGACTTGGGGCGGTCACACGGGTCATGGGCCGGTGGGCTGGTTCCAGCCAAGGACGGGGTCGGTGACCTGGGCCAAGAGGAGGGGGAAGTGGGTGAGGGAGGTGAAGGGGACACCTGGGTCGGCTGTGAAGGCCGCCGGGTTGATGCCTGGAGTGACGAAGAGAGGGATCACCCTCCAATCGCGATCGGGATCGGCCCCGCACACCCGTGCTGCGGCAACGACATGTTCGCGGATGGTCTGGGTGTAGGTTCTCACTCTCGGTGTCAGGCGCCGACGCTGTGAGCTGGACGTTCCTCTTCAGTCTCACGACGTGTCGGTCGGCGGCTGTCTCAGATCG
>NZ_JBHWIQ010000042.1:0-2820 GCF_042732055.1 Streptomyces sp. NPDC059816
GGCCCGGCACCTGTGCCGGGCCCCACTCGCCTACGTACGTGCGCCGCGCTGCGCGTCCGTCGGCTCAGACGGTGGTGACGACCTGCTCGAAGTCGAGGCGCGGGGAACGCGGGGACCAGGCGTCGTCGCCCGGCTTGCCGATGTTGACCACCATCAGCGGGGTGTGGTCGACGTCCAGGAACTCCTTCTGGATGCCCGCGGAGTCGAAGCCCGACATCGGGCCGGCGGCGAGGCCGGCGGCCCGGACGCCGATGATGAAGTACGCGGCCTGGAGGGCGCCGTTCATCCCGGCGCTGCTCTCGCGCACCGGACGCTCCGCGAAGAACGCGTCCTTGGCCTGCGGGAAGCGCGGGAACAGCTCGGGCAGCTCCTCGTGGAACTCGTTGTCCGCGGAGAGGATCGCCACCAGCGGGGCGGTGCCGGTCTTGGCCTGGTTGCCCTGCGACATGTGGGCGACCAGGCGGGCGCGGGCCTCGGGGGAGCGGACGAGCGTCACCCGGAGCGGGGACTGGTTGAACGCCGTCGGGCCGAACTTCACCAGGTCGTAGATGGCCTGCACCTGCTCCTCGGTCACCGGCTCGTCGGTGAAGGAGTTCGCGGTGCGGGCCTCGCGGAAGAGGAGGTCCTGAGCGGTGGGGTCCAGTACGAGAGACATGAATACCTTCGTGTGCGGGGGTGGGGTCCGCGTGGGGCGAGCCCTCCGAACGTGCGAAGAACAGCGTAACCCCTATTCGATTGAACATTCAACAAATGGAGTCGGGATCGGCCAACGAACGCCGTCCCGCGGGGGCGGTCGGTGACGTGCGGGTGGGCCGTACGCGCGGGCACGGGCGGGGCGTGCGGGCGCGGGCAGGGCGTGTACGCAGGGCGTGTGAGTGGGGCGTGCGGGTAGGGAGGGAGGCGCCCCGGGGGTGAGCCCTACCCGGGGCGGACGGCGAACCGAAGCGACCGAAACATGACCATCAGGATCGGGATCAGGACGACGCGGAGGCGTCCTCGTCGGCCAACGCGGCGTCCAACCGGGCCCGTGCCCCCTCCAGCCAGCGCCGACACACCTTGGCCAGCTCCTCGCCCCGCTCCCACAGCGCCAGGGACTCCTCCAGCGGGATGCCACCCGTCTCCAGGCGGCGCACCACCTCGATCAACTCGTCACGGGCCTGCTCGTACCCCGGCCCGGCCCCGTCCGTCCCGCTCATGACCCCACCTTATGCGTCGATCCGTCCGCCACCCGGACGGAGAACTCCCCCTCGGCGACCCTGGCGCGCAGCACCGAGCCCTCGGGCGCCTCCTCGGGCGCCCGCACCACATGGCCGTCGTCCCGCTGGAGCACCGCGTACCCCCGCTGGAGCGTCGCCGCGGGGGAGAGGGCCACCACCCGCGCATGGGTGTGCGTCAGCTCGGACAGGCCGCGGTCCAGATGGTGCCCCAGGGTGCGCCGCGCCCGGTCCACCAGGGCGCTGACCTGCTCGGCCCGCTCCTCGACCATGCGGTACGGGTCCTCCATCACCGGGCGGCGCAGCGCATGGGCGAGACCCCGCTCCTCACGTTCGACGAAGGCACCGACCGCGCGGCGCGCCCGGTCCCGCAGCATCCGGACCCGTTCCAGCTCCTCGCCCACGTCGGGGACGACCTTCTTCGCCGCGTCCGTCGGCGTGGACGCCCGTAGATCGGCGACCAGGTCGAGCAGCGGTTGGTCCGGCTCGTGTCCGATCGCCGACACCACCGGGGTGCGGCACTCGGCGACCGTCCGGACCAGTTGTTCGTCCGAGAACGGCAGCAGGTCCTCCACGCTGCCGCCGCCCCGCGCCACGATGATCACGTCGACCTCGGGCAGGCCGTCCAACTCCTTGACCGCTTCCACGACCGCGGGCACCGCGTGCACGCCCTGGACGGGTACGTTGCGCACCTCGAAGCGGACGGCCGGCCAGCGGTGCCGGGCGTTCTCCAGCACGTCGCGCTCCGCGGCCGAAGCCCGCCCGCACACCAGCCCGACGAGCTGCGGAAGGAAGGGCAGCGGACGCTTGCGCTCGGCGGCGAACAGGCCCTCGGCCGTCAGCGACTTCCGTAGCCGTTCGAGCCGGACGAGCAGTTCGCCCACGCCGACCGGCCGTATCTCGGTGGCCCGCAGCGACAGCTGGCCGCGGGGCGCGTACCACTCCGGCTTGGCCGACAGCACCACGCGCGCGCCCTCGGAGACGACGTCCGCGACCGCGTCGAAGACCTGGCGGTAACAGGTGACGCCGACCGAGATGTCGTGCGACGCGTCCCGCAGGGTCAGGAACACCACTCCGGCGCCCGGCCGGCGCGAGATCTGGGTGATCTGCCCCTCGACCCAGACCGCGCCCAGTCGGTCGATCCACCCGCCGATCAGGCGCGAAACGTCGCCGACGGGTAGCGGGTTCTCCGCGGACGTGGTGACAGCCATGCGCCCGAGCGTAGCGGCACCCACTGACAGTGGGGTGCGCGGTCTGGGGGGCCTTCCGGGGGTTCGTCGTCCCCCTGCGGGTGGGTGGGGGTTGCTCGCGCAGTTCCTCGCGCCCCTGACGGGGCGCCCCCCTGACCGCCCGGCGCGGCCCGGCGGTCGAGGCACCCAACGGAACGCCCAGCCCGCACCCACACGGCACCACCGACGCCAGCCGGGGCGTCCCTCAGGACCCGCGCCCCGATAGGGGCGCGAGGAACTGCGCAAACCCACAGCGCACCTGCACGGCACCAGCGCACGCGGGTCGGGGCGCACCGTTAAGGGGCGCGGGGAACTGCGCAAACCCACCGCGTACCTGCACGGGATCGGCGCACGCGGGTCGGGGCGCACCGTTAAGG
>NZ_JBHWIQ010000042.1:2920-47755 GCF_042732055.1 Streptomyces sp. NPDC059816
GGCGCGGGGAACTGCGCAAACCCACAGCGCACCCGCACGGGATCGGCGCACGCGGGTCGGGGCGCACCGTTAAGGGGCGCGGGGAACTGCGCAAACCCACAGCGCACCCGCACGGGATCGGCGCACGCGGGTCGGGGCGCACCGTTAAGGGGCGCGGGGAACTGCGCAAAACCACCGCGCACCCGCACGGGATCAGCGCACGCCGGCCGGGGCGCACCCTCAGGGCCGCAGGGAACTGCGCGCGCGGCCCCGCTGGGCCCACAGCACCACCAACCCCACCACCAACCACGTCGCCCCGACGACCTGCGCAGTGCGCGACGCCTCGACGATCACCGCGACGGTGACCCCCGCACCCAGCACCGGCAGCAGCACATGCCGCCACCACACCACCGGACCGCCCCGCCGCTGCACCACGAACCAGCCGACCACGCTCGCGTGCAGCAGGGTGAACGCCGTCAACGCACCCACGTCGACCACCGACACCAGATGGTCCAACCCGTCGTCCCGGCGCGCCGCCCACACCGCGGCGACCAGGGTGATCACCGCGGCCACCGACAGCGCCACCCGCGGCGTCCCGTCCCCGGTCCTGGCCAGCACCCGCGGCAACCGCCGGTCACGGGCCATCGCGAACAGCAGCCGCCCCGCCGCCGCCTGACCCGCCAACGCCGCGAAGGCCGCCCCGATCGCCTTGCTGACGGCCACCAGGTCGTGCAACCAGGTCCCCACCGACGCGTCCACCGCGTCGTAGAACGCGGAACCCTGGCGCCCCGGCTCGGCCGCCAACTCCGCCGAGGACACCGGCTGGAGCAGCGCCGCCAGATACGTCTGCGCCACGAACAGCGCCCCCGCGACCACCAGACACACCAGCACCGCCCGGGCCACCTTCGCCGACCCCCCGGTGACCTCCTCCGCGAACGAGGCGATCGCGTCGAACCCCAGGTACGACAGCACCGCCACCGACACCGCCCCCAGCACCGCCCCGAACGCGAACCCGGTGTCCCCGCGAACGGCGACCACAGGTCCCGCTGCGCCCCGTCGCGCGCCAGCACCACCACCGCCGCGACCACGAACACCAGCAGGACGACGATCTCCATCGCCAGCACCACGAACCCCACCCGCGCCGCGGCCCGCACCCCCCACAGGTTGAGCAGGGTGGTGACGACCACCGCGAGCGCCGTCCACACCCACTGCGACACCGACGGGACCAGGGCGTGCATCGCGATGCCCGAGAACAGGTACGCCACCGCCGGGATCAGCAGGTAGTCGAGCATCGCCATCCACCCGGCGACGAACCCGGGAGCCTCGCCCAGCCCCGCCCGCGCGTAGGCGAACACCGAGCCCGCCTGCGGCACCACCCGCACCATCTGGGCGTAGCTGTACGCGGTGAAGCCCATCGCGACGGTGGCGACCACGTAGACCAGGGCCACCGCCCCGTGCGACCGGGCGTCCAACGCCCCGAACACGCCGACCGGGGCCATCGGGGCGATGAACAGCAACCCGTACACCACCAGGTCGCGGAAGCCCAGGGTGCGCCGCAGCCCGGGGGCGCCGGAAGCAGCCGGGCCACCACCGCCGACCTCGTCGTCCGTCGTACCGCTCGCGGCCATCGTCCTGCCTCCGTGGAGCCGAACCCCCGGAGCGGTGAGGGCCCTCGCCCCGCGGAGACGGGCCCGGGGGACCGTCGGTGACGCACCCCGTGCGCGGGCAGCCGTGCTCCGGCACACCCAGTCTCCCCAAGAAGGCGATCAATGACCTGTCGGACAGGGCCTTACGATGGTCCGTATGACTGCTTCGCCAGCCCGCCGGGTCCTGCTCGCCGCCCCTCGTGGGTACTGCGCCGGTGTGGACCGGGCCGTGATCGCCGTTGAGAAGGCCCTGGAGCAGTACGGGGCCCCGATCTACGTCCGGCACGAAATCGTCCACAACAAGTACGTCGTGCAGACCCTGGAACGGAAGGGCGCCATCTTCGTCGAACAGACGGAAGAGGTCCCCGAGGGCTCGATCGTCATGTTCTCGGCCCACGGCGTCGCACCCGCCGTCCACGACGAGGCCGCCCGCGGGAAACTCGCCACCATCGACGCCACCTGCCCCCTGGTGACCAAGGTCCACAAGGAGGCCGTCCGGTTCGCCCAGGAGGACTACGACATCCTCCTCATCGGGCACGAGGGCCACGAGGAGGTCATCGGCACCTCCGGTGAGGCCCCCGACCACATCACCCTGGTCGACGGCCCCGAGGACGTCGCCAAGGTCGAGGTCCGTGACCCCTCCCGGGTCGTGTGGCTCTCCCAGACCACCCTCTCGGTGGACGAGACCATGGAGACCGTCGACGCCCTGAAGGACAAGTTCCCGCAGCTCATCTCGCCGCCGAGCGACGACATCTGCTACGCCACGCAGAACCGTCAGGTCGCCGTCAAGCACATGGGCGCCGAGTCCGACCTCGTCATCGTCGTCGGCTCCCGCAACTCCTCCAACTCGAAGCGGCTCGTCGAGGTCGCCCTCCAGGCGGGCGCCCGTGCCTCCTACCTGGTCGACTTCGCCAGCGAGATCGAAGAGGAGTGGCTGGACGGCGTCACCACCGTCGGCCTGACCTCCGGGGCCTCCGTGCCCGAGATCCTGGTCGAGGAGGTCCTCGCCTGGCTCTCGGCCCGCGGCTTCGAGGACGTGGAGCTGGTGAAGACGGCCGACGAGTCGATCGTCTTCTCGCTGCCCAAGGAACTCCGTCGTGACCTGCGCGCGGAGGCCGCGGCCCTGGTCGCGGACCGCCTCGGAGCGCAGTAGTCCGCTCCCGCCCCCGGGAGCGGTCGGCCCGGAGGAGCCGTTCGGGAAGTGACGGGGGGCGGGGCACCGTAACGTGTTCCGCATGGAGATCTTCGGTGTGGACATCGGCGGTTCGGGCATCAAGGGAGCGCCCGTCGACCTGGACCGCGGCGATCTGGCTACGGAGCGGCACAAGGTGCTGACCCCGCAGCCCGCCACCCCCGACGCGGTGGCCGACGGCGTGCGCGAGGTGGTCCAACGGTTCGACTGGCAGGGCCCCGTCGGCATCACCTACCCCGGGGTCATCGCCGAGGGCACCACGGTCCGCACGGCCGCCAACGTCGACAAGAGCTGGATCGGCGTCGACGCGCGCACCCTGCTCTCCGAACGGCTCGGCGGCCTCCCGGTGGTCGTGGTCAACGACGCGGACGCCGCCGGGGTCGCCGAGATGCGCTTCGGCGCCGGCCGCGACCGCACCGGCACGGTGCTGCTGCTCACCTTCGGCACCGGCATCGGCAGTGCCCTGTTCGTCGACGGGATCCTCGTCCCCAACTCCGAGCTGGGGCACGTGGAGATGCACGGCCGCGAGGCGGAGAAGCACACCTCCACCAAGGCCAAGGACGACCACGGTCTGAGCTGGGAACACTGGGCGCACCGGGTCCAGAAGTACCTGCTGTACCTGGAGAAGCTGTTCTCCCCCGAACTGTTCATCATCGGCGGCGGGGTGAGCCGCAAGGCCCACAAGTTCCTGCCGCTGATCGAGGACGTCCGGGCGGAGATCGTCCCCGCGAAGTTGGAGAACAACGCGGGCATCGTCGGGGCGGCGATGCGGGCGGCCGAACAGGGCGAGCACCGGGTGTCCGCGGCCACGGCGCCCGACCCGTCCGGCGGCGTCTGACCGGTCCGGCGCCCGTCCGATCCGATCGGCGGGGGCGCGACGGGGGTACGACGGGGCGCGGCGGGTCCCGCCCGCCCTCACCCGATCGGCGGTGCCGGTACCGCCTACGCCTCGAACACACCCTCAAGGTCGACCAAAGCGCGTGTCCCGCTGGCCATTCAGCACATAACCCGACCTAAGTTGGACCAGTGGAACAACCCAGGACGCGTCCCCCTCAGAACCGCTCGCGACGACCCGCGCCGCTACCCCCGCAGGCGGGGCCCCGTGGCCGCGGGTCCGCCGCGGACGGCCGGGACGGGACCACGGCCGCGGGCGCCCGCCGTCCCGGTCGTCCACCGTCCCCGCTGGTCCGCCGGCTGCGCGCACTGCCGAACCCCCGGCTGACCGGACTGGGCAGCGGGCTCTTCTGCATCTGCTCCATGACCCTGCTGGGCTGCCTCGTCGAGTTCCTCTTCGGCGGCTCCCCCGGGGCGTACGGAGTGCTGTTCCTGCTGCTCAGCGCGCTCACCGCGCTGTGGGTGCGCCGTGCGGACCTCGTCACCGCGCCCATCTGCGTCCCCATCGCCTTCACCGCCGGAGCCGTCCCCATCGCCGACGGCAACGGGTTCGTGGCCCGGGTCATGGGCGTGTTCACCGTCCTCGCCCTGCACGCCGGCTGGCTGTACGCGGGGACCCTCGTCGCGGCCCTGGTGGTCCTCGTGCGAGGCGCCCTGCTGGTGGCCCGCAGGGCCGCGGCGGCCCGCGCCGCACGGACGGCCGCCCGCGCCGGGCGCCCCGCACGGCCGACCGACCGCGCGGCCGGTGCCGCACCCCCGCCCGCCCGGCGCTCCCCTTCCGCCCCGCGGCCCCCGCACCCGGCACCGCAGCGGGCCCCCGGCCCCCGTCGCCGCACCGTCTGAGCGGTGCCCGGCACCGGCCGGCGAGGACGCCGTCGGTCCCAGCCGGACAGGGGCGGGCACCCCGTAGACTGTGGGATCGGCCCGTGCCCCGGGTACCCCACCGGGGACCAGGAGACCAGGGCCTCCACCCAGCCTCTCGTACGGGAAGTCGCAACGTGTCGCTCACGATCGGAATCGTCGGTCTGCCCAATGTCGGCAAGTCGACCCTGTTCAACGCCCTGACCAAGAACGACGTGCTCGCGGCCAACTACCCGTTCGCCACGATCGAGCCGAACGTCGGCGTGGTCGGTGTCCCCGACCCCCGGCTCGGGAAGCTCGCGGAGGTCTTCTCCTCGCAGCGCCAGCTCCCGGCGACCGTCGACTTCGTCGACATCGCGGGCATCGTCCGGGGCGCCAGCGAGGGCGAGGGCCTGGGCAACAAGTTCCTCGCGAACATCCGCGAGTCCGACGCGATCTGCCAGGTCATCCGGGCGTTCAAGGACGAGAACGTCGTCCACGTCGACGGCAAGGTCTCGCCGAAGTCCGACATCGAGACGATCAACACCGAGCTGATCCTCGCCGACCTCCAGACCATCGAGAAGGTCCTGCCCCGCCTCCAGAAGGAGTCGCGGATCAAGAAGGACATCCAGCCGAAGGTCAAGGCCGTCGAGGCCGCGAAGGAGATCCTGGAGTCGGGCCAGACGCTGTTCGCCGCGGGCATCGCTCAGGGCACCGAGGCCGCCGAGCCGCTGCACGACCTCCACCTGCTCACCAGCAAGCCGTTCCTCTACGTCTTCAACGTGGACGAGGACGAGCTGACGGACGAGACCTTCAAGGACGAGCAGCGCGCCCTGGTGGCACCCGGCGAAGCGATCTTCCTCAACGCGAAGCTGGAGGCGGACCTCGCGGAGCTGGACGACGAGGAGGCCCTCGAACTCCTCCAGTCCGTCGGTCAGGAGGAGCCGGGCCTCGCCACCCTCGCCCGCGTCGGCTTCGACACCCTCGGCCTCCAGACCTACCTGACGGCCGGCCCGAAGGAGGCCCGCGCCTGGACCATCAAGAAGGGCGCGACGGCCCCCGAGGCGGCCGGGGTCATCCACACGGACTTCCAGAAGGGCTTCATCAAGGCGGAGGTCATCTCCTTCGCCGACCTGGTCGAGACCGGCTCGGTCGCCGAGGCCCGCGCGAAGGGCAAGGCCCGCATGGAGGGCAAGGAGTACGTCATGCAGGACGGGGACGTGGTGGAGTTCCGCTTCAACGTGTAGCCGTACGCTTGCTTTATGTTAGGCGTTGAGTCAAACGTGCACGTCAGAAGGGGTCGGGCTCTGTCGAGCCCGACCCCTTCGTTATCACCGTGCTGATTGGCGCCGGGTGTTCTGGCGCAGGAGTGGTGGTAATCATTCCACTACCGAATGTAACTTTCGTTGGGTGCTTGATATGCTGCGTCCAATGAAAGTGTCTCCGAGTCTGCTCCCCATCCTCCGATCCCGCATGCAGGGTGAGCTCCTTGCTCTCGTTCTGCTGCACCCGGAGCGCGAGTACACCATCACCGAGCTCGCCAGGGACGTCGGGGTAACGCCCACTGCTGTCCTGCGCGAGGTCGACCGGTTGATCGGCGGTGGCATCCTGACGGATCGGCGGGTGGGACGCAGTCGCCTGGTCAAGGCCCGAACGGATACCGCGCTGTACCGTCCGCTGAGCGATCTCATGTCCGTCTCCTTCGGCCCGTTGCCGGTGCTCACCGAAGCGCTCGCGGGACTCGAAGGCGTGCGGCAGGCGTACATCTACGGCTCTTGGGCCGCGCGGTACAACGGCGAGCCTGGCCCACCGCCGGTGGATGTCGATGTGGTCGTGGTGGGTGCGCCTGATGCTGACGCACTCTTCGACCTTGCCGAGGGGGCGTCCACGCGGCTGCGCCGCGAGGTCAACGTCCATCGGGTTTCCGCCGAGGCGTGGGAGTCCCGCACGGATGATCCGTTCCTCGCCAGCGTTCGAGAACGTCCGCTGGTTCAGTTGCACCTTGACCAGGAGGCCCAGTGACACGTTGGAATCAAGGGCGATCCACGGTCGATGCGCTCATCGGCGGTGGCCAGCCACCAGTCGCGGTGGGCACACCGTCATCTACGAGGCCCTGCGAGCGCAGCTCGACCCGCCCCTCGGATCCCTACTGCGTCCCTTCAACCGAATGCGAGCCCGGCGCAACGAAGTCGAGTACCGGTCTTCGGAGGCCCCCGCCGTGACTCCGGAGGAGGTTGCGGCCGACCTCTCGAAGGTGGAGGCGCTCATCGAGCTCGCGGAGAAGGCCATCCCGAACATGCCGCGCTACTGAAGTCCCGGTCTCCTGCCGGGCCTCCCCTTCAGGCGCGGCGCGGTGGTGTGAGTTTGTCGAGGTCCAGGTCGACCTCGAAGGGCACCGGGCGCTGGAGGGTGCCCCGGAAGATCCCGGCGGGCGCGTACGCGCCGGTGGGTCCGTCGAGCTCGTAGACGTGGACGACTGGTGCCCCGTCCTCGTCCTCGATGCACCAGTAGTGCGGGATGCCGGCCTCCGCGTACTTGCGGAGCTTCACCGTGCGGTCCCGGTGCGCGGACTCGGGAGAGACGACTTCCACGACCAGCAGCACTTCGTCCGGTGCGAACCAGGTGCGGTCGCCGTCGAAGTCGGCCATCGTCACCAACAGGTCGGGTTCCGGCCGGTTGCGCGGATCGAGCTTGACGGTCATCTCGCGGCCGACTCTGACGCCGGCGGGTGCCTGCTCCATGAGGGCGACGGTGAGCATGGTGACGAGGTGGCCGTGCCACCACCGCTGGGGGGACATCATGAAGACGAGGGCTCCGTCGATGAGCTCGGTGTGGCGGGGTGCCTCGGGGAGGCGGTCCAAGTCCTCCGCGAACCAGCCTTCCGCGCGCGGCGGGCGCATCCAGTCGGGCAGTGCGGTCATGCATCCACGGTAGCCGCTCGGCTCGTGTGCGTGGTGCCCCCGCCGGTGCTACGGCTGCTGCGGCGGCGGGCGTTCCGGGGCATCGGCCAGTTCGGCGATCACCTGGGCGTGGCAGGGCAGCGGTACGCACCAGCAGCCCAGGCGGTGACCGCGCAGCTCGGGCAGGAGGGCGAGGAGGTCGGGGCGGGACAGGAGGTGCTCGCGGTACTGGGCGAGGACCTCCTCGCGGCTCCCGTCCGGACCCGGACGGTACGGGCTGGCCAGGGGAGACCCGGCCAGGTGCCAGCCGCCGCGGTGCATCGCGCGTCCCACGTACACGACGTCGTCGTAGGCGGGGTCCCCGCGGTGGCCCTTCAGGTTCACGACCGTGGTGCGCGTCATGGCTCCATCGTGTCGCCCGGACGCGTTCGCCGCCCGCCCCGCGGCACTCCGCCTCAGCTCAGCACCAGTGCCGTGGCGATGCCCGGGCCGATCGCGCCGCCCAGCTGGTACGTCAGGGTGAACAGTCCGATGGCCGTGGGGCGCAGCGGCTCCGGGGCCGCGCCCGCCGCGTGGACCGAGAGGTTCGCGTTGCCCGCCGTCGCGGTGAAGACGGACGCGCCGGCGACCACCAGCAGCGGCCACGGCGATCGGGCGAGCGCGGCCGTCGTCAGGGCGGTGGCCGTCACGGCGAGCAGGAACGTCCGGATCGCCGTGCGGCTCAGCCGGTGGGCCGCCGCGGCCAGCAGCCAGGACAGTGCCGAGCCGGTGACCAGGGCGACGAGCTGTCCCGTGCCGATCGCCTGGGTGGACCAGCCGGCGCGGTCCGCCATCAGTCGGGGCACCGCGAACAGCAGGACGAAGTACTGGGTGGAGAACACCGCGATCAGCGCGCAGGACAGGGCGAACGTACGGCTGCGCAGCACGCTCAGCGGGACGAAGCCGTCGGGGCGGCGCCGGACGTGCACCGTCAGGAGCGCCGCCGAAGCGCCCGCCGTGAGGAGGGCGGGTGCGGGGAGGGCCGGGATCAGGGCCAGCGCCGACGCCAGGACGGCCAACAGTGCGGCGCCCCGGGCGTCGAAGGGTCCTTCGGCGCGGGGTGCGGGGCGGGCGTGGCGCGCCACGGCGGGTACGGCGAGCAGGGTGACGGCGGACACCGCGAGGGCCAGTCGCCAGGACACCGCATCGGACAGTTGGGCGCCGACGAGGGGGCCGGCCGCGCCGAGCGAGCCGAATCCGGCGGTCAGGACGCCCATCCGGCGGGTGGTGCCGGCGAGGCTCATCGCCACGGTGACCAGTCCGGCTCCGCCCGCGCCCTGGGCCGCTCGGCCCGCCAGCACCAGGTGTAACCAGGGGGCCACCGCGATCAGCAGGGTGCCGCCGGCGAGGAGCGCGGCGCTCAGTCGGAGTGCGGCGCGCAGTCCGCGCCGTCTGAGCAGCCCGGCCACCAGGGGGGTGCCCACCGCCATGGCCACGGCGAAGACGGTGACCAGCCAGGCCGCGGTGGGCACGGTCGCGTCGAAGGCGGCGGCGATGTCGGGGAGCGTGAGGACGACGGTGTTGGCGCCCGCCGCGGTGGGGGTGGCGAGCAGCACCAGCCACAGCACGGGCACCGCGCCCCGGTCGGTGGCCCTCGGGCGGGCCGCCGTGTCGCGCCCGGCCGCGTCCCGTGCGCGACGAGTGGAGTGCTCGGGCATGGGACCCACCCCTCATTAGGTCAAGATTGACAATCTCAACATTAAGATAAGACCTCGTGCGAGTCGGCGGCGTCAAGCCCTTCGTGCTGACATGCTCACGTGCACGGCAGCAGCACCGGCACGGCAGGAACGCAGGTGAACGCTTGCGGAGGAGGAGGGACGGGGCATGGCGGACTGGGTCGACGGGGTCGTGGGGCAGTGGGAGCGGGAGCGGCCCGATCTCACGGCGGCCCTCGGCCCGATCGAGGTCCTGATGCGCATCCAGCGCCTCAACCGCGTACTGGACCGGGAGCTCAAAGCTTTCTTCGTCGAACACGACCTGGAGGTGGGCGAGTTCGACGTGATGGCGTCGCTGCGTCGTGCGGGGCCGCCCTTCACGCTCACCGCCGGCGCCTTCCTCAAGGTGTCCCTGGTGACCTCCGGCGCCATCACCAACCGGCTCGACCGGATGGAGGCCAAGGGCCTGGTCGAACGGGTCCGGGACGGCTGCGACCGGCGGACCGTCCACATCCGCCTCACCGACCGGGGGCGACGGCTCACCGACCGGGTGCTCGGCGCCCACCTCGACAACTACGCCCGCCTCCTGGAACCGCTGGAGGCGGGCGAGCGGGAGCAGTTGGCCACCGCCCTGCGCAAGCTGCTGGAGGCCCACGGGGACACCACGCCCCCCGAGGACTGAGCCGTACCGGCTACTCGACCACCACCTCGGTCACCGCCGCGTCCGCCGACCCGCCGGTCAGCGTCACCCGCACCCACCGCGCCGCCCGGCCTGGTGCGAACGGCTCCCAGTGCCGTCCGTCCGCGGACAGCTCCACCCGGTGGCTCTCGGTGGCCCGGACGTCCACCGCACGCACGGGGCGTTCCCGGCCCAGGTCCACGGTGAGGGACGCCCCGGCGACCCCGGGCCGCCACGCGGTGGCCGCGTTGCCGTCGACGGCCGCCGCTGCGTACGCACCGGGCTCCTCGTCCGTGGCCGTCACGGGACGGCAGCGGGCCAGGTCGGAGGTGGGCGTCAGATCGGGGCGACGGGTCTTCAGGACGGCGGGCGCGTCCCGGGTGACCGTGAGCCGGCCCCGGGGGGAGTCCACGGGCAGCGGGGCGCCGGAGCGCAGGCGCACCGTGGTCTCGCGCGGGCCGATCGCCACGTCGTACTCCCGGCCGCGCCAGCGCAGCCCGCGCAGGGTCACCCCGCGGTCCCCGTCGACGAGTTGCGGGGGCAGGGTCGGATCGAGGTGCACGGCGTCCGGGCGCAGACGCAGCCCGGTCAGGCCGTGGGTGAACACCTGGAGGAAGCCGCCCTTGCCGGTGAGGAAGTCCTGAGCGGGGGAGCCGGACAGCGGGTCGTCGGCGCCCGCCTTGTCCCCGCGGGCCTCCGAGAACAGCGCGAACGGCCCCCGGAAGAAGGGGCGCGAGGCCCGTTCCAGGAAGGTGTACGCGGCGCAGCCGGGTTCGTCGGTCGTGGCGGCGGCGATCGCGTAGACGGAGTCCGTCATCGCGGGACCGTCGGGGTCGGTGCGGGCCACGTAGTAGTCGAGGGTGGCCGCCGCCGCGCCGCTGGGCATGGGCCACTCCAGCGGGTAGACGAGCAGCACCGTGTCGGCCTGTTTGATCCGCGACCCGGTGTACCCGTCGTACTGGAGGAACACCTTGCGCTGCGCGTCGTACGGGATGCGCAGCCGGTCGGCGATCCGTGTCCAGAGGGCGGGCGCCTCGTCGCCCACCTCGCGGGCGGCGTCCACCGCGTACCGCAGGGCGGTCGCGGCGACGGCGTTGGTGTAGGCGCCGTCGTCGACGCCGTTGCTGTACTCGTCGGGCCCCGCCACCTCGTTGACGGAGTACGTGCCGTCGGGGTTCGCGGTCGCCCGGGAGGCCCAGTACTCGGCGGCGCCGCGCAGCAGCGGCCAGCCGTGCGCACGCAGCCAGGCCCGGTCCCCGGTCGCGAGGTGGTACTGCCACACGGCCAGGGCGATGTCCCCCTGGAGGTGGTTCTGGGTCAGGCAGTGGGGCGGGTTCCAACTCTGGCACTCGGCCCACAGATCGCCGTCGCGGGCGCTGGTCCACGGGTAGAACAGGCCCTTGACCCAGGTCCGTACGGCGTTGGCGGCGGCGGCCGGGCGGGTGCGGTCGCGGTAGTCGACGACGGGTCGGGCGAGTTCGGGGCGGGTGGCCAGCAGACCGGGGTACATCCAGGTCTCGGCGTCCCAGAAGACCATGCCGGCGTAGTCGTCGCTGCTCAGGCCGCTGGGCGCCACGCTGTTGCGGGCGCCGGGGCGCAGTGCGGTGAGCAGTCCGTACTGGGTCGAGCGCAGCCACCGTTGCACCTGGGCGTCGGCCGGTGTCTCGACGTCCGCGGACCACAGGGCGCGCCAGGCGGCGCTGTGCTCGGCGAACAGGGCGTCCCAGCCCCGTTCGGCCGCGCGCGCGGCGTGCGCGCGGGCGCTTTCGTGCGGTGAACGGGAGGTGAGTGCGGTGTCCACCCCCACGTACTTGGTGATCTCGTAGGTCCGGCCGGCGCGGACGTCCAGGGTGGTGGACTGGGTCGCGGTGAGGTCCCGGGGCGGAGTGGCGGAGCGCGGGCGCCCGGGCGACCGGAGGGTGGAGACGAGCGCCCCCTCGGTGGGTTCGCGCCCCTTCGCACCCTCGGCTGCGCCCTTCGCGCCCTTCGCGTGAGCCTCGTCTGCCTCACGTGCCTCGTGTTCCTCCGTGCGGAAGGCGACGGCCATCGTGTCCGGGGCGAGGGCGCCCCCGACCGCATCGACGGACGGGGTGATCCGGCGGGCGCCCCGTCCGTCGATGCGGTCGGTGATCCGTGCCGTGCCGTCCCAGTGCGGGGTGATCCGCAGTCGGACGGCTCCGACGTGCGGGGAGGTGCGGTCGGTGAGGACGTCGTACACCAGGTCGGTGCGGCGGCCGTCCGGAGCGGTCCAGGTGAGGGAGGTGCGCAGGAAGCCGCAGCGTAGCGAGAGCGTCTGCCGGTAGTCGGTGGTCCCGGAGGCGTCCGTCCCGTAGGTGTGGTGGCCCGCCGTCAGCTCCAGTCCCGTCCAGGTGGGGAGGGCGGCGACGGCGTCCCGGCCTCCGGTGCTCGCCGGGCCCCGGGCGTAGAGGCCGGAGACGAACGCGCCGTCGTAGCGCGGGGTGTACAGCGGCCAGCCGGTCGCGCCGCCCGGCTCTGCGTAGCCGCTGCCGGCGGGCGGGACGCGGACGCCCAAGTAGCCGTTGCCGAGGTGCGGGTGGTGGGCGTCGGTGGGCGCGGGGACCGCGGTGGCGACGGGCGTCCAGTCGGGGGAGTCGAGGGCGCAGTCCCGCTCACCGGGGTCCGCACCGGGGGCGGTCGGGGCGCCGGCTCCGCTCGCGGACGCCGGTGCCAGGGGGAGCAGCAGGGCGGCGGCGAGCAGGGTGGTGGCGAGTCGCGGTGCGCTGCGCCGGCGGCGGTGCGCGGGGGGCCGGCCGGGAGGTCCGGCGGCGGGCGTGGCGAGGGGGGCATCGGCGGGGGTGGTGGTCGGGGTGTCCATCGTCCGACCTTGGCCCGGTTCATGGACGCGGTCGGGTGTGCGCGCCGGGGTGTCCCACGTTCGGGCGGGGTGCGCCGTGGCGCGGTGGAGCACGGCCGCGCGAGGCGGCGAGGTGCTGTCGCGCGGGGCGGTGAGGTGCAGTCGCGGGGGCGGTCGGGCGCTGGAACGCCGGGCGGTGTGTGATGTGGGTGCGCAGGTCGGGGGTGGTGTGACGGGTGGGGCGCGACGGTGGATGAGTTCACGTCATGAAGGGTGCGTGGCCTCAGTGTTACATCCGCGCACAGCCCTTGTGGATTCCTCTGGGTCGTTCAATCATTCCTCGGGCGACCTGGTTGACATGACCCTGTCGCTTGGCGGGCGTCGCTCCCTGCGGACGTTCCGTCGACCGCCTCCCGCATGCACCCCGGGCGGGACGGCACCCGAGCGGTACCGCACGACGCACCACCCCCCACCAGCGCTCCATCGATGAGGAGGAACCCTCGGATGGCACTGCAACGTGATGCCGGGCACCGCACCAAGAACCCCGTGCGACGCAGAGTGCTCGGCACCCTGGGAGCCGCCGTCACGGCCGCCCTCGCCCTCGGCGCCGTCACCGCGCTTCCGGCCACGGCCGCGCCCGACCCCAAGGAGGGCCGCATCCTGAACGCCGGTGCTCCCGGCACGATCGACAACAGCTACATCGTGACCCTCCGCAGCGGCGAGGCCCGCGCCGGTTCGGCGGCCGGCAAGGCGCTCGCCAGGGAGTACGGGGCGAAGATCCAGCGCACCTACACCAAGGCCCTCAACGGGTACGCGGTCACGCTCTCCGAGGCGCAGGCGAAGAAGTTCGCCGCCGACCCGGCCGTGGCCACCGTCGCGCAGAACCGGACCTTCACCACCACCGCCACCCAGGTCAACCCGCCGTCCTGGGGCCTGGACCGGATCGACCAGCGCAACCTGCCGCTGGACAGCAAGTACACGTACCCGGACGGCGCCGGCCAGGGCGTCACCGTGTACGTCGTCGACACCGGGGTGCGCATCTCGCACAGCGACTTCGGCGGTCGGGCGGCCAACGGCTACGACGCCATCGACAACGACAACGTCGCCCAGGACGGCCACGGCCACGGCACGCACGTCGCCGGGACCGTCGCGGGCACCGCCCACGGCGTCGCCAAGAAGGCCAACATCGTCGGTGTGCGGGTCCTCAACAACTCGGGCTCCGGCACCACCGCGCAGGTCGTCGCCGGGATCGACTGGGTGGCCAACAACGCGGTCAAGCCGGCCGTCGCCAACCTGAGCCTCGGCGGAGGTGCGGACGCGACCCTCGACGCCGCCGTCCGCAACGCCATCGCCTCCGGCGTCACCTTCGCCGTCGCGGCGGGCAACTCCAACGCCAACGCCTCGAACTACTCCCCGGCGCGGGTCAGCGAGGCCATCACCGTCGGGTCCACCACGAACACCGACGCCCGCTCCTCGTTCTCCAACTTCGGTTCGGTGCTGGACATCTTCGCGCCGGGCACCTCCATCACCTCCACCTGGAACACCAGCGACTCGGCGACCAACACCATCTCGGGCACCTCGATGGCCAGCCCGCACGTGGCCGGCGCCGCCGCGCTGTACCTCCAGGCGAACCCGACGGCGACACCCGCGCAGGTGTCCGCCGGGCTGGTCTCCGCCGCCACCACCGGGGTGGTCGGCACCCCGGGCACCGGCTCGCCCAACCGCCTGCTGAACGTGGGCGGCGGCACCACCAACCCGCCGGGCGACCGCTTCCAGAACCTCGACGACCACGCCATCGCCGACAACGCGACGGCCGAGTCGCCGATCACGGTCACCGGCGTCTCCGGCAACGCCCCCGCCGCGCTCGGCGTCGAGGTCGCCATCCAGCACACGTACATCGGTGACCTCCAGGTCCAGCTGATCGCCCCCGACGGCACCGCGTACACCCTGAAGGGCTACGGGGAGGGCGGCTCGACGGACAACATCAACACCACGTACAGCGTGGACGCCTCCGCCGAGACGGCCAACGGCACCTGGAAGCTGCGGGTCAGCGACAACGCGGCCCAGGACGTGGGGAAGATCGACTCCTGGGCGCTCCAGTTCTGACGCCCACCACGCGTGACCCCGGTGCGCTGAGCGGGCCCGCCCGCTGACCGGACACCCACCTCGTCCCCGTGATCCGCGGCCCGCGCCGCGCACGGGGACGAGGCGCGTCACCCCGCGTACCGGCTGCCGCCCCTGCCGCACCGCCACATACGATGCACGGGCCATGCACCGCCGTCGCCCCCGGGCGACCGGCCGCCCCGGCCCGAACCCAGGAGCACCACACTCGTGTCCATACCCCCGCCGCCCGGCCCGGGCACCCCGCAACAGCCTCGGCCGCCGCGCTCCGGGGAACCGGGCGGCAATCCGTTCGCGGCGCCCGTCGCGGGTGGCGTTCCCGGCCAGCCGCAGGGCCCGGTCGGGTACCCCGGCGGCCCCTACGGTCCGCCGGTCGGCGTTCCCGGGGCTCCGGGCGGTCCGGGTATGCCGGGCCCGCCGTACCCGCAGTGGCCGGGGGGGCCGGGCGGTTGGGGTGGCCCGCCGCCGCGGCCCCCGGTGAGCGGGCTCGCGATCACGGCGCTGGTCTTCGGCGTCCTGTGCTTCCTGCCCGCGGTCGGGCTCGTCCTCGGGGTCGTCGCGCTCTCCCGCATGCGCCGCACCGGTGAACGCGGCAAGGCGATGGCGGTGTGGGGGATCGCCCTGTCCTGCTTCGGCCTGCTGCTGCACCTGCTGGTCCTGCTCGGCGGCGGCTGGGGCGACGTCCGGGCGGGGGTGCGGGACGCGACGTACCCCGTCTTCGCGGTGAACAAGGGCGACTGCTTCACCACCCGGCAAGGCGGGCTCGAAGGGCTCACCTACGACGTCGACGAGGTGTCCTGCGCCGAGAAGCACGACGGCGAGGCGTTCGGCACCTACGGGGTGAGCGGCGCGGACGGTTCCTACCCGGGCGACAAGGCGATCTCCGCCGAAGCCGACGTCAAGTGTGACGACCTGCGCTTCGTCTACGCGATGGACTCGTGGGCGCATCCCCCCGACGTCGACGTGTACTACTTCACGCCCACCCCGGAGAGTTGGAAGCTCGGCGACCGCGAGGTCACCTGCATGTTCGGCAGTGCGGACGGCAAGACCCGGCTCACCGGGTCCCTGCGCAACGACGCCACCATGCAGACCCGTGACCAACTCGTCTACCTCCAGGCGGCGCGGCGCCTGGAGGGCGCCCTGGAGGCGACCCCCGAGGCCGCCTACGTCGAGGACGACCTGCCGGGCCACCGGGAGTGGGCCGTCGAGATGTCCGAGGCCCTGGTCGCGCAGACCTACCTGCTCCGTGACCGCACCTGGCCACAGCGGAGCGCGTCCGCCGTCGCCGCGCTGGTCAAGGACCTCGACGCGGCGCGCAAGGAATGGGACCTGGCGGCCCGCGCCACCGACGCGGACACCTTCTACCTCCACTACGGCAGGGGCATGGACCTGGTCGAGCCCGACGGCGCGGTTCCGTCCCGGGAGGCGCTCGGCCTGGGGACGACCCCGCCGCCCCACCTCGTGAGCGATCCCGAGGAGTCGGGCGCCGGAGGGGGCGAGGGAGACAAGGGAGACAAGGGAGACAGGGGGGACAAGGGAAACGAGCGAGGCAACGGGGACGCGGGGCCCGGGGTCGGGGCGGCCGTGTGATCCGCGGCTGAACGGTTCACCGGCAACGGCCCGTGGCGCCATACCCGGGGAAATGGCCTGGGTAAAGGCATGTCATCACTTCGGGTGATTCTCTGGCCCTTGGTTGCACGGCGCCACCCACGGTTGCGAGTCTGTTGCTGTGCGTCAACCCGTTGGGAGGGGCCAGTGACATTCGGTGACCAGCCGGCGTATCTGCGGGTCGCGGGTGATCTGCGCAGGAAGATCACCGACGGCTCGTTGCCCCCGCACACCCGTCTCCCCTCGCAGGCCAAGATCCGTGAGGAGTACGGCGTCTCCGACACCGTCGCCCTGGAGGCCCGCAAGGTCCTGATGGCGGAAGGCCTGGTCGAGGGCCGTTCCGGTTCCGGTACGTACGTCCGCGAGCGTTCCGTGCCCCGGCGCATCGCCCGCTCCGGGTACCGCCCCTCCGAGGGCCCCACCCCGTTCAAGCAGGAACAGGCGGACTGCTCGGTGCGCGGTGCCTGGGAGTCCCGCAGCGAACAGACGGACGCCGACCCGGACGTGGCCGAACGGCTCCGCATCGACGTCGGGGACCGGGTGATGCGCACGCGGTACGTGTACCGGGACGGGTGTGACGCGATGATGCTGTCCACCTCCTGGGAGCCGCTCGCCCTGACCGGTCGGACCCCCGTGATGCTGCCCGAGGAAGGGCCGCTGCGGGGTACGGGAGTGGTGCGGCGGATGGCCGCGATCGACGTCGTCGTGGACAACGTCACGGAGGAGGTCGGCGCCCGACCGGGGCTGGCGGACGAACTGCTGGCACTGGGCGGGGTGCCCGGTCACGTCGTGATCGTCATACGGCGGACGTTCTACGCCTCCGGGCGGCCCGTGGAGACGGCCGACCTGGTCGTTCCCGCCGATCGGTACCGGGTGGCCTACCACCTGCCCGTTCGGTAGCGCTCCGGTCGGTCCCGGTCGCCCCGGGCCCGGTCGGCGGGAGTGGGTGGAATCTGGCCGTTCTGCCGGGGCGCGGTCCGCGGTGGGGTGCGGGGAGTTGTTCGCTGACGCGTGAGGGGTGGGGGGTTTTGTGCGGACGGACGGCGCGGTGTTGTGGGAGGGCGGTGGCCGGGGTGCGGCGCCCGCCGGGTGTGCAGGGCGTTCGGGATCCGGCAAGGGGGGCGCGCGGACGGAGGCGTGCCCCCTTGTCCATGGCTTGTTGCCTACCTCTTTGTGTAAAGGCATATCCGGTGCGTGAAGGTCGGGCGTAGGCTCGGGCATATGCAGATTGCGGTTTCCTTGGTGGACACGGCACGGATCGAGCCACGGGGAGAAAGGGGAGGGGCGCGATGACCGAAGGCACGGCCACCTTGCCCTGGCTCGTCATACGGGAGGACGACAACGGCAACCGCTACCGCGTGGGTCGGTACGCCACGCGCGCGGAGGCGGAACGGATCGCCGACAGCCTCGGCGCCCCGGGACACCAGCACCTCTACTGGGTGGAACAGGTCGGCCCGAGCAGCACTCCGTAACCGGGCCGGCCCGTAACCCTGGTACCCCGTCACCCCGGCACCCCGGCACCCCGTACCGCGTGACGTCGGCACCCGTACCCCGGTGGAGCGCCCGCCCCGGTGCGCGGTCCGCCCGGTGCCCCGCGCGTCGCGGCGCCGCCCGCGCCCGCGGATAGGCTCCGGGCGTGGAGGAACGAGTGGTGGTCGTCGCGGGGGCCCTGTACGCGGGGGAACGGCTGTTGGCGGCGCGGCGCAGCGCCCCGGCCGAACTGGCGGGGCGGTGGGAGCTACCGGGCGGCAAGGTCGAGCCGGGGGAGCCGCCGACCGACGCCCTCGTCCGTGAATTGCGCGAGGAACTCGGCGTCGAGGTCGGGGAACTGACCCGGGTGCCGGGTGAGTGGCCGCTCAAACCCGGCTACGTCCTCCAGGTGTGGCGGGCGCACCTCCTCGACGGTGAACCCCGCCCGCTCCAGGACCATGACGAGGTCCGCTGGCTGAGCCCGGCCGAGGTCTGGTCCGTCGACTGGCTGGATCAGGACGTTCCCGCCGTACGGGAAGTGCTCCGGTTCGCCTGATTCCCCGCTGACCCCACGTCCGTGCGGGCGTCTTGACGGGATTTTTGCCTTTCGCTCCGGTGCCCGCCGTCGGGAGCCCGGATCGGTGCCTGATGCAGCGTTCTCTCAGGTCCCAGGGGTGTTGTGGGGTGCGCAGACGGAGCACGAGCCCACCTTTGTGCGCCCTGCGCGGGCGCTGTTCGCGCTCCTCGACCTTCTGTGCGCCCCGCACGGGATAGAGCGCAGCGCATATCGGGTATGTGCCCACTAAGCACATGAATCCGGACGCGGTCGCGCGGGTGGCCAGGGAAGTGATGCGGCGTGATCGACACCGACCGGGACCGGGGCGACCCGGGTGATCGGAGCGAGGGCGACCGCGTGGAGTGGACATTCCCCGCCGACCCGGGAGCCGTGCGTGACGCCCGTGCCAGGGTCCGCGGACAACTCGGCGACTGGGGGCTGGAATCCCTCGGCGACCTGACCGCCCTGCTCGTCAGCGAGCTGGTGACCAACTCCCTGCGGTACGCCTCCGGCCCCATCGGCGTCCGGCTCGTACGGCCCCCGCGCCCGCCCGGCGCCCTCCTGGTGGAGGTCTCCGACCCGCTGCCCCACCCGCTGCCCGAACCGCCCCCCGAGCACCATGCCGACGTCGACGAGGAGGGTGGCCGGGGACTGCGCCTCGTCGCCTCCACATCCAGCCGTTGGGGCATGCGTCCGGGCAGGTCGGGCAAGACGGTGTGGTTCGAGTTGGCCCTGCCTGGTTAGAAGGGAGAGAGGGCGCGGACCGGTCACCACCGGTCCGGAAAGTGTCGGGACCGAGCTGTGATCGTGAACACCGTGTTGCGCGGGGCCGTTGTGCTGGATACTGCGGGCAGCCGCCACCGGTGACCGGTACCGGGTGCGGTGAGCTGGAGGGGACGGTTCGCGTGAGCGAGATACCAGCGCAGGCCACTGTGCCCGGTCATTCGTCGGAGGGTGCGATGGGTGAGACGCGCGGTGACGCGATGTGGCAGGGCACGCCACCCGGGTCCATCTACGACTACCTCAAGGTGGCCTCCTTCTCGATCGGCCCGGACGGGCTGATCGAACAGTGGAGCACCCGCGCCGAACAACTCTTCGGGGTGCCCGCTTCGGTCGCCGTCGGCAAGGACCCCATCGAGGCGTTCGTCCCGCCGGAACTGCGCGCCCGAGGTCAGCGCACCATCGCGGAGATCCTCGACGGCCGGGAGTGGACCGGAGCGGTGCCCTTCCGGACACCGCCCGCCGAGGGCCCGGCCGCCCGGCCGTACCCCCGCCCGGGGCGTTACGCGCAGCCCGGCCGCGACGGTGCGCGGGGCGGCGGCACCGGGCAGCGCGGCGGGAACCCGGACGCGCGGGGAGCCGCCCCGGGCCGCGCCGCGCGCTTCACGGGCGACCACGGGGACCCCGGGAGCGTCGGCATCGCCGAGCTCTACGTCATGCCCACCGAGAACGCGAAGGGCGAACGCGCCGCCGTCTGCATCGTCGTCGACGTCCGCGCCCTGCGCCGCATCGAGACCGACATCGCCGCCTCGCAGGCGATTTTCGGCCAATCCCCCTTCGGGTTCGTGTTGTTCGGCGCCGAGCTGCGGGTGCAGCACGCCAACCGACAGTTCGCCTCCGTGTTCGGCGGGCGGGCCGAGGACCACCGGGGCCGCACCGTCCACGACTACCTGCCCCGCCAGGAAGCCGACCGGATCTCCGCCGCCCTGCGCCGCGTCCTGGAAACCGGCGAAGCCGTCACCGACATGCAGATCGTCGGACCCGCCCCCGGCTCCAGCGACCGCCGCCACTGGTCCATCAACCTCTACCGGGTGCACAGCGGCAGCGGACGCCCCATCGGGGTCGCCGGACTGGGCACCGACGTCACCCGCCGCCACGCCGCCGCCCGCGAGGCCGCCCAGTCCCGCCGCAACCTGGCCCTCCTCAACGAGGCCGGCGCCCGGATCGGCAACTCCCTCGACATCGAGGCCACCGCCCGGGAGCTCCTCGACGTCACCGTCCCCGGCTTCTGCGACCTCGCCGCCGTCGACCTCTACCAGGGGCTCCTGGACGGGGACGGCGCCGCACCCGGCCAGTGGAGCGTCCCCGACTCCGGCGGCGGCAGCGGCGACCTGCGCCGGGTCGCCTACGCCAGCGCGGTCTCCGACGCCCCCTTCACCGACGGACGGGCCCCGGTCAAGGTCGGCGCGACCCACCACTTCGACTTCTCCTCCCCGTTCGCCGACGCCCTGCGCACCGGACGCCCCCGCCTCATCGACGGCGTGCCCGGGGGACTCATCCGCTCCACCCTCGCCGTGCCGATGGTCGCCCACGACACGGTCGTCGGGCTCGTCCAGTTCACCCGCACCAAGGGCAGCGAGCCGTTCAGCGAACGGGACCGCGCCCTCGCCGGTGAACTCGCCGCCCGCACCGCGGTGTCCATGGACAACGCCCGGCTCTACCGGCGCGAACACCAGCGCGCGCTGATCCTCCAGCGCTCCCTGCTCCCGCCCGACAACCCGGTGGCCGCCGGACTCGACATCGCCTGCCGCTACCTCCCCAGCAACGCCGCCACCGAGGTCGGCGGCGACTGGTTCGACGTCATCGAACTCCCCGGGCACCGCACCGCCCTGGTCGTCGGCGACGTCATGGGCCGCGGTCTGCGCGCCGCCGTCGCCATGGGGGAACTGCGCACCGCCGTCCGCACCCTGGCCCTGCTCGACCTCGAACCCGCCGAAGTGCTCTCCGCCCTGGACGAGGTCGCCCGCGGCCTCGGCGCCCCCGGCGGCGTGCAACAGGCCACCCGGGCCGCCCGTACCTCCCGCGACGCCGACCTCTCCGAGGTCTACCTCGCCACCTGCGTCTACGCCGTCTACGACGCCGTCACCCGCCGGGTCACCTTCGCCAACGCGGGCCACCTCCCGCCGGTCATCCTGGAGCCCGGCGAATCCGCCCTGATGCTCGACGTGCCGCCCGGCATGCCGCTCGGCGTCGGCGGCGAACCCTTCGAGGAAGTCGAGGTCGAACTCGCCGAAGGAGCGCTGCTCACCCTGTACACCGACGGCCTCGTCGAGTCCCGCGACCACCCCCTCGACGAGGGGCTGCACGCCCTCGTCGGCGCCCTCACCGAACCGGACCGCCCGCTGGAGGACGTCTGCGACCACGTCCTCGGCGCCCTCGACACCCACCACGGCGAGGACGACATCGCCCTCGTCATGGCCCGGGTCCAAGGGCTGCCCGCCGAGTCCGTGGGCGACTGGTCACTGCCCCGCGAACCCCAGAGCGTGGGCCGCGCCCGCGAGTACGCCCGCGCCCAACTGGAGTCCTGGGACCTCGAAGCGCTGGTCGACACCACCGAACTCCTCGTCAGCGAACTCGTCACCAACGCCCTGCGCTACGGCGAGGGCGAGATCAGACTCCGGCTGCTGCTCGACCGCACCCTCGTCTGCGAGGTCTGGGACGCCGGACTGGTCCAACCCCGGCGCCGCCGCGCCCGCGCCACCGACGAGGGCGGCCGGGGGCTCCAACTCGTCGGCCTGCTCAGCGCCGGCTGGGGATCACGCAGGACCCACCGGGGCAAGACCGTCTGGTTCGAACTGGCCCTCCCCGACGGCGAAGGCGGCCAGATCGACGTCGCGGAAGCACTGATGAGCATGTTCTGAGCAACCCGGAACGGGTCCGCGACGCACCCTTGACCCGTCAGGCGCCGGACTTGAGGGCGGTGAGCCGGGCCTCCACCTCCGCGGTGTCGCCCAGCGCGTCCAGCCGCTCGAACTGCGCGTCCAGCGACGAGGCCGCCAACTCCTGCCTGCCGAGCGCCCGGGCCTCCTCCCGACGGACCTTCTCCTCGAAGCGGCCCAGGTCACTCGTCGGATCGAGCACGTCGACGTTCTTCGCCGCGTCCAACATCTGGTTCTGCGCCTGCGCGGTACGCGACCTGGCCACCAACTGGTCGCGCCGCGACTGGAGCTCCGACAGCTTCCGCTTCATCTGCTCCAGGCCCGACGTCAACTTGCCGACCACCTCGTTCTGCGCGGCGATCACCGGCTCCGCGTCCTTCGCCTCCCGCTCCGCCTGCAACTGCCGCTCCAGCGCCACCCGGGCCAGATTGTCGAAGGTGTCCGCCTCCGGAGCGTCGCCCGCCGCCCGCAACTCGTCGGCCTTGCGACTGGCGGCGAGCGCCTTGCGCCCCCACTCGGCCGCGGCGTCGACGTCCTCCCGGTGGTCCTGCTCCAGCATCCGCAGATTGCCGATCGTCACCGACACGGCCTCCTGGGCCTCCCCGATGTGGGCGGTGTAGTCGCGGATCAACTGGTCGATCATCTTCTGCGGGTCCTCGGCCTGGTCGAGGAGGGCGTGGATGTTCGCCCGGGCCAACTGGGTGACACGGCCGAGGACGGTCTGCTTGCTCATCGGAGGGCCTTTCGGGTGAGGGCGCCGTGGTGGAGCCGGAACCTGGTGTCGTCGCGACGTTGCGCGGGCGGTGCCGCAGCTGCTGTCAGAACCGCCCGCCTCCGCCCCTGCGGCCCCGGGTGGCACCGCCGCCGAAGCTCCCCGGACCGAAACCGCCCCGCCCCGACGGACCCCCGAAACCGCCCGCGCCGCCGGACCGGCCGAGACCGCCCAGCACCTGGCCGAGGATGATCCCGCCGAGCACCGCGCCACCCGTCCCCCCACTGCCACCGGGGCGCCCGCCGTACGGGGTGCCGCGCGCCCGCACGTCCTGCTCCGCCAACTGCCGGGCCTCCCGGGCCAACGCGTCCGCCCGCTGGGCGTCGGCGAGCGCGCCCGCCGGGTCGCCCGTCGCCCCCTCGGCCCGCGCCAGATGACGTTCCGCCTCGGCGAGCCGGGTCCGCGCCCCGCTGCCCACCGCACCCCGGTGCGTGGTGACGTAGTCCGCCGCCGTACCGACCGCACTGCGACCCGTCAGCAACGCCTGCCCGAGCAACGACCGGGCACGCACCTGGGTCGCCTCCCGCTCCCGCGCCCCCGTCAACGCCGCGTCGAGCGCCCCGTCGGCCTCCTCCAACCTCCGCAGTGCGCCCATCGGGTCGTAGGGGCCCGCCGCCCGCTCCGCCCCCACGGCGTGCAGCACCGCCTCGGCGCGGGCGACCCGGCCCCTCAGATCCGCCGTCGGCTCGCCCGCCACCGTGCCGTCGAGCATGCCGCGCGCCTCGGCGAGGTCCGTCTCCGTCTCCGTCAGCGCACCCGGCACGGCCCGGTCGGCCGCCGCGATCTCCTCGGCCAGCCGCTCCACCGCCGCCACGAAGGTCCCCGCCTGGTCCAGGGCCCCTTCGGCGGCCCGCAACTGGACGGCGGCCCGACCGTTGTCCCCGGCGGCCACCGCCTCGCGGGCACCCGCCAGGCCCGCCGCCGCGAACACCAACCGGTCCTTCGCCTGCTCCACATGGCCCGCCACCGGCAGCGAAGCGGCCGGTGCGTAAGCGGCGCCGAGCCGATCCAGGGTCTCCTGCGCGCCCTCCGTCCGGCTGCTGACCTGCTGGTACACCCCGTCGGCGTGCTCCAGCGCCGCGGGCGCCGACTGCTCCAGGGCCCGCAGCCGGTCGAACGCCGCGGACTCCGCGTCCAGCCGACGGTTCGCCTCCGTGCAGCGCGCGACGATCTCGTCCAGCATGCGCCGTCGGGTGGCGTCGTCCTCCGGGAACGCGTCGTCGAGCCGTTGGCGCAGCCGGAACGCGGCCGTCAGCTCCGTACGGGCGTACTCCAACGCCTCGGTGAACGGTCGGGTGGCCTCCTCGCCGAACTGCGCCGTGGCGAAACCCAGCTCCTCCGCACTGGTGCGCACCGCGTCGTCGGTCGTCACCAGCAGTCGGCGGGCCCGCCCGTCCCACTCGGGCAGCGGGACGGGACCCGGTGCGCCCGGGGCCCTGGCCCCCCACTCCGGTCCCTGTCGCACCGTCTTCGCGCGCCGTCGCTTGCGGGCGACCGCGTACACCGCGAGCGCGCCGGCCGCGCCCACCGCGACCACCGGGAGCACGAAGTCCCCGGTGCCGACGTCCGGACCGACCAGGCTGCCCGGATCGGGGTCGCCGGGCGTCAGCGCCGGCACGGGGACCGGCCGCCCCGACAGCACCGCGTCCATCCCGTCGGCGGCGCCGATCCCGGCGCCCGCCCAGTCGTTCGCCCGGAGCGCCGGCTCGATCGCCGTCCGGGCGACCGTGGCGAGCTGCGCATCGGTCAGTCGGACGTCCTGGTCCACCGAGTACGCGTACTGGCGGTCGTGCGTGGCGACGGCGAGCAGCAGGTCGTTCAGCCCGAGGCCACCACGCTGGGCGGTCGCGTCCGCCCAGCTCTGGGGCGTCCGCCCGGAGAAGTCGCGCACGTACACCAGGTACAGCTGGAGGCCCTGATCGCGGTCCAGGCGTTCCAGCGCGGCGGCGACCCGGTCGCGGCGGTCACCGAGGGCGCCGACGGTATCGGTGATCTGCCCGGTGCGGGACAGCGGTACGGGATCGTCCGCGCGGGTGACCCCGGCGGCAGCGAGCACGAGCCCCAGCCCGAGCAGCACCGCCAGCGCGAGCACTGCCACCGGCCCGCCACGCGCGATCACGGCCCCCGCCCGCCGCACGGTGCGCCGAGGGTGCGCCGGCCACCCCGGCGCACCCTCCCACCTGCCCGGACCCCGCGGGGGTCGACTCCTGGGCGACGTCACATCCTTGAACATATGACCCCGAACCCCGCCCCGCGACCGCGATCGTGCGGCAGCCGCGGCACCGTGGGCGGGCTCCCGGGGACGCCTCGCTGTCAGTGGGGGCGGTCATCCTGGACGCCATGACCACCCCGACACTGATCACCACCTGGCGCACCCTCCTCGCCGACCCCCACAAGACCTGGGCCCTGTTCGAGCACGGCACCTGTGTGGTCCTCGCGACCGCGTCCGGTGACCCCGCGGGCCGGGCCGCCGAGCTCCTCGCCCAGTTCGGTCCGGTGAGCGCGGGCTCGGCCGCGGGGGACTTCGGCGTCATCGCGCCGGACACCGTCGAGGGCTGGGTGGTCACCGGTCACCACCCGGACGTCCTCACCTACGTCGCGCCCCAGGAGGTGGCGGAGCCGACGGAGCTGTCGATCGGGCTCTACGGCCGCACCAAACGCGCGCTGGACGCCGTCGGGCTGCGGATCGTCCACCTGGAGAACGGGCGTGGCGAGGGCTGAGCCCGCGCCGCCGGCGGTCAGCTGCTGAACCGCTCCCGGGCCAGCAGCGGCCTGACCCGGGAGGCGAACCCGCCGGTCCGGAAGGGGCGTTGGAGCAGCCCGGGCCGTAGCTCCTGGGCGAGCGCCGCGGCGATCATGCCCTGGTCCAGGGCGAGGACGAAGTCGCTGACCCGCCCGGTGCGGACGTCCACGGAGTCACGGAACCCGTACCCGTCGTCGTACGCGCCGAAGTCCCGGGCGAGCGCGCGGAGGTTGGCGACGGCCTCGCCGCGCGCCTGGGGCAGGGCGAGGAACGAGGCGTGCGGGGTGACCACCCCGTGCGACCCGTACCCCTCGGTCTGCATGCCCATCGCATCCACGCCGTACTCGCGGTAACCGCCGTCGGGCACGTTGGACGGGGAGAAGCCCCAGTACCCGTACCCCTCCTCGACCAGTCCGTGTTCGATCTGGCCGCGCACGTAGTGCTCGTGGGAGCGGCCCCAGGCGTGCGGGGACCACGCCGACTCGGGCACGAACAGCGGCACCATCAGCGCCTCGAACATCGAGCCGCCCCAGCTGGGCACCAGCTTGCGACCCCGGTAGGAGTAGTGGCCGTTCCACACCCGGACGCCGTCCACGGTGACGTACGAGCCGCCCGGCGTCTGCTCCTGCTCCCACTCGGGCAGCATCGTCCGGTACATGCACCAGTAGTGCTGCGCGGGCAGCGAACCGTCCGCGATGCCGAGGTAACTCGCCATCCGCGGCTCGGTGTTCAGGGCGCCGTAGTGGTGGCCGGTGGGCTCGTCGGTGTCGGTCCAGACGCCGCCGCGCAACTGGCCAGGACGCTGCGCCGGGTCGGCCGCGTCGTACGGGGTGTAGAAGAACGACCAGTCGGCGGTGGCGAGGATGCGGGCGATGCGGCGGCGCAGCGAGGGGTCGGCGTCGGCGGCGATCCGTAGCCCGGCGACCAGCCAGGCGTTGTCGACGGAGGAGAGGAACGGACGGACGGGCGCACCGGTCTCGGGCCACTGCGTCAACGTCGAACCGTCGTACGCGTCGTACCAGTTGAGCCAGAAGCCGTGGTGCCGTTCCAGCTTCTCCACGGCGGCGACGGTACGGGCGAGGTCGCGGCGCATGGTGCCCCGGCTGATCACCCCGAGTCCGGCGGCGGCCACCGTGGACCACAGACCGCAGCCGATGTTGGTGGGCGAGGTCTGCCGGGAGGGCACCGGGCGGCCGGGCCCGCTGAGGTCCGTCTTGTCGGCGGTGAGCCCGAAGTCCGTGGTCATCGCGTCGATCGAGCGGTAGGTGTCGCGGAACCACCGGTGCAGCAGGGGCGCGTCGGCGGCGGGTGCGCGGGACGGGGAGCGGTGCGCGGCGGCGTGGGCCGGTGCGGCGGCCAGGGTTAGGGCGGCGGCCCCGGCCCCGGCGGTGGTGAGGAACGATCGACGGTGCATACGGATGCGGTCCATGCGGTTCCAGCTCCTGGTGTCGGGAGGTGTGGAGGGAACAGGGGCGTGGGGGGGGGAGCGGGGGGTAGCGGGGGACGCCGTCGGCCCGGCGGGGCTGCGACGGGTCCGACGGCGTCGTTCGGTGGGGCGCGGGGCGGCGGAGGGGGCCGCCCCGCGCCCGCGGCTCACTCCCCGGTGGGGAGCTCCCGGGCGCGGCCGAGTCCGCCGAGCCAGACCGCGGAGGGCTTGGCGGTGCGCTCGAAGGTCACCGGGTCGTAGGAGATCAGCCCGAAGGTGGGCGCGAAGGAGCCCCACTCGTAGTTGTCGAGTGCGCTCCAGTGCAGGTAACCGCGGATGTCGAGCCCGTCCCGCAGCGCCGCTTCGACCTCCTCCAACGCGCCCTTCGTATAGGCGATGCGGCGGTCGTCGTCATCGGTGGCGATGCCGTTCTCGGTGACGATCAGCGGGACGTCGCCCACCACGTCCGCGGTGTGCCGCAGGGCGTAGCCGACGGCCGCCGGGTAGTACTCCCAGCTGGTCAGGGTGCGCTCGACGTCCTCGGGCGCCGGGATCGGTCCGTCGGGACCGATCCTGGTCCGGGTGTAGGACTGGACGCCGATCCAGTCGTCGCCGCGGGCGGCCTCGATGAACACGTCCTCGCGCGGGTGCCGGTAGGCGGCGGTGACCCCTTCGGCGCCGGGAAGCGCCTGGTAGACCTGGTTGGCGATGGTCCAGCCGACCTGGATGTCCGGGTTGACGGCCTTGACGGCCTTCGACGCGGCGTGGTGGACGGCGATGATCGCGCGGGTGGTGTCCTCGTCGGGCGTCGGCAGCCCGGCCGGCGGGAAGCCGATGTCCCCGGCCTTGGCGGCCCCGGCCATCACGGCGATCATGTTCGGCTCGTTGATGGTGCAGACGTGGTCCACGCCCTCGGCGATGACCGGGGCGGCGGCCTCGACGTAACGGGTGAACAGGTCGACGGCCTCGTCGGCGGTCCAGCCGCCCAGGTCCTCGAACCACTGCGGGACGGTGAAGTGGTGCAGGGTCACCATCGGGCGCAGACCACGGGCCCGGGCGCCCTCCACCATGCGGCGGTAGTGGGCGATCTCGGCGTGCGAGAAGTGACCGCGGGCCGGCTCGATGCGGGCCCACTCGATGCTGAACCGGTAGTCGGTGAAGCCGAGCTCCGCGAGCAGGTCCATGTCCTCGGGCCAGCGGTGGTAGCTGTCAGCCGCGTCCAGGCTCGGCGCCTGGATGTGGGAGGTGCCGCTGTGTTCCTTGCGCCACCAGTCGCTGTTGGTGTTGTTGCCCTCGATCTGGTGGGCGGCGGTGGAGGCCCCCCAGAGGAAGCCGTCGGGGAACCGTGTCGGGGCGTGCGTCATCGTCCTGTCTCTCTGGTGGGTGCGGGCGCGCTCCGGCCCCAAGGGGCCCGAGGGGCGGGGGAGCGGCCCGGCGTGCGGGGGGAGCGAATCGGAGAACGAGAAGGGGGGCGGGCCGGGCTACTTCATGCCGGCGGTGGCGATGCCCTGGGTGAAGTGGCGCTGGAGCACCGCGAAGACGAGCAGCACCGGCAGCACGATCAGGAAGGACCCGGCCATCAGCATGCCGTTGGAGCCGGCCGACTGGTTGGGGTCGGTGGCGAAGGTCGCCAGGGCCACCGGGAGCGTGTACTTGTCGGGGTCGTTGGTGGCAATCAACGGCCACACGAAGTTGTTCCAGGACCCCAGGAAGGTGAAGATCGTCAGCGTGGCGAGGGCGGGCTTGACCAGCGGCATCACGATCCGCCAGAAGATGTACCACTCGCCGGCGCCGTCCATCCGCGCCGCTTCCAGCAGTTCGTCCGGGATCGACTGCATGAACTGCCGCATCAGGAAGACCCCGAAGGCGCCCGCCGCGAACGGCAGCACCAGACCGGCGTACGAGTCGATCAGCTGCAACTTGCTCATCAGCACGAACAGCGGCAGCAGCATCAGGTTGCCGGGCACCATCAGCGCACCGAGCACCAGCCCGAAGAGCTTGTTGCGGCCGGCGAACTTGAGCTTGGCGAGCGCGTAGCCGAGCATCGAGCAGAAGAGCAGGTTGGAGACGGTGACGAGGGTCGCCACGATCACCGAGTTGAGGAAGTAGCGCGGGAGGTCGAGGCGGTCCAGCAGCCGCTCGAAGTGCGCGAGCGTCCACTCGGTGGGCAGCCACACGGGCGGTGAGGCGCTGAGCTCCTCATTGGTCTTGAAGGCCGACAGCGCCATCCACAGGAACGGCGCCGACATGATCAGCAGACCGAGCGAGACCAGTGCGTACACCAGGACCCGGCGCGCCCGCGGGCCGGTCGACGGCCGGGGCGCGGTCGCCGGGGCGCTGGTCCGGGCGGGCGGGGCGGCGGTCGGGGTGGACTTCGTGGCGCTCATGCCGTGTTGTCCTTCAGCAGTCGGAGCTGGAGCACGGTGATGCCCATGATCACCACGAAGAGCACGTACGCCATCGCGCTCGCATAGCCCATGTGGAAGAAGTTGAAGCCCTCGCGGTACATGTGCAGCGAGACGGTGAGCGTGCTGTCCGAGGGGCCGCCCTGGGTCATCACGAACGGCTCCTCGAAGACGTTGAGGTAACCGATCGTGGTGATCACGGTGGCGTACAGCACGGTCGGCCGCAGCAGCGGCACGGTGATCCGGCGGAACTCGCCCCAGGGACCGGCGCCGTCGAGCTTCGCGGCCTCCCGCACCTCGGTGGGGATGGCCTGGAGCCCGGCGATGAACAGCACCATGACCGTGCCCATGTTCCGCCACACCGCCATCAGGATCAGCGACGGCATCGCGAGCTTCTCGTCACCGAGGAAGTCCGGCGCGGTGAGCCCGACCTCGGCGGCGAGACCGGCGATCAGCCCGTCCGCCGGGTCGAGGACGAACCGCCACACCACGGCGACCGCGACGATCGAGGTGACCACGGGGGCGTAGAAACCGACGCGGAAGAAGGTGCGCGCCCGGTCGATGCCGTTGTTGAGGAGCACCGCGACCAGCAGACCGAGTCCGATGGTGAGGGGAACCCCGATGACGACGAAGTAGGCCGTGTTGAAGAGGGACTTGAGGAACTTCTCGTCGCTGAAGAGCCTCGTGTAGTTCTCGAAGCCGATGAACTCGGCCTCCAACGGGTTGGTCACGTTGCGCAACCCGAAGTCCGTGAAGCTCATGACGAGCGTCGCGATGATCGGGAAGGCCATGAAGACCGCGAACAGCACGAGGAACGGGGTGGAGAACAGCCATCCGGCGAGGTTCTGCGTGCCCAGCCGCGGCTTGCGGCGCCCGCGTCCCCGGCTGTCGGCCCCGCTGTCGGGTGTCGTCCCGCCCGGGCCGGGACTGTTGCGCGGCCCGGCCTTCGCCCTGGCCGCGCCGGCGGCGGCAGGTCCGGTCGTGGTGCTCATCGCCGCTACTCCACGAGGCTTTCGACCTCGGACTGCGCCTTCTTCGCGGCGTCCTCGGCGGAGGCCTTGCCCTGGGTCACGGACTCGATGGCGGTGTCGACCTTCGAGGTGATCTCTGACCACTCGGCGAGCGGCGGGGAGGTCTTCGCGGTTTCCATCTGCTTCCGGAAGACCTGGAGGTTCGGGTCCTCGGCCAGCGCGCCCGACGTCCAGGCGGCGGTGGCGGCGGGCAGGTCACTGGTCCGCTCGAACCAGTCCTCCTGACCCTTGGTGTCCGTCAAGTACTTGATGAACTCCTTGGCGGCCGGCTTGTTGTCGCTGTCCTTGGAGATCACCAGGCTGGAGCCGCCGGCCATGGACACGGACTGCTCGCCGGTCGGGACGGGGGCGACGGCCCACTTGCCGTCCAGGTCCGGGTACTGGGTCTTCAGCATCGACATGATCCACGGACCGGAGAAGAACATCGGCACGTCGCCGGTGTTGAAGTCCTTGGTCACGTCGTAGCCGGGCTGCACGCTCTTCTTGGCCAGGCCCTCGTCGAAGTACGCCCCGTACTCCTCGAACGCCTTCACCGCGGCCGGGCTGCCGATGGCCGCCTTGCCGTCCTCGCCGAGGATCTCGCCGCCCGCCGAGTACAGGAACGGGTAGAAGCTCTGGACGGTGTCCAGGCCGCTCGGCTGGATCGACAGCCCCCACTTCGTCCCGGCCTCGTCCTGGTACGCGGCGGCGGCCGACCGCAGCTCCGCCCAGGTGGCGGGCGGCTCGTCGATGCCGGCCTGCTTCGCGAGGTCGGTGCGGTAGTAGAGGACGCGGGTGTCGACGTACCACGGCACGCCGTACGCCTTGCCGTCCACGACGCCCTGGTCCCATCCGGCCGGGAAGAAGTCCTTCTGGTCGAACATCTCGGTGTCGACGGGTTCCAGGGCGTCGATCGCGGCGAACTCGCCCATGTAGGTCCCGCCCATCTGTGCGATGTCCGGGAGGTTCCCCGCGGCAGCCGCGGCGACGAGCTTCTGGTGGGCGACGTCCCAGCCGACGGGGGTCACCTTGACGGTCACGTTCGGGTTCGCCTCGGTGTACTCCTTGGCGACGTCGCCGAGCTTCTCGCCCTCGGCGCCCATGGCCCACACGGTGAGCGTCTGCTTCGCGTCGGCGGCGACGCTCTCACCGCCCGACGTCCCGCAGGCGGTTATTCCGAACGCCGTCGCGAGGGCGATGGCGACCGTGGCGGTTCTGGCGGCGCGGTGCATGGACGGCTCCTCCTTGAGCTTCCCGGGCCTTGCTGGCGTCCCTGACTCCTCACACCCGAAGACCCCTGATCGTCTTCGGGTACCCAGGACGCCCGCCCGTGATGTATGCGCTGCCTGTAAGCGCATACATCACTCTGCGCCAGGCGTTCCGGGATATGCAAGGGGGCTTTACATCACACTCCGGTAACGGCGCCCGCGGGCCGGTGGCCCGCGGGCGTGCGCCGGCGTGGACCCTCCGGGTGGGGGGTCCGTGTGGGGGGTGGATGCGGGGTCTGTCGCATGGGGAGTGGGGGCTCACGACTCGGGGGCGGGGGGCATGAGTTACGGCACCTTGCACGCTAGATCGGATATTTGCGTACGGAAAGGAAATGTGGCGCACAACGCTTTCGCCCCGCCCGGGCGGGACCGGGGCGGGGCGGTGTGGCGAGCAGGGTCCCCGCGGTCGAACTCGCTGCCCGCCGAGGGGGTCGGGTGCGCGCTCGGAGCCCGGTACCCCCAGCGGCCCGCACGACCTAGGCTCCGGCCATGCCCGTACCGCCCGTACCGCCCGTACCGTCTGGCTCATCCGTACCGGTCGAGCCGTCGTCCCGCTCGACGCCCGCCGTGCCGGAGCGGGCGCCGGACCTGCCGCACCCCTTCCCCTTCGATCCCGCGCACGGGTACGACCCGGCCCGGCTGCTCGCCGTGACCCCGCCCCCGGAGCCCGCCGGCTTCGACGCGTTCTGGCGCTCCCGGTACGCGGCGGCCCGCGTCGTCGACCCCGACCCCGTCGTCGGCCCGCCCGAGGACGAACGGGACGGCGTACGGCTCCACCCGCTCACGTACGCCTCCACCGGGGGCGTCCGCACCGGCGGCTGGCTGGCGCTGCCCGCCGACGGGCGGCCCGCCCGGTACGGGTTCGTGATCGGACACGGTTACGACGGCCGGGACACCCCGGCGCCCGCCCTACCGCTCCCGCTGCCCGGGTCCGCCGCGATCCTGCCCTGTGCCCGCGGACTGCCCGCCCGGGGACTCCAGCCCGACGTGCCCGAGACCGCCGACGCGCACGTCCTGCACGGGATCGGCTCGCGCGACACCTACGTCATCGGCGGCTGCGTGGACGACCTGTGGTGCGCCGCCTCCGCGCTGCTCCGCCTCGTCCCCGAACTCGCTGCGCCCGGGGTACCCCGACTCGGGTACGTGGGCGAGAGCTTCGGCGGCGGGCTCGGCGCGCTGGCGCTGCCCTGCGACGAACGGTTCGGCGCCGCCCAACTCACGGTGCCCACCTTCGGCCACCACCCGCTACGGCTCACGATGCCGTGCACGGGCAGCGGCGAGGCGGTGCGAGCCCACCACGCACGGCACCCGGAGGTCACCGACGTCCTCGGCTACTTCGACGCGGCCACGGCGGCGACCCGGCTGCGCACCCCGACCCTGGTCGCACCCGCGCTGTTCGACCCGGCGGTGCCGCCGCCCGGACAGTTCGCCGTGCACAATGCGGTGGCCGGGCCGCGCGAGTCGTACGTGCTGACGGCCGGGCACTTCGAGCACGAGGGGACCCGGGCCGAGTACGCGGGGCTGGACGCGGCCCGGCGACGGTTCTTCGCCCGCTGGCTCGGGGTCGCCTGACCCCGGGCCGGTCACCCGCCGTACGCCATTGCGCCGTACGTCAGCAGCCGCAGCTCGCCCGCCGGGCCACCGTCACCGGCAGCATCAGCGAAACGGGCACGCCCGGCGCCACCTCCGGCACACCGGGCACCCGCTCGCTCCCGTCGCCCCCCAACCTGCGCACCAGCAGTTCCACGGCCGCCTCGCCCATCTGCCGCATCGGCTGACGGACGGTGGTCAGCGCCGGGCGCACCAGACGGCTCAGCGCAATGCCGTCGAACCCGGTCACCGCGACGTCCTCCGGCACCCGCACGCCCCGGCGCTCCAGTGCGTGCAGCGCGCCCACCGCCATCTGGTCGTTGGCGAACAGCATGCCCCGCGGCGGCGGTTCACCGTCCGCTTCCGCGCGGTCGAGCAAGGCGTCGGCGGCGCGGGCGCCCTCCGCGCGGGTCATCATGGGGGCCCGCAGATCGGGTTCGTCCCCCACCCGGACGCCCGCCTCCTCGCAGGCCGCCCGGTACCCGCGGAAACGGGCCGCCACGTCGGGGGAGTCCTCGGCGCTCCCGATGAACGCCAGCCGCCGCAGCCCGTGGTCCACGATCAGGTGCCGGGTCAGCGCGCGCTCGCCGTCCTCGTTGGCCGCCTCGATGTGGTCGAGGTGGTCCAGCTGCTCGGACTCGCGCGGACCCGCCAACATCACCACGGGCAGCCGTCGCGAGATGACCTCCAGGTCCTCGGTGGGCACCGTCCGGGCCAGCACCGCGAAGCCGTCCACCCGGCCCGCGACCTTCGCCACCAGGCTCTCCGGGCCGCCCGACAACGAGGCGGCGATCAGCAGGGCGTACCCGTGGCGGCGGGCGGCGCGTTCCATGCCCCGGATGATCTGGTCCGAGTAGAGCATCGCGGCGTCATCGTCGTCGGACTCGCCCGCCTCGTGCTCGGCGTCGGGGTCCGAGTAGTCCGGGAAGCAGAGGCCGAGCACGCCCGTGGAGCGGCTGGCCAGGCCCCGGGCGTTCCCGCTCGGCACGTAGCCGAGCTCCCGCGCGGCGGCGAGTACGCGGTCGCGCGTCTGCTGCCGTACGGAGTCGGGGTTGCGGTACACCCGCGACACCGTCGCGATCGACACTCCGGAGCGCTCCGCGACGTCGTACACCGTGGGGGCTGTGCTCACCCGACTGACCGCCTGCCTGTCCGTACGAATCCCCTGGTGGGTGCGCCGGCACGGGGTGCCTGCGCTAATGAAAGCGCATTCACAGTAGGTCGCGGGGCGGGGTGCGGGCAAGGTGGGCCCGGGGCGGTGCCCCGGGGGCGGGGTGCGGGTGGGGCCCCGCGGAGCGGGGATCGCTGACCGGCGCGGACGCAGGTACCGCCGCAGTTGGGGCTACCCCCGCACGCGCGGGGACGACTTGATCGTGGTGCCGAGCCGGTAGCGGCCGACGGGACCAACCCCGCACGCGCGGGGACGACAGGTCGCGACCTGGGGTTTTACTGGCCGGGGGAGCTGTTTTTCATCAGAAGTGGAAGATCCGGCAAATCGAGCAAATGGCGTGTATCGGCTCGCCGTCGAAGCATCTCGCCCCCGTGGACGTTCGTGTTCACCCCGGACCCTGCGCGTCCGGGTGCTGGCACCGTACCGGAGGGTCGGGGTCGCGGTCGGCGGTAACGGGGAGATCGTTCCGTTCGAGAGGGCGGGGCCGTGCGCGCCGGGCGGTGCGGTCCGGGCAGTCCTCGTGCGTGCGGAATGTGTACCCGGGCCCGGACATGGAGGGACGGTAGTGAACGCGGTGGGGCTCGGCGCTCAGGATCGGGCGGCCGCAGCGAGCGCAGAGCATCAGGCGCGGGTCCCCACGGCCACCGTCTCGCTGCCGGCGAGGGCGGCGAGCGCGCGAAGGACGACCGCGAGCCGCCGGTCGCCCAGGTTCTCCACCTGCCACAACGGAACCAGCCGGGGGAACCCGACCGCGACGACGAGGTCCAGGAAGGCCCGTTCGCTCGTGGTCAGTACGAGCGCGGTCCGGTACTGGGCCTCGAAGCGGGGCCAGTCGCAGGACGCGGTGCGGTCGGTCTCCGCGATCAGGAGGTGTCGTACGTCCTCGCGGGCCAGGACATCGCCCTCCTCGATGAGCGCGGCGACCGCGGCCCGCTCCCCGATGTCCCGGGAACGGGCCCACGCGGTGAGCCGGTCGCTGAGCAGCGGCGGGTCGTCCGGTTCGGTCGAGGTGACGGGGCTGAGGTAGTCGCTGGCGGCGCTGGCGTCCATACCGCGAAGCTACGGCGCACGCCCCCGTGACCGACAGTCACGTTCCGTGGCACTCGTCGCCGCCCGCCGCGGCACGGGGACCACGTTCCGTGTCCGTTACTGGGTCCCGAAGAAGGCGGCCAAGTCCCTTTGACGTTGCGACAGATGGCGCCGCCTCGTGCCGCGCGTCACGTCACCGAAGGTGTCCGCGGCCATGCGCTGGTGGCGCAGCCACTCCGGGGTCGCGTCGAACAGTGACCACAGGACGTCGGACGCGTCGTCGTACTGCTGGAGCATCACGTGCGCCTGTGCCACGTCCAGGAGGTGCCTACGCATGAAGGTCCGGCCCTTCGTGTCCGTCGGTGGCCCCACCCGGGCCGCCAGGCCGAGGACCCGTTCGGGGCGCTGGGCCACGAGCTGGTTCTCGATCGCCTGGAAGGCCACCGTCCGCCGGTCGAAACGTCCCCAACTCGACACCTCGACGGCCTGCCGGTCACCCAACGCGGTCCCGGCCGCGCCCGCCAACCGCAGGATGTCCCGCGCCTCCCGTGGCCGGTTGTTCCGGGCTGCCGCGGCGCTCGCGTGCACCAGCAGCTTGCCCCACGCACCCAGCGCCGAGCGGGTGGCCCGGGACATGCGGGGCTCGATGGCTTCGGCGGTGGCCACGCTCACCTGTTCCGCCTCGTCCAGTCGGCCCTGCCGCATGAGCAACCATCCCTGCTGGTAGACGGCTGCCGCGACGCCCGCGGAGTCGTCGACGCGCAACGCGTCCTCGATGGCGTCCCGCAGCGCGGTGTGCGCGAGGTCGTAGGCACGTACCTGGGTGAGGTAACGACCGGCCATCTGGAGCACGTTGGACCGGATGCGCAGGGCCGCTTCGTGCTGGGGCCCGCCACCGTGGAACTCGACTGCGGCGTGGGCAGAGCGCACGAGGAGGGGCAGCACCGCGGCCACGTGGGCGTAGTCGTCCCGGTGGTAGGCCGCACCGGTTTCGTGTGCGGCTGATCGCAGCCGTTCCAGGTCGGGTTCGTCCCCTGACGGGCCGTGGTCCACCTCAATGCGTCCGGTGAAGGTGACGGGTGGCGCGATGGCTTGACGCAGCGGCATCAAGTCGATGTTGTCGTCGTCCGAACGGGTGGTCGCGTGCGGTCCCGAAGGGTCGAAGATCCGTGACGTACGAACGCCCAGGGCCCGTGCCAGCGAATGGTACGTACCCAGCCGGGCGGTTCCGCCGCGCTCCAGCTTCTTCACCACGCCCAGGCTGACGCCGGCCCGCTCGGCGAGTCGTTCCTGGGTCAGCCCCCGCGCGAGCCTCAGCGCCTTGAGGTGCGCTCCGGGCGGTACGGAAGTGTCGGTGTGCTTGGGCATACTGACTCCCCTCACGTTGCTGACACTCGCAATGTACGCGGAGCGGCACGGGTCGGGGACACCGAGGAAAGCCGAACATCCGGCGGGTACGCCGGGGGCGGGTAGCTGTCGACGGGGGTCGGAGGACGGCAGTGATCGAGGCGGAGCTGAAGGCGTACGTGGTCGAGCCCGAGTTGATCGGGCGGCGACTGGACGCGCGTGCCCCCGCTCGGGTCGAGGTGTACCGGGACACCTACTACGACCGGGCGGATCAAGAGCTCCGGTTGCGGACCGTGCACGGTACGCACGGGACACGGACCCTCCTCACCTACAAGGGCGCCGCCGTGGACACGGAGTCGGGTTCCAAACCGGAGTACGAGACCGAGGTCGCGGACGCCGCAGCGGCGCACGCGATCCTCCGGTCCCTCGGTCACGTCGAACGCATCGCCTTCGAGAAGCATTGCCGCAACCACGCCTTCGAGGCGTACGGGCGGCGCATGCTCGCGACCCTGGTCCGGGTGCCCGAGCTCGACGGCACGTACCTGGAGGTCGAGACGTTGGTGGACGAGGCGGACGTACCTGCCGCCCTGACCGACATCCGCGCCGTACTGACCGAGTTGGGCATCGGGCCGGACGCCCTGACCAGCGACACCTACACCGACGCCGTCCGGGCCCGCCGCGGAGGTTGACGTTCACCACCGCGACGGGCCGGACCCCGTACCGCGCAACCGCCCCGTACGGACGTACGCCCCGTGCGGGCTACTCGCCGCGGCGGCGGATCTTGTTGCCGAGCCAGACCAGCGGGTCGTACTTGCGGTCGGCGGCCCGCTCCTTGAGGGGGATCAGCGCGTTGTCGGTGATGTGGATGCCCTCCGGACAGACCTCCGTACAGCACTTGGTGATGTTGCAGTACCCGAGCCCGTGCTCGTCCTGCGCGGTGGTCTTGCGGTCGAGACCGGTGTCGGCCGCGGCGTCCAGCGGATGCATGTCGAGCTCGGCGATGCGCATCAGGAACCGCGGACCGGCGAACGCCGCCTTGTTCTCCTCGTGGTCCCGGACCACGTGACAGGTGTCCTGGCACAGGAAGCACTCGATGCACTTGCGGAACTCCTGCGGCCGGTCCACGTCCTCCTGCTGCATGCGGTACTCGCCGGGCGCCAGGTCCGGCGGCGGGACGAAGGACGGGATCTCGCGGGCCTTGGTGTAGTTGAAGCCCACGTCCGTGACGAGGTCCCGGACCACGGGGAACGCCCGCAGCGGCGTCACCGTGATGGTTTCGCTGCGGTCGAAGACCGACATCCGGGTCATGCACAGCAACCGCGGACGCCCGTTGATCTCGGCGCTGCACGAACCGCACTTGCCGGCCTTGCAGTTCCAGCGGACCGCGAGGTCGGGCGCCTGGGTGGCCTGGAGGCGGTGGATGATGTCGAGGACCACCTCGCCCTCGTTCACCTCCACCCGGAAGTCGCCCAGGTCACCGCCGCCGGAGTCCCCGCGCCAGACCCGGAAGTGTGCCTCGTAACTGGTGGATGCGGAGGTCGTCACTCGTACAGCTCCTCTTCGGCGAGGTACTTGACCAGCTCCTCCTTGTCGAAGAGGGCCAGCAGATCGGAGCGGATGGGGTCGGTCTCGACGCGGGTGAGGTCGATCTGTGCCTCGCGGGGGTCCCGTCCGGCGCTCAGGGGCCCGGTGAGCGAGCACAGCAGGTTGACGTTGCGCCAGGAGCGCTCCATGCCCGGGCGGTCCTCACGGGTGTGGCCGCCCCGGCTCTCGGTGCGTTCCCGCGCGGCCCGCGCCACGCACTCGCTGACCAGCAGCATGTTCCGCAGGTCGAGCGCGAGGTGCCAGCCCGGGTTGAACTGCCGGTGCCCCTCGACGGTCACCCGGCGCGCCCGTACCCGCAGGTCTTCCAGCCGCTCCAGCGCCCGGGTCATCTCCGCCTCCCGGCGGATGATGCCCACCAGGTCGTTCATCGTCTGCTGGAGTTCCTGGTGCAACGTGTACGGGTTCTCCGGCGGCAGTGTCGCGTCCGACGTCCCTGCTGAGTCCGCCGCTTCGGTGTCCTCCGTGCCGAACGGCCGGAGCGCTTCGGTCACCGCCTCCTCGATCTGCTCGTCCGCCGCGACCGGGCGTTCGTCCGTCAGCCGGGCCGCGTACCGGGCCGCGTGCAGTCCCGCCCGGCGGCCGAAGACCAGCAGGTCGGACAGGGAGTTGCCGCCGAGCCGGTTGGAGCCGTGCATGCCGCCCGCGACCTCGCCCGCCGCGAACAGCCCGGGCACCCCGCGGGCCGCCGCCGTGTCGGATTCCACGGAGACCCCGCCCATGACGTAGTGACAGGTGGGCCCGACCTCCATCGGCTCGGCCGTGATGTCGACGTCCGCCAGTTCCTTGAACTGGTGGTACATCGAAGGAAGGCGGCGTCGGATCACCTCCGCCGGCATGCGGGTGGAGACGTCGAGGAACACGCCGCCGTGCGGGGAGCCGCGGCCCGCCTTCACCTCGGAGTTGATCGCGCGGGCCACCTCGTCGCGGGGCAGCAGTTCCGGGGGGCGACGGTTGCGGTCGGGGTCCTCGTACCAGCGGTCGCCCTCCTCCTCCGTCTCCGCGTACTTCTCCTTGAAGACGTCGGGCACGTAGTCGAACATGAAGCGCCGGCCCTCGGAGTTGCGCAAGACTCCGCCGTCCCCGCGCACCGACTCGGTGACCAGGATGCCCTTCACCGAGGGCGGCCAGACCATGCCCGTCGGGTGGAACTGCACGAACTCCATGTTCACCAGGGGCGCCCCGGCCATCAGCGCCAGCGCGTGCCCGTCGCCCGTGTACTCCCACGAGTTGGACGTCACCTTGAAGGACTTGCCGATGCCCCCGGTCGCCAGGATCACCGCGGGGGCCTCGATGACGAGGAAACGACCCGTCTCGCGTTCGTAGCAGAAGACACCCGCCACCCGCCCGTCCGGAGCCTTCAGGATGCGGGTGACCGTGTACTCCTGGAACACCTTGAGGCAGCACTCGTGGTCGCCGGACTCGGTCGCCGCGGCCTGCTGGAGGGAGACCACCTTCTGCTGGAGCGTGCGGATCAACTCCAGACCGGTGCGGTCGCCGACGTGGGCGAGGCGCGGGTACTCGTGGCCGCCGAAGTTGCGCTGCGAGATGCGGCCGTCGTGGGTGCGGTCGAAGAGGGCGCCCCAGGTCTCCAGTTCCCACACCCGGTCGGGCGCCTCCTGGGCGTGCAGCTCCGCCATCCGCCACTGGTTGAGGAACTTGCCGCCGCGCATGGTGTCGCGGAAGTGGACCTTCCAGCCGTCGCCCGAGTTGACGTTGCCCATCGCCGCCGCGATGCCGCCCTCGGCCATCACCGTGTGCGCCTTGCCGAACAGCGACTTGCAGATCACCGCCGTCCGCAGGCCCTGTTCCCGCGCCTCGATCGCCGCCCGCAGTCCGGCGCCACCGGCGCCCACCACGACAACATCCCACTGCTGCCGTTCCACCTGAAGCATCAGAACAACCTCGGATCGTCGAGTGCACCGCTGGCCAGGAGGTACACGTAGAAGTCGGCGAGCCCCACGCTCACCAGGGACGCCCACGCGAGCTGCATGTGGCGGGCGTTGAGCTTGCCGACCCACCCCCACAGCCGGTAGCGGACGGGATGTTTGGAGAAGTGTTTGAGCCGTCCGCCCACGATGTGCCGGCACGAGTGGCAGGACAGCGTGTACGCCCAGATCAGCACGATGTTCACGAGGAAGACGAGGGTGCCCAGGCCCATGTGCCCCCAGGCGTAGTCCGCGTCCCGGAACGTCAGGGCGGTGTCGTAGGTGAGGACGACGGCGACGAGGAGCGCCGCGTAGAAGAAGTACCGGTGGAGGTTCTGGAGGACCAGCGGGAACCGGGTCTCACCGCTGTACTTCCGGTGCGGTTCGGCCACCGCGCAGGCGGGCGGCGAAGCCCAGAAGCCCCGGTAGTACGCCTTGCGGTAGTAGTAACAGGTGAGGCGGAAACCCAGCGGGAACACCAGCACGATCAGGGCGGGGGACAGGCCCCACCAGCCGCCGAGGACCTCCCAGTTGGGGCCGTCGCGCATCGGGGCGCAGTTCTCGGCGAGGCAGGGGGAGTAGAAGGGGGAGACGTACGGGGCCGCGTAGTAGTCGGTGTTCGCGAACGCCCGCCACGTCGAGTAGACGATGAAGGCCAGCAGCCCGGCCGCGGTACCGGCGGGGGCCAGCCACCAGCGGTCGGTGCGCAGGTGCGGGGCGTCGATGGCGGCGCGGGTGCCTGTTCTGACACCGCCGCGGGGGATGGGGGGTTCCGTGCCAGTGGCCAACGAGGACTCCACTCGGGTCGGGACTCGGGCTCGGGGCGGGGCCCCCGGGCCGCGAGCGACTCAGGGGCCGTGGCGGTGCAGAGCGCCGAGTCCCTCGTCGTCCGCGTCCGTCCACAGGGTGCTGTCGTACGGGGTGTCGGGAATCCGTACGACGTCCGGCTCGGGGGCCGGTCGGTGCGGGGCGGCGGTCGGTCGTCGGTGCGTACCGCCCTTGGTGCCGGGTCCACCGTCCGCCGTGTGGACCTCCCTCAGGAGGTCGATGCTCTCCCTGAGGTGAGCGGCGTCGGTACGGACCCGTCGGATCTCCAGTCCGTCCCGCCCGACGTGCTCCGCCAGCCGTCCGACGGTTCGGGTCAGGTCGTCGATGCAGCGCTGTACAGCCGTCAAGTCGTCTTGGACAGACATGATTTGCCCTCATTTCCGCGATGGCGGGCGGCAATGTTCATGCGCTGCGAGTGTTCCGTGTCACATCGCGACTTGGGAAGACGCCGGCCGCGCTTTCTTGACACTGTCCGGTAGTGGTGGTGGGCGTGGGGTGAGAGGGGTCTCACGTGCGCAGGTGGCGCCCGGTTCCCCGTCCGCACCGGGCGCGGTCCGGTCGGCCGTCCACTGACTGGATTGCTTCCGGTCACCCGGGGGGTGTCGGCGACGCCCCGCCGCAGGTCCGCGGCCCCTGAGCGGGTGCGATCTGCTCGACGTGCGCTGCTCGGCGCGGTGCGCTGTGGCTTCGCGCAGTTCCCCGCGCCCCTGACGGTGCGCCCTGGCCGGCGTCGGCCGATCCCGTGCGGCGTGCGCGGTGGCGCCACGATGAACGGGGCCGCGGGGAACTGCGCGAGCTCTCAGCGCACCGTACGGAGCAGCGCACACGCGGTGGGTCGTACCGAAGGGGCGCGGGGAACTGCGCAAGACCACAGCGCACGGCACGGGGCAGCGCACACGCGGTGGGTCGTACCGAAGGGGCGCGGGGAACTGCGCGAGACCACAGCGCACGGCACGGGGCGGCGCACGCCCGGCAGGTCGTACGGAAGGGGCGCGGGGAAGCGCGAACCCGACCGACGGGCCCCGCGACCCCACCGAAGAGCCGCCGCAGGCGAATCGTTCCGCCGCCCGAGTGAGCTTCACGCATCCCTCGACGTGTCGCGGTCGGGGGCCGTTACGGGTCGGGTTCCGTGGGGCCATAGATCTGATCAGCTCCAAATATCACCACACGTGATCACACCGACCCCCGCCGCGAGGCGCCGTACCTCCGGGGGACGGGCGACCCCGGAGGTACACGGATGTCCCACGACGGCCTCAGACTGCGCACGGTCATGCGCTCGGTCGCCTTCCTGACGGCGGGCGCCCTCACGCTCCCGGTCCTCACCGCCTGCGGATCGGGCGACGACCGCGACTCCACCCCCGCCGCGGCCCACGACATCGCCCTCGCCGCCCGCACCGAGGTCGCCGACGGAGGCACCCTCACCTGGGCGGTCGACGCCTTCCCGGAGACCCTGAACACCTTCCAGGCCGACGCCGGCCCCGCCACCACCCGAGTGGCACAGGCGACCCTCCCGTCGATGTTCCGGCTCGACGCCCGGGGCCGCCCCGCGTACAACCCCGACTACCTGGAGTCCGCGAAGGTGGTCTCCACCGCGCCCAAGCAGGTGGTCCTCTACAAGCTCAACCAACAGGCCGTGTGGAGCGACGGCCGGGAGATCGGCGCCGACGACTTCCTCGCCCAGTGGCGTGCCCTGTCCGGCAAGGACACCGCGTACTGGACCGCCCGCAACGCAGGGTACGAGCGCATCGAGCGGATCGAGCGCGGCGCGAACAACCTGGAGGTGCGGGTCACCTTCGCCAAGCGGTACGCCGACTGGCGCTCGCTGTTCTCCCCGCTGTACCCGAAGGACGTCATGGGGACGCCGGACGGCTTCAACGACGGCGCCCGCGGCAAGCTGAAGGTGTCGGCGGGACCGTTCGCCGTGGACCGCGTCGACGAGAAGGGCGGCGAGATCACGCTCCGCCGCAGCGCCCGCTGGTGGGGCCGTCCCGCGAAGCTCGACGAGATCGTCCTGAAGGCCGTACCGCGCGAGAAGCGGGCCGCCGCCCTCGCCGACGGCAAGGTGGACCTCGCCGAGATCGGCCCCGGCGACGCCCGCCGCATCGGCCTCGCCGAACGCGACAAGGGCGCGTCGGGCCCGCTCGCCCACGGCCCGGGCGCCGCCACCAGCCCGGGCCAGGCCCTGCGTTCCTGGGCCATCGCATACGGTGACGACGAGGAGGCGGCCGACGCGGAACAGCTCGCCCGCGCCAAGACCCGCAAGGCCATCGAGAACTACGCGGACGAGCAGGCGGGGCTGCGCAACTTCGCCGTCCGCAAGTCCCTGGAGCCCGCGTACACCCAGCTCGCCCTCAACGGTTCCACCGGCCCCCTCGCCGACGAACGGGTGCGACGGGCGGTGGCCCGCGCCCTCGACCGCCAGGAACTGGCCACCGTCGTCCTCCAGCCGCTGGGACTCCCCGCGGAACCGGTCGGCAGCCACCTGGCGCTCGCCGGGCAGGCCGCGTACGCCGACAACAGCGGTGCGCTGGGGGAACAGGACACCGCCGAGGCCCGCGCCCTGCTCGCCGACGCGGGCTGGGTGCCCGGCGGCACGGTCAAGGACACCAAGGACACGAAGGACGCCGAAGACACCAAGGACGCCAAGGACGCGAAGGACGGCGCGGAGCGGAAGGAGGGCGACGCCGCGAAGTCCGATGCCGCGGGCGACGGCACGGCCCGGGACGCCGACGCCGACGCCGACGGCGACGGGACGTACATCGTGGGCCGGGACGACCCCAAGCCCGGTGACCGCGCCCCCGCCAGGGGCACCGCGTCCGCGGACGCCGTCCTCGCCCCCGCGTCCAGCACCGCCGCGCTCCAGCAACGGGCGGTCAAGCGTCAGGCCGCCCGGTTCGCCACGGCGGCCGACGACGGCGAACGGGCCGACCGACAGCGGGTCGGACAGGGCGGCGCCCCGGGGGCGTACGCGCCCCGGGGCACCGCCGCGCCGAACACCCCGGCGCCCGACGCCACCTCGGCCGCGGGCGCGGCGTCCGGGCCGCTCGCCAAGGACGGGAAGCCGCTGGCCCTGCGGTTCGTGCTGCCGTCCGGGCCGGGTTCGGAGTCGCTGCGGGCGGTGGGGGAGCGGATCTCGCGGATGCTGGAGCGGATCGGCATCCGTACGGAGACCACGAAGGTCGCCGACGACAGCTACTTCCGGGACCACGTGGCCTCCGGTGGCTACGACCTGGCCCTGTACTCCTGGCCGGCCACCGCGTACCCGGCCACCGACGCCCGGCCCATCTACGCCAAGCCGGTCCCGGCGGCCGACGGGTCCCTGAACGTCGAGCAGAACTACACCCGGGTGGGAACCGACCACATCGACCAGCTGTTCGACCAGGCGGCCGGTGAGCTGGACGAGAAGGAGGCCCGCGAGCTGGTCCGGCAGACGGACGCCCGGATCTGGGCCGCGGCGGGCTCCATCCCCCTCTACCAGCGCCCGGAGCTGGTGGCCGCCCGCAAGAACCTGGCCAATGCGGGCGCCTTCGGCTTCGAGACCCCCCGCTACGAGGAGATCGGCTTCACGAAGGCCGTGGCCCGCAAGCCCTGAGCCGGCAGCCCGCAAGTCCCGGGCCCTCAGCCCGCGTCCCCCGGTGCGGTCGGCCGGGGGCCGGACCGCGC
>NZ_JBHWIQ010000043.1:0-45054 GCF_042732055.1 Streptomyces sp. NPDC059816
TCGAACCACGCGGCCCCATCGAGACCGAAGCAGCCCGCCGCCTCGCCGACGATCTCAAGAACGAGTGATCACCCGGTTACCCAACACTTTCTCAGCCGTACCGCTCGACGAGCGCGGTGCCGATCGAGGCCAGCTGGTCCCGCACGCCCGGAGGGCCGGTCACCTCCAGCCATTCGACCAGCCCGGCGAGCTCACCGGCGAGTGCGTACTCGTTGTGGCCGCGGATCAGGACCTCGATCCGTCCGTCGGTCGTGGAACCCCCCACCTGGAGCCGACTGCCGAGCATCATCCGGAGCAGGTACATCCCGTGAGGCTCACACAACGCCTGGATTTCGAGGGGTGCTCGTCTGCGCTCGATCTCGTCGGCGATCTCGTGCCAGCTCTCGGCGAGGTCGAAGTCCTCGGGTCGGTGCACGGGATCGTCGGTCGGGTCGGCTGACGAGACGCGGTCGATGCGGAAGGTCCGCCGGCCGGCCTCGGTGTGGGAGACGAGGTACCACGACGGGCCTTTGGCGACGATGCCCAGCGGGTGGACGGTCCTCTCGGTTTCGACGCCTTTGCCGTCGACGTAGCCGAGCCGCACCTGGACACCGCGGATCACCGCGTCCTGGAGTGCGTCGAGGAAGCGGGGCGGGCGCTGCTCGATCCGGCTCGCCCCCCATCGCTGCGGGTCCGTGACCAGCGACGACGCTGCTGCCTCGGCCTGGAGCCGGAAGGGTTCCGGCAGGGCTTGGACGAGCTTGCGCAGGGCTGCTTTCACCGTCGGGGTCGCGGTCGAGGCCGGGCCGGCGACCAGGAACAGGGCGCGGGCCTCGCTGGCGGTCAGCCCGGACAGGTCGGTGCGGGCGCCGCCCACGAGGCGCCAGCCGCCGCTTCGGCCCTGGAGGGAGTACAGGGGCACCCCGGCCATGGCCAGGGCGTCGAGGTCACGGCGGGCGGTGCGCTCGGAGACCTCCAGCTCTCGGGCGACCTCTGCTGCCGTCACCTGCTCGCGTCGTTGCAGCAGGAGGAGGACGGCCACCAGCCGATCGGTTCGCATGCCGATGACACTTCCATGAAAACCGGTCATGGGGTGACCGGTTTAGGTCGGCAGGATGGCGACATGGCCTCACCGGCGAGCCCCATTGCCCAGAGCCGTATCGGCCCCCGGCCCGCCCGGGGGGTGTGCCGGCGCATTCTTTGGGAACCTCCGCCGTCTGGGCCTGATCACCCCGAAAAGCAAGAGAGGCAAAGCCATGTTCGATCCAGCTGATTTCCCCGAGCCCACCCTTGTTCCGGTCAACGGTGTGGAGCTGGAAGTCTTCGAAGCGGGCCGGCAGAACGCCGGAAATCCCATCGTGCTCTGTCATGGCTGGCCGGAGCACGCCTTTTCCTGGCGCCATCAGATTCCCGCCCTCGCCGCAGCGGGCTACCACGTCATCGTTCCGAACCAGCGGGGTTACGGAAATTCGTCCCGTCCGACCGAAGTGACGGACTACGACATCGAGCACCTGTCGGGTGATCTCGTCGCACTGCTCGATCACTACGGGTACGAGGACGCCACCTTCGTCGGTCATGACTGGGGTGCGATGGTCGTCTGGGGCCTGACCCTGCTGCATCCGAACCGGGTGAACAAGGTGATCAACCTGAGCTTGCCCTACCAGGAGCGCGGAGGAACGCCCTGGATCGAGTTCATGGAAGCCGTGCTCGGCGGCGACTTCTACTTCGTCCACTTCAATCGGCAGCCGGGCGTCGCGGACGCCGTGTTCGACGAGAACACCTTCCAGTTCCTTCGCAACCTGTACCGGAAGAACGAGCCTCCCAAGGAGCCTCAGCCGGGTATGGCGCTGATCGATCTCGCCAGGGAGGAAACGCCGCTCGGTGATCCCGTCATGAGCGACGGCGAACTGGCCGTTTTCGTTTCCGCCTTCGAATCGACCGGGTTCACGGGCAGTGTGAACTGGTACCGGAACCTTGACCGCAACTGGCGCTTGCTGGCGGACGCGGACCCGATCATCCGGCAGCCCACGCTCATGATCTACGGCGACCGGGACACGATCCAGAAGTCGGAGAGGCTGCCGGAGTTCGTGCCCCAGGTGGAAGTGGTCAGTCTGGACTGCGGTCATTGGATCCAGCAGGAAAAGCCGGAAGAGACCAACCGGGTGATGACGAAGTGGCTGGAACAGCAGGACGCCGATTAGCGTCTCGTGATCCTCCGGCGGGACCGGCGACACCCCGTGCGGGGCGGGTAGCGTCAGGGATGGAGGTGGGGCGCGTGACGGATCGGATCGAGGGGACGCGTGTCGACGGGGCGCGGGGCGTGGTGATCGAGACGAGGGGTCTCACCAAGCGGTACCGCGGCGGGCAACTCGCCGTCGACCGGCTGGACCTGAGCGTGCCCGAGGGGACCGTCTTCGGTTTCCTCGGGCCCAACGGCTCGGGGAAGACGACCACGATCCGCATGCTGATGGGGTTGATCGAGCCGACCGGGGGGTCCGCCGAGGTGCTGGGGCACTCCATGCCCGGCGCCGCGCGCACCGTGCTGCCCCGGGTGGGCGCCCTGATCGAGGGCCCCGCGCTGTACGGCTTCCTGAGCGGGCGGGACAACCTCCTGCGGTACGACGCGGCGGATCCCACCGCCGATCCCCGCAGCCGTCGGACCCGGGTCGGCGCCGCCCTGGACCGGGTGGGGCTCACCGCCGCCGCGGGGAAACGGGCCCGGGCCTACAGCCTCGGGATGAAGCAGCGGCTGGGGCTCGCGGCGGCGCTGCTGCGACCCCGCCGCCTCCTCGTCCTGGACGAGCCGACCAACGGCCTCGACCCGCAGGGCATGCGGGAGATCCGCGCCCTGGTGCGTGAGTTGGCGTCGGACGGGACGACGGTGTTCCTCTCCTCGCACTTGCTCGACGAGATCGAGCAGGTGTGCACCCATGCGGCGGTGATGGCCCGGGGCCGGTTGATCACCCAGGGCCCGGTCGCGGAGTTGGCCGCGGGCGCCCGCGGCCAACTCGTCGTCACCACCCCCGACCCGGGGGAGGCAGTGCGGGTGCTGAAGGAACGGGGGCTCACGGACGTCTCCGCCGACGGGGACCGGGTGCTGGCGGAGCCCCCCGAGGGCGACCCCGCGGAGGTCACCGCGGCGCTGGTGGCGGCGGGCGTACGGGTGCGGGGCTTCGGGATCGAGCGGGGATCGCTGGAGGACGCGTTCGTCGCGCTCACGGGGGAGGGCTTCGATGTCGCCCAGTGAAACCACCGCCACCACCCCCACGAGCGGCGCGACTGCCACGACCGGTGCGCTCCCGGACGGGGTGGCGCCGGGGGAGCGCACCGCACGGTGGACCTGGACGTTCGGGCTGCTGCGGTCCGAACTGAGCACCACGTTCCGGCGCTGGCGCACCCTCGCGCTGCTGGCCGTGCTCGCGGCGGTGCCGATCCTGATCGGCATCGCGATCCGGGTGGAGACGGGCGGCGGCTCCACGGCGGGCGGCGGCTCCGGGGAGGCGGGCCCCGCGTTCCTCGCCCAGGTCACCAACAACGGGCTGTTCCTGGTGTTCGCGGGACTCGCCGCGACCCTGCCGTTCTTCCTGCCCATGGCGGTCGGCGTGGTCGCGGGGGACGCGATCGCGGGCGAGGCGAGCGCCGGCACCCTGCGCTACCTGCTCGTCGCACCGGCGGGCCGGAGCCGACTGCTGCTGGTCAAGTACGCGACGACGATGACGTTCTGCCTGGTGGCGACCCTGGTGGTGGCCGTGTCGGCACTCGCGGTCGGGGCGCTGCTGTTCCCGATGGGCGAGGTCACCACCATCTCGGGCACCCGGATCGGGTTCGCCGAGGGGCTGGTCCGGGCGGTGTTCATCGCGCTGCTCGTCGCGGTGTCGCTCCTCGGGGTCGCCGCGCTGGGGCTGTTCGTCTCCACGCTGACCAGCAGTGGGATCGCCGCGATGGCGACCACCGTCGGGCTGCTGATCACCGTGCAGATCCTGGACCAGATACCCCAACTGGACGTGCTGCACCCGTATCTGTTCTCGCACCACTGGTTGTCGTTCGCCGATGTGATGCGCGCCCCGGTGTACTGGGACGACATCGTCAGGAACCTCGGCGTGCAGGCCCTGTACGCGGCGGTGTTCGGGTCGGCGGCGTGGGCGCGGTTCACCACGAAGGACGTCACGACGTAACGGTCCCGTCACCCGTAACGGCCCCCGTCATCCGCGGTGGAAGGTGCCGTTCCCGGCGACCCGTACGCCCACCACGTCACCGGGGCGCACCGTGACGGGGCCGGGCACCCGTACGGTGACCGTGCCCGTCTGCGCGACGGCGACGAGGACCAGCGCGTCGTGCCCGTGGAAGCGGACCTCCGTGACCCGTCCCGTCGGGGTGTCCGGCCCGGCTTCCGCGGACGGCACCAGTCGCAGGTGCTCCGGGCGCAGGACGACCGTGCCGACCCGCTCAGCAGCCCCGGCGTCCGGGTCGGTGACCGTGACGGGCCCGAGCGCGGTGACCGCCCGCCCGACCCCGACCCCGGCACCGTCCGCGTCGACCGCGTCGAGCGTGCCGGGCAGCCGTACGGCCGCCCCGACGAAGGACGCCACCCACGGGTCGGCGGGCCGGGCGTACAACTCCTCGGGAGGCGCGCACTGCACGACCCGGCCGGCCCGCAGCACGGCGACCCGGTCGGCCGAGGACAGGGCCTCCTCCTGGTCGTGGGTGACCAACAACGCGGTGGCCCCGGCGGCCCGGAGCGCCGTCCGGACGTCGGAGCGCAGTCCCGCCCGCAGCCCGCTGTCGAGCGCGTTGAACGGCTCGTCGAGCAGGACCAGCGCGGGGCGGGGCGCGAGGGCCCGGGCCAGTGCCACCCGCTGCTGCTGTCCGCCGGACAGTTCGTGCGGCATCCGCTCGCCGAAGTCCCCGAGCCCCACCAGCTCCAGCATCTCGGCGGTGCGCGACCGCCGTTCGCCGCGGGGGGCACCGCGCAGCCCGAAGGCGACGTTCCGTGCCACGCTCAGGTGCGGGAACAGTGCCCCTTCCTGGGCGACGAGGCCGATCCCGCGCCGCTGTGGCGGTATCCGTACGCCCGGTCCGCTCACGGTCCGGCCCCCGACCGAGACCTCACCGGCGTCCGGATCGAGGAACCCGGCGATCACCCGCAGCAGCGTCGTCTTGCCGCAGCCGGAGGGGCCGAGCAGGGCCGCGACCTCGCCCTCGGGCACGGTGAGGTCCACCCCGTCGAGCACCGGGTCGCCCGGTCCGTACGAGCTGGACACCGAGGTGATGCGCAGCCCGGTCACAGGGGCCTGACCAGCGGGGCGGAGGTCATGAGCGCCTTCCGAGGAGGTAGGAGGGGACGGCGGCGAGCAGCACGATGGCCGCGGCGTAGGGCGCGGCGCCGGCGAAGGCGCCGGCGCCGGTCTCGGTCCACAGCCGGGTGGCGAGGGTGTCCGTCCCGGTGGGCCGCAGCAGCAGCGTCGCCGGGAGTTCCTTCATGATCACGACGAAGGTGAGGGCCGCGCCCGCCCCGATGCCGGGTGCGGCGAGCGGCACGGTGACCTCCCGCAGCACCTGGAGGGGGCTGCGGCCCAGCGAGCGGGCCATGTCCTCCAGCACCGGCGGCGCCTGGAGCACCGCGGCGCGGGCCGAGGCGACGGCGACGGGCAGGAACAGCACCACGTACGCGACGATGAGCAGCGGGAACTCCTGGTACAGCGGATAGGCGTACCGGATCGAGAAGAACACCAGGGCCAGTCCGACGGTGATCCCGGGGACGGCGTGCCCCGCGTACACGGACTGTTCGAGGAGTCGGGCGGGCCGCCCCCGGTAGCGGGCCGACAGCACCCCGACCGGGAGGGCGAGCAGGGTGGTGACGGCGGCGCCCACGGCGGCGACGCCGAGGGTGGCGAGCACCGCGGGCCAGAACTTCTCCCCGTCGAAGCCGGAGGTGCCGACGGTGAGCCAGTAGCCGAGGGTCGCCAGCGGGAAGGCGACGGAAGCACCGGCGACGGCGGTGCACCAGACGAGCGCGGGAGCGGTCCACGCGCCGAGCCGCAGCCGGACCGGTGGCCGGGCGCTGCCCCGGCCGGTGCGGGCGTGGCCGGCCCGGCCCCGGGTGCGGTTCTCCGCCCGGACCAGCAGCACGGTCATGGCGACCAGCACGCAGCCGAGCACGGCGGCCGGGGTGCGGTCGAAACTCGCCTGGTACGAGGTGTGGATGGCCCGGGTGAAGGTGTCGTACCGGGTGATCGACACCGAACCGAAGTCCGACAGGACGTACAGCGCCACGAGGATCGCGCCGCCGGCCGCCGCGGGCCGCAGCTGCGGGAGGGTGACCTTCAGGAAGGCTCCCAGTGCGCCGCTGCCCAACGACCGCGCCGCCTCCTCCTGCGCCGGGTCGATGCCCCGCAGCACCGCGGCCACGGGGAGGTAGACGTAGGGGAAGCAGGCGAAGGTCAGGGTGATCGACGCCCCGGTCAGCCCCGCGAGCGAGGGCGCCGCGGAGATCCAGGTGAACGCCGCGACGTAGCTGGGCACGGCGAGGGGCAGCGTCGCGAGCACCGCCCATGCCTTGCGGCCGGGCAGATCGGTCCGCACGGTCAGCCAGGCCAGGGAGATCCCGAGCACCAGGGACGCGCCCACCACGATCGCGGTCAGCCCGAGGCTGCGGCCGAGCAGTTCGAGGGTGCGCTGTTCGGACACGATGTCCCAGGCGAAGCCCCACCCCCGTTCCAGGGCGCGCACCCCGAGGTAGCCGAGCGGGAGCAGGGCGACGAGTGCTGCGACGGTGGCGGGCAGCAACAGGACGAGCGGCGGCGTCCGTCGCCGGGCGGCGGCGAGTACGGAGCCGGGGGCCGAGGAACGGGCGGAGCCGCCCCGCCGCGCCCGGGACGGTTCGTCCGGGTGCGGCGGAGCGGCGCCCCGCTCCCGCGCGGCGGTCCGCGCGGTCACGCTGTCGTTCACCGTGGAGTCCGGTGTTCCTGCCGTGCGGCTGTCAGACCAGCCCGGCTTCCTTGAGCATCTCCAGGGTCTTCTGGAGCGACTCCAGCTCACCGAGGTCGATCTCCGGGGCGTCCAGGGAGGCGAGCGGGGGCAGGTCCTTCACGGTGGAGGTCACGCCGGAGGCCAGCGGGTACTCCTTGGTCTCCTCGGCGAAGTACTTCTGCGCCTCGGCGGAGAGCAGGTAGTCGACGGCCTTCCCGGCGGCGGCCTGCTGCTTGCCGTTCTTGAGGACTCCGACGCCGGCCACGTTGATCAGCGCGCCCGGGTCGCCGCCGGGGAGGAAGTGGATCTTCGCGTTGACCTTGTCGGCACCGACCTCGGCGGCCTTCTCGTACCAGTAGTAGTGGTTGATCAGGCCGAGGGAGACCTCACCGGCGTCCACCGCGTCGAGGATCGCACCGTTCTTGGCGTACTGCTTGGCTCCGTTGGCCTTGAGGCCCTTCAGCCACTTCAGGGTGGCCGCGTCGCCCTCCAGGACGCGCATGCCGGTGACGAACGCCTGGAACGAGGCGTTGGTGGGCGCGTAGCCGACCTTGCCCTTCCACTTCGGCTCGGTGAGCTCCTTGACGCTGTCGGGGACCTCGGTGGTCTGCTTCGGGTTGTACGCGATCACCCGGGAGCGGCCGGAGACGCCGACCCAGTCGTTCTCGGCGCCGCGGAACGCCTTGTCGACCTTCTTCAGCGACTTCGCCGGCGCGTCGGCGAGCAGCCCGGCCCCGGAGAGCGCGCCGAGCGCACCCGCGTCCTGCGAGAAGAAGAGTCCGGCCTTGGTCCGGCTGCCCTCTTCGAGGATCTGGGCGGCGAGTTCGGCACTGTCGCCGTAGCGGACCTCGACCTTGGTGCCGGTGGCCTTCTCCAGCTTGTCGATGATCGGGGCGATCAGCTCTTCGTTGCGGCCGGAGTAGATGACCAGCTCGTCCGCGGCCTTCGCCTGGGAGTCGCCGCCCTTCTTGGTCTCGGCCTTGTCGTCGCCGTCGCTCGAACCGCAGGCGGCGAGCGCCGGGAGGAGCAGGGCGGAAAGGGCTAGGGCGGTACCGCGACGGACGAGCGGGCGACGCATGAGGGCCTCCTGAGCAACCCGGGGTCGATGCACCGACGACCTGCGGGAACGTGTTTTCGGACGCCCTAATGAATAGGTGAGGCTTGCCTCAGTGTCAATTTTTGGTCAGTGGCTGGTCGTTTTTGGTCGTACTGCTCGTTCTCGGCGGGAGCTCCGACCGGGCGGGAGCCGTCGTCATCAGCGCGACGGCTCCCGCCCGGGGTCCGTCAGGAGGAGAGTGCCCACAGGGTGTGGGCGAGGGCGTCGCTGTTGCGGTCGAGGGCGGTCGCCGAGACGTTCGCGGTGGTGTCGCACGCCCGGTGGTAGCAGCGGTCGAAGGCCAGCCCCGCGGTCCCGCCCCACTTGGCGGCCTGGGCGGCGGTCTTCGCGTAGCTGGCGCCGGTGAACAGTCCGCCGACCGGGATGCCCACGTTCTTGAACGGGGCGTGGTCGGAGCGGCCGTCGCCTTCGGTCTCCGGTTCGGTGGGGACGCCGAGCCCGGTGAAGTAGTTCTTGAAGGTCTGCTCGATGACGGGGTCGTCGTCGTAGACGAAGTAGCCCGGGTTGGGGGAGCCGACCATGTCGAGGTTCAGATAGCCCTTGATGACGGAGCGGTCCGCCGCCGACAGCCCGTTCACGTAGTTGCGGGAGCCGACCAGCCCCGACTCCTCCGCGCCCCACCAGGCGAACCGCAGGTGCTTGGTGGGCCGGTACTGGGTGCGCGCCACGGCGAGCGCGGTCTCCAGGACGGCCGCCGAGCCGGTGGCGTTGTCGTTGATGCCGGCGCCCGCGGCGACGCTGTCGAGGTGGGCCCCGGCCATGACCACCTGGTTCGGGTCGCCGCCCGGCCAGTCGGCGATCAGGTTGTAGCCGGTGCGACCGCCCGAGGTGAAGGTCCGGATGGAGGTGGTGTACCCGACGGCGTCCAGCTTGGCCTTCACGTAGTCGAGCGAGGCGCGGTAGCCGGGCCTGCCGTGGGCCCGGTTGCCGCCGTTGGCATTGGCTATGGACTGGAACTGGGTCAGATGGGCCTGGAGGGCGGTCACCGGGATGTCGGGCGCCGCGACTCTCGGCGCGGCGACGGTCCCGGTGACGAAACCACTGGTCAGCAGGGTGGCCCCGGCGGCGAGGGCGGCGGTCAGGGCGCGTCGTGCGACGGCGGCCCGGGTGAGGGTGGAGGGCATGGAGGGGGCTCCGGATTCCGTGGGGACGGGGGAGCCCGATGGTCAGCGGAATCAGGGATTCCCTCAAGGGCGCTATTTGGACACTGGTGTTCGGATAGCGGTGGACCGTCCGGTAAGCGGACCCGGCCCGTGCGCCCGGGGGGTCGGTCCGTCAGTGCAGGCAGAACTCGTTCCCCTCCGGGTCGGCCATCAGTACCCATCCACCTGCGGGTTCCGTCACCCGGTGCAGGACCGACGCACCCAGGGCGATCAGTCGCGCCTCTTCCGTCGCCCGCTCCCCGCTTGGCGTGTGCACGTCGATATGTAGCCGGTTCTTGACGGTCTTCGGTTCCGGTACGCGCTGGAACAGCAGTCGACGACCGAGCCCCGCCCCGGTGTCCCCGTCGAACGGGTCGTCGGGGTGCCGTACGGCGATGAGGTCCCGCCAGGCGCGGCGCCCTCCCGACTCCACGGTCTGGTCCTCGGTCACCGCGTTGAACCCCAGCAGCCGTTCGATGAGAGCGCTGTTGTCCTCGATCTCGTACCCGAGGGCCGCGGCCCAGAAGGCGGCCTGGGCGTGGGGGTCGCCGGCGTCGACGACGAGCTTCCAGTGCAGTGTCCGTGAAGTCATGTAACCAGTTATAGTGGTTAGGTGATGGAGACGGCAAGCACAGACCAGGGCCCGACGGCCGAAGTAGTGGTGAACGGACTCCAGTTGGATGCCCCGCGGCGCGCTCCGGGGGACGGCCTCACCCTGCGCGACCGGGTCGGAACGACCTTCCACTTCGACCCCGGCGCGCTCTGCCTGGAACTGCTGCTCACCGGCGGCCCGGGCTGGCTCGCCCGGTTCGAGGTGCTGCACCAACCGGCGGACCTGATCCGCTGGGCCGCCCTGAGCCGCCTCCCCGGGGGCCTCGACCTCCCCGTCACCGAGGACGACCTGCCCGCCGCCCGCACCCTGCGGGACGCACTCCACGGCATCGCCGCCGACCGGGTGAACGGGCGTCAGCCGGATCCGGCCGCGTACCGGGTCGTTAATGCCGCCGCGTACCGGGTCGTTAATGCCGCCGCGGCCCACGCCCCCCTCGCGGTGTGCTTCACCCCCGGGGGCGAGCGCGGTTGGGCCCCCGGCGCCACCGCGCCCCACCTGCTGTCGACGGTCGCCCGGGACGCCATCGACCTCTTCACCGGCCCGCACGCCGACCGGGTCCGGGAGTGCGCCACGGACAACTGCTCCCTGTTGTTCGTGGACACCTCCCGCCCGGGTCGGCGCCGTTGGTGCTCCATGGAGCGCTGCGGGAACCGCCACAAGGTCCGCGCCCACCGCGCACGGCAGACCGCGCCCGCCCCTCGGTGAGCCCCGCGCGCCCCGCCCCGCCTCTCCCGCCCCGTCAGCGGTGAGCGGTCGCCCGCCCCGTCAGGGGGTCAGCGGTCGCCCTGTTCCGCTGCGGCCCGCTCGTCGTACGAGGCGCGGGCCGCGGCCACCTCGGTGCGGTGCTCCTCGGTCCACTCCACCAGCAGATGGACCGTCTGGTGCAAGGTGCGGCCCAGCGCGGTCAGTTCGTACTCCACGCGCGGCGGCACCACCGGGTACACCGTACGCAGCACCAGGCCGTCGCGCTCCAACTGCCGCAGGGTGACCGTCAACATCCGCTGACTGATGCCGTCGATCTCCCGGCGCAGTTCCGTGAACCGCATCCGGTGCCCGTCGAGCAGCGCGATGACCAGGAGCGACCACTTGTCGCCGATCCGGTCGAGGATCTGCCGGACCTCGCAGTCCTCGCGGGTGTCCCACTGGAACGGATCGGGGTCGGGGCGCGCGCCGCCCACGGTGCCGTCCGGGTTACTCGGTGACTTCGAAGTGCCCTCTTCCACAACTCCCGAGGGTGCCGCACGATCAAGGTGGTTACAAGAGGGAACTGACCCTCACACCGGTAACCCGACCGGACGTGCCCCGACGGGTGCGCGGCACAGCGACCCCTCGAAGGAGCCCGCCATGGGCGCGCAGACCACCCCCCCGATGAGCAGACGGAGTTGGGCCCTCCTGCTCGTCCTCTGCGGAACGATCTTCCTGGAGGGTGCCGACGTCGCCATGCTCGGCGTGGCGGTCCCCACGATCCGCGCCGACCTCGGTCTCGGCACCGGCACGGCGGCCTGGGTGATGAGCGGTTACGTCCTCGGGTACGCGGGCTTCACCCTGCTCGGCGGGCGCGCGGCTGACTTACTCGGTCGGCGTCGGATGTTCCTGCTCTGGCTCACCGTCTTCGTCGCCTTCTCCGGCCTCGGCGGCTTCGCCACGGAAGGCTGGATGCTCGTCGCCGCGCGTTTCGTGACCGGGGTCGCCGCCGCGTTCATGACCCCGGCGGCCCTCTCACTGATCACCACCTCGTACCCGCAGGGGCCGGCGCGCACCAGGGCGCTGATGATCTACGCCGGGGCCAACGCCGCGGGTTTCTCCCTCGGCCTGGTGACCGGTGGGCTGCTCACCGCGCTGGGGTGGCGGTGGGTGTTCTTCGCACCCGTCCTGTTCGCGGCGGCCCTGCTGGCCGCGGCCCTCTGGCTGGTCCCCGTCGACCCCCCGCGCCCGCCGCGGGGCACCGGGTCCTTCGACGTGTTCGGCGCGGTCACGGCGGCCGGGGCGATGCTGCTGACCGCCTACGGGGTGGTCCGCTTCGAGCACGGGTTCCACGGGTGGCCGCTGACCGTGGCGGTGCTGGCCGTGGGCGCCCTGAGCGCGGTGGTGTTCGTCCGGGTGGAGCGGCGCGCGGCCCGTCCGCTGGTCCGGCTGGGGATCTTCCGCCGGGCCGCGATGGTCCGGGCCGACCTGGGCGCCCTGTTGTTCGTCGGCTCCTTCTTCGGCTTCCAGTTCGTGCTCACCCTCTATCTCCAGGAACTGCGCGGCTGGTCCACGCTCCAGACGGCGTTCGCCCTGATCGCGATGGGGGTGGACGCGGTCCTCGCACCGACGCTCACTCCGGTGCTGGTGCGCCGGTTCGGCAACGCCCGGGTGGTGCTCGGCGGGTTCGTCCTCGCGACCCTCTCCTACGGGCTGACCCTGCGGATCGGGAGCGACTGGTCGTACGCCGCGATGTTCCCGGGGCTGCTGATGACCGGGATCGCCTTCGCCTTCGTCTTCGGGCCGTTGACCGTCGCGGCGACCGACGGCGTCGACTCCTCGGAACAGGGGCTGGCCGGGGGGCTGCTCACCACGTGCGTGCAGTTCGGCTCGGCCATCGGCATCTCCTCGGTGACCGCGGTGTACGGGCTCGCCGGCGGGGACGCACGGCTCGGCGCGTTCCGCTGGGCGCTCACGGTGCCGTTGGGCATGGCGCTGGTCGGGCTGGCCCTCGCGCTGTACGGGGTGTACCGGAGCCGTCCGCCGAAGGCACCGTCCGTCGGTGACCCCGCCCCGCGAGGCCGACGGCTGGCCGCACGCGCCTAACCCAGGGCGAGCCGTTTGCGGGCTCGGCGGGCGGTGCGGACCGCGTCCCAGGTGAGGATCGACAGGGCCGCCCAGACCAGACCGAAGCCGACCCACCGTTCCACCGGCATGGCCTCCCGGAAGTACAGCACCCCGAGTCCGAACTGGAACACCGGCGCCAGGTACTGGAGCAGGCCCAACGTGGACAGCGGAACCCGTATCGCCGCCGCCCCGAAGCACACCAGGGGCACCGCGGTCACCACTCCGGTGGCCATGAGCAGCGCGGCGTGCCCGGCGCCCTCGGCCCCGAAGGTCCCCTCGCCCCGCGAGCCCAGCCACACCAGGTACGCGAGGCCCGGCAGGAACAGGACGGCGTTCTCGGCGGCCAAGGACTCCAGTCCGCCGAGTCCCGTCTTCTTCTTCACCAGCCCGTACACGGCGAACGAGAACGCCAGGCACAGCGAGATCCACGGCGGCCGGCCGGATCCGACGGCGAGCACCACGACGGCCGTGAGCCCCGTGCCGACCGCCACCCACTGCCAGGGCCGCAACCGTTCCTTCAGCAGTAGCACCCCGATGGCGATGGTCACCAGCGGGTTGATGAAGTAGCCGAGCGACGCCTCCACCACGTGCCCGGTGTTGACGGCCCAGATGTACACGCCCCAGTTGACGGCGATGAGGACCGCCGCGACCGCGATCAGCGCCAGCTTCCGCGGCTGGCGCAGCAGCGTCCCGATCCACGCCCAACGCCGTACGACGAGCAGGGCGAGGGCGAGCGCGACCAGTGACCACACCATCCGGTGGGCGAGGATCTCCACCGCCCCGGTGGGCTTGAGCAACGGCCAGAACAGCGGGACGAGCCCCCACATGCCGTACGCGGCGACCCCGTTCAACAGCCCGACCCGCGCTTCGCCGCGGGCCGGCCGGTCCCCCTGCGGTCCGCCGCGCGGCCGGTCCGTCGCCCGGCCGCCGCCCGCCGCGCCCGGGGTCGGCGGACCCGCCGCCGCTGTGGGGACCGTCCCGGCGGTTCCCGTTTCCGACGCCGCCAAGGCTCCTCCTCGCCACGGTCGCACCCCGGTCGGCGCGCGTTCCCCGACGGTAGCGCCGGGCACCCCCGGCTGTCATGCCCGTACCGTCATACGGTCATGACAGCCGTCGGTGCCCCGGTGCCCCGGTACGCCGAAGGGCCCGGGGTGCGGAACGTACGCCGTACGTTCCGCACCCCGGGCCCGGGTCGGGGGTCGGACGGGGACTACCCGACGACCGTCCAGGTGTCGCCCCCGGTGAGCAGCGAGCTGAGGTCGCCCTTGCCGTACCGCTCCACCGCGGCGTCGAGCTGGTCCGCCATCAAGGTGTCGTAGACCGGGCGGTCCACCGACCGGAAGACGCCGATGGGGGTGTGGTGCAGGGTGTCCGGGTCCGCGAGCCGCGACAGGGCGAAGGCGGTGGTCGGCGACGGGTTGTGCGCGTCGTGCACGAGGATCTGGCTCTGGTTCTCCTCGGTGACGTCCACCACCTTGAGGTCGCCGGTCAGGCTGTCCCGGACCACGCCCTTGGCGTCGTCCACGCCGAACCGGATCGGCCGGCCGTGCTCCAGCCGGATCACGGCCTCCAGGGCCTGCTGGCGGTCCTTCAGGACCTCGAAGGCGCCGTCGTTGAAGATGTTGCAGTTCTGGTAGATCTCCACCAGGGCCGTACCGGGGTGGGCGGCGGCCTCCCGCAGCACGCTCGTCAGGTGCTGGCGGTCGGAGTCCACCGTCCGCGCCACGAACGACGCCTCGGCGCCGACCGCCAGCGACACCGGGTTGAAGGGCGCGTCCAGCGAACCCATCGGCGTCGACTTGGTGATCTTGCCGACCTCGGAGGTCGGCGAGTACTGGCCCTTGGTGAGGCCGTAGATCCGGTTGTTGAACAGCAGGATCTTCAGGTTCACATTGCGTCGCAGCGCATGGATCAGGTGGTTGCCGCCGATCGACAGCGCGTCGCCGTCACCGGTGACCACCCAGACGCTCAGGTCCTGCCGCGAGGAGGCGAGCCCGGTGGCGATGGAGGGCGCCCGGCCGTGGATGGAGTGCATCCCGTACGTGTTCATGTAGTACGGGAAACGGGAGCTGCACCCGATGCCGCTGACGAAGACCACGTTCTCCTTGGCCAGCCCCAGCTCCGGCATGAAGCCCTGGACCGCCGCCAGGACCGCGTAGTCACCGCAGCCGGGGCACCAGCGCACTTCCTGGTCCGACTTGAAGTCCTTCATGGACTGCTTGGCGGTGGCCTTCGGGACCAGGGAGAGCGCTTTGATGCCCCCCGGGCCTTCGGTGGTGACGTCAGCCATCGATGGCCTCCTTGAGAACCGTGGCGAGCTGCTCGGCCTTGAACGGCAGACCCGTGACCTGGGTGAAGGACCGGGCGTCGACCAGATACCTGGCCCTGACCAGGGTGGCGAGCTGGCCGAGGTTCATCTCGGGGATCACCACCTTGTCGTAACGCGCCAGGACCTCGCCCAGATTCCGCGGGAACGGGTTGAGGTGCCGCAGGTGCGCCTGGGCGACGTGCTCGCCGGCCGTCCGCAGCCGCCGCGCCGCCGCCGTGATCGGCCCGTACGTGGAGCCCCAGCCCAGCACCAGGAGCTTCGCCTCGCCCGAGGGGTCGTCGACCTCCAGGTCCGGCACCGCGATCCCGTCGATCTTCGCCTGCCGGGTGCGCACCATGAAGTCGTGGTTGGCCGGGTCGTACGAGATGTTGCCCGTGCCGTCCTGCTTCTCGATGCCGCCGATCCGGTGTTCCAGGCCCGGCGTGCCCGGGACCGCCCAGGGTCGGGCCAGCGTCTCGGGGTCGCGCTTGTACGGCCAGAACGCCTCGGTGCCGTCCTCCAGCGTGTGGTTCGGGCCGGTGGCGAACTGGACCCGCAGATCGGGCAGCTCGCCGGTCTCCGGGATGCGCCAGGGCTCGGACCCGTTGGCGAGGTAGCCGTCGCTGAGCAGGAACACGGGCGTGCGGTACTCCAACGCGATGCGCGAGGCCTCGATCGCCGCGTCGAAGCAGTCCGCCGGCGTCTGCGGCGCCACGATCGGCACCGGGGCCTCGCCGTTGCGGCCGTACATCGCCTGGAGCAGGTCGGCCTGTTCCGTCTTGGTGGGCAGACCGGTGGAGGGGCCGCCGCGCTGGATGTCCACGATCACCAGCGGCAGTTCCAGGGAGACCGCGAGGCCGATCGCCTCGCTCTTGAGCGCCACGCCCGGACCCGAGGTCGTGGTGATGGCGAGGGAGCCGCCGAACGCCGCGCCCAGTGCCGCGCCGATGCCCGCGATCTCGTCCTCGGCCTGGAAGGTCCGCACGCCGAAGTTCTTGTGCTTGGACAGCTCGTGCAGGATGTCGGACGCGGGGGTGATGGGGTACGAACCGAGGTACAGCGGCAGGTCCGCCAGTTCACCGGCGGCGACCAGCCCGAGGGACAGGGCGAGGTTGCCGGAGATGTTCCGGTAGGTGCCGGTCGGGAACGCCTTCGACGCGGGGGCGACCTCGTAGGAGACCGCGAAGTCCTCGGTGGTCTCGCCGAAGTTCCAGCCGGCGCGGAACGCCGCGATGTTCGCCGCCGCGATCTCCGGCTTCTTGGCGAACTTCGACTTCAGGAACTTCTCGGTGCCCTCGGTCGGGCGGTGGTACATCCAGGACAGCAGCCCCAGCGCGAACATGTTCTTGCTGCGGCCCGCGTCCTTGCGCGACAGGTCGAATTCCTTGAGGGCCTCGACCGTCAGCGTGGTCAGCGGCACCGGGTGGACGCTGAAGCCGTCCAGCGAACCGTCCTCCAGCGGGGACGTGTCGTACCCGACCTTCTGCATGGCCCGCTTGGTGAACTCGTCCGTGTTGACGATGACCTCGGCGCCGCGCGGGACGTCACCGATGTTGGCCTTCAGTGCGGCCGGGTTCATCGCGACGAGCACGTTGGGCGCGTCGCCCGGGGTCAGGATGTCGTGGTCGGCGAAGTGCAGCTGGAACGACGACACGCCCGGCAGGGTGCCTGCGGGCGCGCGGATCTCGGCGGGGAAGTTCGGCAGCGTCGACAGGTCGTTGCCGAACGACGCCGTCTCCGAAGTGAAGCGGTCGCCCGTCAGCTGCATGCCGTCGCCCGAGTCACCGGCGAAGCGGATGATCACTCGGTCCAGTCTGCGGACCTCTTTCTCACCGCCTGGTGATCCGGTCGGCGGTGTGCGCTGTTCGCCCACGTGTTCCACGACGGTCCCGTCGGCTGGCTCGGCTGGGCTACTGACCTGGCTGGTCACTGAACTGGACCTCCCTCGGCGCGGCTCTTCGGGAAGGACCAGCACACCGGTCTTCCCAGGCCCACCCTACTTCGGTAAGGGTCGCCTTCCTTCGGCTGTTCGTATGATGGACGTACTTTTGAGACGCTTCGGGCCGTGCGCGGCCCGCTGGTTCCATGATCACCCGCACCCCCTCGCGCGGCGCGGCGCCGCTCCCGCAACGCCGCGCGCGGTGTGCGGGGCGGTCGGGTGACTCATGAGTTCAGATAGGTGAGAACGGCCAGGACACGCCGGTGATCCCCGTCACTCGGGGAGAGTCCCAGCTTCAGGAAGATGTTGCTGACGTGCTTCTCCACCGCCCCGTCGCTGACCACCAGCTGCCGGGCGACCGCCGAGTTCGTCCGTCCCTCCGCCATCAGCCCCAGCACCTCGCGCTCCCGGGGGGTCAGCCCCGCCAGGACGTCCTGCTTGCGGCTGCGTCCCAGCAACTGGGCCACCACCTCCGGGTCCAGCGCGGTGCCCCCCTGCGCCACCCGCACCACCGCGTCCACGAACTCGCGGACATCGGCCACCCGGTCCTTCAGCAGGTACCCCACACCCCGGCTCGACCCCGCGAGCAACTCCGTCGCGTACCGCTCCTCCACGTACTGGGAGAGGACCAGGACCCCCAGCCCCGGGTGGCTCTTGCGGAGCCGGACCGCCGCGCGCACCCCCTCGTCCGTGTGCGTCGGGGGCATCCGCACATCGGCCACCACCACGTCCGGGAGGTCCCCCGTGCCCGCGAGGTCCGTGATCGTCTTGATCAGCGCCTCCGCGTCGCCCACCCCCGCCACCACGTCGTGCCCCCGGTCGGTCAGCAACCGGGTCAGGCCCTCCCTCAGCAGGACCGAATCCTCGGCGATGACGACCTTCACCCTTGTCTCCACGCTTGCTGGCCCCCCATGTAACGCTTGCTGTCCCTTAGGTCCAGCATTCCAGCAAAGTGCCCCCGCGGGGTACGGGGGCACTCCGATGCACTGCGCTACGGCGCTACGGCGGTGCGGGTCAGGTGCGCCAGGGGAGCTCGGCGGTGATCCGGGTCGGGCCGGCGGGCGGGGAGTCGACCACGAGGATGCCGTCCACCGCGTCGAGCCGCTCGGCGAGGCCCGCCAGCCCCGTACCGCCGCTGACCGTCGCTCCGCCCATGCCGTTGTCCGTGACCTGGATGAGCAGCCGGCTCTCCACCCGCCACACGTCCACGCTCGCCCGGTTCGCCCCGCTGTGCTTGCTGACGTTCTGGAGGAGCTCCGAGACCGTGAAGTAGGCGATCCCCTCGATCGCGGGCGCCGGACGGGCCGGCAGGTCCACCTCGACCTGCACGGGCACCGTGCACCGGGAGGCCACCGAGGACAGGGCCGCGTCCAGTCCGCGGTCGGTGAGGACCGCCGGGTGGATGCCCCGGGCCAGGTCCCGCAGTTCCTGGAGCGCCGTCTTCACCTCGCCGTGCGCCTCGTCCACCATCCGCGCCGCCGCCTGCGGGTCCTCCGTCATCTTCTCCTTGGCGAGACCGAGGTCCATCGCGAGGCTGACGAGCCGGGCCTGAGCCCCGTCGTGCAGGTCCCGTTCGATGCGCCGCAGGTCGGCCGCCGCGGTGTCCACCACGACCCCCCGGTCCGACTCCAGCTCGACCACCCGGGAGGCCAGCCGGGACGGGCTCAGCAGCGCGAGGATCAGCAGCCGGTCCACCATCGTCAGCCCCCGGACGACCCACGGCGTGGCCAGCGTCAGCACCAGGCCGGTCAGCGCGGTCACCGTCAGCTCGAAGGCGTTGTCCAGGTGGATCGCGCTGTTCTCGTCCCCGTAGAGCTGTATGCCGTCCTGGTTCACGTAGGTGGGGAACACCCAGTGCCACAGCGGGTAGGTCAACAGTCCCCAGGAGACCGCCCACAGGGTCAGCGCCGTGGTGAAGGTGAACACCGCCCAGGGGAAGTGCAGCAGCGTGTACAACAGGTTCCGCCAGGAGGAGCCGCTCTTGAAGACCGCGCCGATCCACGCCATGAGACCCGGCCGGGCCACCCGCAGCGGCTCCGCGTCACCGATGTCCATGCCGAGCAGCGTCCGCGCCCGCCCCCGCTCCAACGCGGCGAACCCCCGCGCCGCGGACAGGGTCGCCGCGAGCACCGGTACGCCGAGGAAGGTGACCAGCAGCCCCGCCCCGACCGAGAGCATCGTCACGCTGAACGTGAAGGCGATGATGCTGATCGGGAGGCTCAGCAGGGTGAACCCGAACTCGCGCCAGGTGCGGGCCGTGAACGGCTCGCGCAGCCCCGCCGGGAGCAGGTGCCGCCGCCCGGACCCCGCGCCGTCGAACTCGGGCCGGCCCTGCCGCCCGTAACCCTGTCCGTACTCCGTGGCCATCCTCGTCGTCCTTCTCTCGTGTCGCTCGCTGCTGCCCCGCACGGCCGGTGACACCCGGTCGTCCCGTCCCCGCTCGTCGGCGGGCCGTCGGAGCGGCCCGCCGAAGTACCTCCAGGCTCCCCGAGCGGGGCGCCCCCCACCATGTGGCACGTCTCCGTTCCGACCGGGGGTTTTCCCTACCCCCCGGCGACACCGCCCCGCCCGTCAGCCCCGCGTTCCCGGTCCCGCCAGGGCAGCTCCGCGGTGACCGTCGTCGGGCCGCCCACCGGGGAGTCGACGACGAACAGGCCGTCGACCGCGCCCAGTCGGTCGGCGAGCCCCGCCATGCCCGTACCGCCGTCGAGGCTCGCGCCGCCCGCCCCGTCGTCCGTGACCTGGATCAGCAGCCGCTCGCCCGATCGCCAGACCTCCACCGCCGCGGACCGGGCCCGGCTGTGCTTGCTGACGTTCTGGAGGAGCTCCGAGACCGTGAAGTAGGCGATGCCCTCGATCGCCGCCGCCGGCCGGCTCCCCAGATCCGCCGTCACCCGCACGGGCACCGTGCACCGGGAGGCCACCGAGGACAGGGCCGCGTCCAGTCCGCGGTCGGTGAGGACCGCCGGGTGGATGCCCCGGGCCAGGTCCCGCAGTTCCTGGAGGGCAAGCTTCACCTCACCGTGGGCCTCCTCGACCATCACCGCGGCCGTGTCCGGGTCCTCCAGCAGCTTCTCCTTCGCCAGCCCGAGCCCCATCGCCAGATTGACGAGCCGGGCCTGAGCCCCGTCGTGCAGGTCCCGTTCGATGCGTCGCAGGTCCGCCGCCGCGGTGTCCACCACGACCCCCCGGTCCGACTCCAACTCGGCGATGCGCCGCTCCAACTCGTCGGACGGGGAGAGGAGCCCGCGCACCAACATCCGGTCGACGTCCGTCAACGCCCGGGCGATGAACGGCAGCACCGGCCACAGCACGAACAGCGAGACCAACGTCACCACGAAGGTCAACACCCCCCACGGCAGCCGTATGACCTCGTAGAGCGCCGCCCGCCACGCCACCGGGTCCGCCACGCAGGTGCGCAGCCGCGTCAGCCACGGCAGGCCCCGCAGCGGCAGCGGGCTGGGCTCCTCGACCCGCACCCTGAGCAGGGCCCGGGCCCGGGCCCGCTCGGCCCGCCCGAAGTGCCGCACACCCAACAGGCTCACCGCCAGCAACGGCAGCCCGACGGCCGTGATGGCCAGGCCGACGCCGATCGCCAGCGAGGTCACCACGTACACGAAGCCGATCAAACCCATCGGCAGATTCAGCAGGAGATGCGCTATTTCCCGCCAGGTCTGAGCCCCGTACGCCAAGCGGGCGGGCGGCAGCGCCTCTTCGGTGCCCACGGCACCGGCCACCGGCTCGGCCGCGTCGGTCGCGTCCCGGCCCCGGGCGGAAGTGGTCATTCGTGCGGTCATGTCTAGAGCGTGCCTGGTCACCGCGGTCGGCGCCATGAGGTGGACCGCCTTCTCGCCCTGTGGATATCCCCACCCCCGGCCGTTCGCCCCCGGCCCCGGAACCGGGCGTCCCGGCCTCCCGGACGGCCCCCGCCGCAGCGCGTCCGGGGTCCGGCAGGTCCGATTCGTGACGGGCCCGGGGGCCCTTCGGAACCCTCCTGACCGGTGACGGGCTGCTTACCCCTCCTTTAGCAGGGCCTAGACTCCCGTGCGTAGAGAACGTCGTACACCGCGCATTCACTGGCGTCCCGCCCGCTCCGCCGCCCGGCGTCCGGGTCGGTGCGGCCATGGGGCGCACGAGGCAAGGAGCGAGGGGCGGACGTGCCGGAACCGACCGTTCTCGCGGAGGGCTCGGAGAGCTATTTCCAGTCGTACTCCGTCGTGGGACTACTCGCCCTGATCGGGGTGCTCTTCGTCGCGGTCGCCTTCGGCGCCGGACGACTGCTGCGCCCGGTCGTGCCGACCCCGGAGAAACTCCTCACCTACGAGTGCGGGGTCGACCCCGTCGGCGAGGGCTGGGCGCACACCCAGGTGCGCTACTACGTCTACTCGTTCCTCTACGTGATCTTCGCCGTCGACTCGATCTTCCTGTTCCCCTGGGCCACCGTCTTCGCGGAGCAGGGATACGGGTCGACGACCCTCGTGGAGATGTTCATCTTCCTCGGCTTCCTCGCCGTGGGCCTGCTCTACGCGTACAAGAAGGGCGTCCTGACATGGGCGTGATCCCGTCCGCGTCCGACGCGGACCCCGCTACGCCCGCGTCCGACACCGACCCCGCCGCCGCGCCCGGTCCCGTGTTCCTGCCCGAGCCGCGCAGGCTCGGCACGCTGGCCCGGCTCGCCCCCGAGCCGATGAAGGTGGTCCTCAACTGGGGCCGCCGCTACAGCCTGTGGGTCTTCAACTTCGGACTCGCCTGCTGCGCCATCGAGTTCATCGCCGCGTCGATGGCCCGCCACGACTTCATCCGCCTCGGGGTGATCCCCTTCGCGCCGGGCCCCCGGCAGGCCGACCTGATGATCGTCTCCGGCACCGTCACCGACAAGATGGCCCCGGCCGTCAAGCGGTTGTACGAACAGATGCCCGAGCCCAAGTACGTGATCTCCTTCGGTGCCTGCTCCAACTGCGGCGGCCCCTACTGGGACTCGTACTCCGTCACCAAGGGCGTGGACCAGATCATCCCCGTCGACGTGTACGTGCCCGGCTGCCCACCGCGGCCCGAGGCGCTGCTCCAGGGCATCCTCAAGCTCCAGGAGAAGATCGCCCGCGAGTCCCTGGGCGAGCGGTACGCGACCGGGGGCCGCCCGTCGGCCGCCGCGCTCCAGAGCGACCTCGTCCGTCCGCCCGCCGCGCCCGGCTCCACGACCGCCGCCGGCTCCGCCCCGGTCGCCGGAGAGGGGAACGACCGGTGACCGGTTGGCTGCCCGAGTCCGTCACGGACCTGTTCGGTCCGGAGGCCACCGCCGAGGAGTCCTACGACGTCCTCACCGTCGACGTACCCGCCGCCGCCTGGCTCACCGCCCTGGAGACCGCGCGGACGACCCTCGGCTGCACCTTCTTCGACTGGCTGAGCGCCGTCGACGAGACCGAGGCCGGATTCCGGGTCTCGGCCCACGTCGTCGCCCTCGATCCGGTGCGCAAGGTACTGGTGCGGACCACCGTGCCCCGGGACGCCGCCGTGCTGCCCTCCGCGATCGGGGTGTACGCGGGGGCCGCCTGGCACGAGCGGGAGACCCACGAGATGTTCGGCGTCGACTTCACCGGCCACCCGGGTCTCGACCCCCTGCTGCTGCCCGAGGGCTTCGAAGGCCACCCGCTGCGCAAGGACTTCGTCCTCGCGGCCCGGGTGGTCAAGGCGTGGCCCGGCGCCAAGGAGCCCGGCGAGTCCGAGCACGGGGGACCCAAGCGCCGCCAGATGCTGCCGCCGGGGGTGCCCGATCCCAACGAGTGGGGGCCCCTGAAGGGGACGTTGCCTCCCGCGCCGGCGCGCGGCGCCGGGCGTGCGGGTGCGGCGGGGCGCGCGGGCGCTGCCGGTCGCGCCGGTGCGGGCGCCGTGGGGCGTGCCGCCGGTGACCGGCCGGTGCGGCGCACGCGTACGGCTGCCGCCGGGTCGGCGAGTCAGTCGGGTCCGGCCGAAGCGGCTGGTCCGGCCGGCGGGGCCGGTGCGGAATCTCCGCCGGTCACCGGCGCGGGCGCCCCGGAGGGTGCCGCTCCGTCGGCCGGGGCGCAGGCCGCCCGGCCGGCCCGTCGGGCCCGGTCCGCGGAGAGCGGTTCCGCCTCGCAGCGGGCCGCCACGGAGCCCGGCGCGGCTACGGAGCCCGGTACGACCACTGAACCCGGCGCGGCCACCGAGCCCAGTGTGGCCACTGAGCCTGGCAAAGCCACCGCACCAGAACCCACCGGCCAGCCGGACGAGGGCACCCGGTCCGAGGACGGGACCGGCGACGGCGACGGTGCCGCAGTACGTCCGGACGCCGCGGCCGGCGCGCCCACCCGGGGTTCCTCCGACGCGCCCTGGCACCACGCGCGTCCGGCCTTCGACGAGGCGGCGGCGCCGGGCGGGGAGCCCCGCACCACCGAGTCCGGGTCGCCGGAGGCCGCCGCGGTGAGCGAACCGCCGCAGCCGGTCGAGCAGCCGCAGCCGGTCGAGCCCTCGGAGCAACGCGAAGGGGCCACGGCCAAACCCGTCGACCCGGACGCACCCGTCGACCCGGACAAACCCGCCGGTCAGGCGGAAGGCTCCGACCCGGCCGACGAAGCCGCCCCCGACGAAGCCACTCCCGACGACGCCGAACGTCCCCGTACCCGTCGTCCCCGTACCGAGGACACCCCCCCAGGAGGCCCGCAGTGAACGACGCGCTAGACGTCGCCCTGCGACTCCTCGTCGTCTTCGCCGTCTTCCTCGTACTGCCGCTGGTCATCGGGCAGACCGAGCACAAGGTCATGGCCCACATGCAGGGCCGCCTCGGCCCGATGTACGCGGGCGGGTTCCACGGCTGGGCCCAGCTGGTCGCCGACGGCGTCAAGTTCGCCCAGAAGGAGGACATCGTCCCCGCCCGGGCCGACCGGCGGATCTTCCAGCTCGCCCCGGCCGTCGCGCTCCTGCCGTACCTGCTCGTCCTCGTGGTCATCCCCATCGGCCCCCAAGAGGGCGCCGTCGGGGTGGTCCTGGACGCGGGCGTCTTCTTCGCCCTGGCGGTCATGGGCGTCAGCGTCCTCGGCTCGCTGATGGCCGGCTGGGCGTCGGCGAACAAGTTCTCCCTGCTCGGCGGATTGCGCACCGCCGCCCAACTCCTCGCCTACGAACTGCCGATGCTGCTGGCCGCCGCGTCGGTGGCGATGGCCGCCGGCACCGTCTCGCTGCCGGGGATCGTCGAAGCGTTCGAGTGGTGGTGGCTGCCCTGGCAGATCGTCGGTGCGCTCGTCTTCTTCGTCGCCGGACTCGCCGAACTCCAACGGCCGCCGTTCGACATGCCCGTCGCCGACTCCGAGATCATCTTCGGCGCGTACACGGAGTACACCGGACTGCGCTTCGCGCTGTTCCTGCTCGCCGAGTACGCCGGGATCGTCGTGCTGTGCGCCCTGACCACTGTCCTCTTCCTGGGCGGTTGGCACGGTCCGTTCGGAGCGGAGGGCCTCGGCTGGGTGTGGACCCTGCTGAAGATCTCCGTCCTCGCGTTCGTCATCATCTGGCTGCGCGTGAGTTACCCCCGGCTCCGGGAGGACCAGCTCCAGCGCCTCGCCTGGACGACGCTCGTCCCCCTCGCCCTCGCCCAGATCGCCCTCACCGGCGTCGTCAAGGTGGTGATGTGATCCATGGCCGAGTCGCCCGCGCGCACCCCGCGCAAGTTCCCCGGGTCCGGTCTGGCCAAGGGGCTGGCCGTCACCCTGCGGACGATGACCCGCAAGTCGGTCACCGCGCGCTACCCCGACGTCCAGCCCGAACTGCCGCCCCGCACCCGGGGCGTCATCGGCCTGTTCGAAGAGAACTGCACGGTGTGCATGCTGTGCGCCCGCGAGTGCCCCGACTGGTGCATCTACATCGACTCCCACAAGGAGACGGTGCCGCCCGCCGCACCCGGCGGCCGTGAGCGCAGTCGCAACGTGCTCGACCGGTTCGCCATCGACTTCTCGCTGTGCATGTACTGCGGCATCTGCATCGAGGTGTGCCCCTTCGACGCGCTGTTCTGGTCGCCGGAGTTCGAGTACGCCGAGACCGACATCCGCGAGCTGACCCACGAGCGGGACAAGCTCCGCGAGTGGATGTGGACGGTTCCGGCGCCGCCCGCGCTGGACCCGGCCGCCGAGGAGCCCAAGGAACTCTCCGCCGCCCGCAAGACGGCGGAGAAGATCGCCGCTGAGGCCGCTGAGGCCGCTGAGGCCGCTGAGGCCGCCCAGGCCGCCGAAGCCGCCGAGAGCGCCGAGCCCCCGGCAGCACCGGGCCCCGCCCCCGCCCCGTCCCCCGCCCCCGATTCCGGTGACGGCCCCGCTCCCGAGCAGGAGGGACCCCGGTGACCCCCCTCACGACGCTTCCCGCGCACCCCGTTCCGCTCGCCGCCGAGACCGCGGGCTTCCTCTCCCCGACGGGCGTCGAGATCGCCTTCCTCCTCGTCGGCGTGGTCACCCTCGGCGCCGCGGTCATCACCGTCACCACCAAACAGCTCGTGCACGCCGCGCTGTGGCTGGTGGTCGCCCTCGGCGGAATCGCGGTCGAGTACCTGCTGCTCACCGCGGAGTTCATCGCCTGGGTACAGGTCCTCATCTACGTCGGCTCCGTCGTCGTGCTGCTGCTGTTCGGGCTGATGCTCACCCGGGCGCCCATCGGACCGTCCCCGGACGCCGACTCGGGCAACCGGTGGGTCGCCCTGGCGGTCGCCGTGGCCTCGGCCGCCGCCCTGGTCTGGGTGGTGGTGGACGCGTTCCGCACCACCCGCCTCGAACTGGACGGTGCCGCCCAGGGCTCCACCGACGTGATGGGCGCGAGCCTGTTCCAGAACTGGGTGCTCCCCTTCGAGGCGCTGTCGGTGCTGCTGCTCGCCGCCCTGGTCGGCGCGATCGTCCTCTCCCGCAAGGAGAAGCCGCCGGAGCAACCCGCCAAGACCGCGCGCCCCCGCCGCACCTCCCCGGGCACACAGCGTCCAGGAACCGCGCCGCGTCCAGGCACCGCACCGCGCCCCGGCCCAGCGCAGCGGACGGAGAACGACTGATGCACCTCGCCTACCCCGTGGTCCTCTCGGTCCTCCTCTTCTGCACCGGCCTGTACGGCGTACTGGCCCGCCGCAACGCGATCCTGGTGCTGATGTCCGTGGAGCTGATGCTCAACGCCGTCAACCTGAACCTCGTCGCCTTCGACGTCTGGCTCAGCGAGGCTGCCCGCGACACCCTGCACTCCGGACAGGCGCTGACCCTGTTCACCATCGCCATCGCCGCCGCTGAGATCGGCATCGGCCTCGCGATCGTCCTCGCCGTGTACCGCAACCGCGGCACCTCGGACATCGACAAGCTCCGCGACACCGCCGAGGACGGACCGGGACCGGACGGCGGTCCGGACGTTCCCGGCGCCCGGGCGACCCCCGCCACGGCACCCACCACAGAGGCCGCCGCGTGACCACCACGACCCTCGCCGTACTCGTCCCCGTCCTGCCGTTCCTCGGTGCCGCCGCCGGACTGTTCCTCGGCCGCACCGCGCCCGGCTTCGTCCGCCCCCTGGCGATCCTGCCGACCGTGGCCGCACTGGTGCTCGCGGTGTTCGTCGCCGTGCGCCAGGGCGGCGGGGCGACCATCGAGGCGGCCACCCAACTCACCCCCACCGGCTCGGTCCCCATCGACCTGGCGCTGCGCATCGACGGCTTCGCCGCCCTCGTCGCCGTCCTCGTCGGCGTGGTCGCCACCTGCGTGCAGGTCTACTCGACGGCGTACCTGCGCCACGACCCCCGCTACCCCTCGTACGCGGCGCTCGTGTCCCTGTTCACCGCCGCGATGTTCCTGGTCGTCTACTCGGGCGACCTGATGGTGCTGCTGGTGGGCTGGGAGGTCATGGGCATCTGCTCGTACTTCCTGGTCGGCCACTACTGGGAGACGCCCGAGGCCCGCGCCGCCTCGCTGAAGGCGTTCCTCGTCACCAAGCTCGGTGACGTCCCCTTCCTGATCGGACTGTTCGCGCTCGCCGCGGACGCGGGCTCGTTCCGGATCTCCACCGTCCTGCACACCGTCGCGTCGGGCGGCCTCGACCACCCCACGGTGATCGCGTTGCTGCTGCTCGCGGGCGTGGCGGGCAAGTCGGCGCAGTTCCCGCTGCACACCTGGCTGCCGGACGCGATGGCCGGCCCCACCCCCGTCTCCGCGCTGATCCACGCGGCGACGATGGTCGCCGCCGGCGTCTACTTCGTCGCCCGGCTGCTGCCCGTCTTCGCCGCCTCGGCCGCCGCCCTGGTCGTGCTCGCGGTGATGGCCGCCGTGACGATGCTCGGCTCGGCGCTCGCCGCGCTCGCCCAGGACGACATCAAACGCGTCCTCGCGTACTCGACCATCGGCCAGCTCGGCTACATGACCGGGGCGCTCGCCGTCGCGGACCCGGGTGCCGCCGTCTTCCACCTCATCTCGCACGGCGCGTTCAAGGCGCTGCTGTTCCTCGCCGCGGGGGTGGTCATCCACGCCGCCGGCACCAACTCGCTCGCCGCCATGTCCGGGATGCGGAATCTGCGATCCCGCATCCCGGACGCCTACTGGACGATGACCGTGGCGCTGCTCGCCCTCGCGGCGATCCCGCCCTTCAGCGGCTTCTTCTCGAAGGAGGCCGTGCTGGTCGGCGCCGAGCACGCCGCCCACGGCGACACCGCGGGCGTTCCCACCGGCGCCGGATGGACCGTCCTGGTCGCCGGTCTGCTCACCGCCCTGCTCACCGCCGCCTACGCGGCCCGGCTGTGGCTGCTCGCCTTCCGGGGCCGGGGCGACGAGGCCCCCGACCACGGCCGGCAGCCGCTGGCCATGACCACCGTCCTGTGGGTGCTCGCCGTCCCCTCGCTCGCCTTCGGCCTCGCCGTCGGCGTGCTGCCCGACTGGCTCGGCGGTCAGTCCCTGACCCCGACCCTCACCACCTCCGTGCTCGGCACCGGCGCCGCCCTCATCGGCGGGCTCCTCGTGTACGGCACGTGGCGGCACACCATCAGCGTCCCCCGGGCCCCCATCGGCGCGGTCGTCGCCCACCCCGAGGCGGACGGTTCGCTGGTCGAGGAGGAAGCCCTCGCCAGCCACGAGCGCGCGTACGGGTACCTGGCCGCACACCCCGACCCGGCCGACCCCGGTCGGATCCTGCTCGGCCCGCTCCACCGGCACGCCGCGAACGGCTTCCACCTGGACGCCGTCTACCGGGTGCTCTTCGTCCGCCCGGTGATCGAGGCGGCCCGACTGGTGCGCTTCCTGGACGGCGCGGTCATCGACACCTACGTGCGGGGCGCGGGAGCCCTGCCCCGGCTGCTCGGCACCGCCGCGCGGCGGGCCCAGACGGGGAACACGCAGACCTATCTGAGCGCGCTGTTCGCCGGCACCGTCGTCCTGGCGGTCGCCGCCGTCCTCGTCGCCACCGTCGGAGCGTGAGCCGCAGTGATCGATATCAACGAGTCCGTGATGCAGTTCCTCCTGGCGTTCGTCGTCGTCGCTCCGCTGCTGGGCGCCGCGGCGGCCCTGCTGCCCGCCCCGCCCGGACTGCGGGGCACCTCGCCCGACCAGGCCGTCCTGCGCCACGGCGTCACCGTGACCGGTGCCGTCCTCGTCGCCGCGCTCGTCCTCGCCCTGGGCTTCGACCACGACGACCCGTCGAGGATGCAGGCCACGACGGACCTCAGCTGGATCCCGGCACTGGACGTCCGCCTCCACCTCGGCGTCGACGGCATCTCGCTGCCGCTGCTGGTCCTCACCGCGCTGCTGACCTTCCTGTGCGCCCTGTACAGCTACGCGAAGCCGCCCGCGGGCCCGTCCCCGAAGGCGTTCGTCGCCCTGGTGCTCGTGCTGGAGGCCGGCACCCTGGCGACCTTCGCCGTGCTCGACCTGCTGCTGTTCTTCCTCGCCTTCGAGATGGTCCTCATCCCGATGTACTTCCTCATCGCCCGCTGGGGCGGCGCCGGCCGCAAGGCCGCCGCCTGGAAGTTCATCCTCTACACCTTGCTCGGTTCGGTCGTGATGCTGCTGGGCCTGCTCCTCATCGGGCTGCGGGCCGGCACCTTCGACATGGTGGCGCTCGCCGCCGACAACGGCCGGTCGCTCAGTACGTCCGTGCAGGTCATCGCCGTGCTCTCGGTGGGCATCGGACTCGCCGTCAAGACCCCGGTGTGGCCGCTGCACAGCTGGCTGCCGGACGCGCACACCGCGGCCCCGACCGTCGGCTCGGTGCTGCTCGCGGGCGTGCTGCTCAAGATGGGCACCTACGGCTTCGTCCGCATCCTGCTGCCCATCACCCCGGACGGCATGCACACGATCGCCCCGTACTTCGCCGCGTTCGCCGTCGCCGGGATCATCTACGGATCGCTGGCCTGTCTGGCGCTCGCCCGGCCCGGAGCGGGCGGCGACCTCAAACGCCTGATCGCCTACTCGTCCGTCGGGCACATGGGCTTCGTCCTGCTCGGCATCGCCACCCTCACGCCGACCGGCGTGAACGGCGCCCTGTTCGCGAACATCGCCCACGGACTCATCACGGGACTGCTGTTCTTCCTGGTCGGCGCGCTCAAGGACCGCACCGGCACCACCGACCTCGACACCCTCGCCGGTGACACCGGGGCCGCCCTGTACGGCGTCGCGCCCCGCTTCGGCGGGCTGTTCGCCTTCGGCGCGGTCGCCTCGCTGGGACTGCCCGGGCTCGCCGGGTTCTGGGGCGAGATGCTCGCGATGTTCGGCGCCTTCGACCCCGCGGCCGGCCTCAACCGCCCCGCGTACCTGGTCTTCGTGGCCCTCGCCGGCCTCGGCACCCTGCTCACCGCCGCGTACCTGCTCATCGTGGTCCGCCGGATCTGCATGGGCACCCCGAAGACCCCCGCCGGGACCGTTCCAGCTGACCCCGCCGCCCCGGACGCCGGGGCCTTCCTCGACGTGCGCCGCCACGAGTACGCGGCCTGGACGCCGCTCGTCGCCCTCACCGTGATCGCCGGACTCTGGCCCGCACTGCTGCTGGGCCTCACCGATCCGGCCGTGCAGCAGCTCCTCGCAGGAGGCAAGTCGTGACCGTCGCCGCCCCGGACGTCGGGAACCTCGTCCAGTCCGTCGACTGGATCGCCATCGCGCCGCCCACCCTCACCGCGGTCGCCGCGCTGCTCGTCCTCGTCGCGGACCTGTTCGTGCCCGAGCGGCACAAGGCCCTCCTCGGCTGGGCCAGCGCCGGCGCGCTCACCCTCGCCGCGCTGTCCCTGCTGCCGCTCGTCGGTGCCGACCGCGCCACGTTCTGCCGCAAGTCCGCCCCCGACGTGTGCAGCTACACCGCCGACCAGTTCACCCTGGCCGTGCAACTGCTGGTCATCGGCGGCGCCCTGGTGGCCGTGCTGCTCTCGATCACCCTGCTGAGCGACGACGCCGACCGTCCGGGCGGCCGGGTGCTGCCCGACGGCGAGTACTGGTTCCTGCTGCTGTCCTCCGCCGCCGGCGCCGCCCTGCTGCCCGCCGCGCGCGACCTCACCACCCTGATCGTCGCCCTCGAAGTGGCCTCCCTGCCCGCGTTCGCCCTGGTGGGCCTGAGGCGCGGCGACCGGATGTCCTCCGAGGCGGCCCTGAAGTTCTTCCTGTCGTCCGTCACCGCCACCGCCGTGACCCTCATGGGCGCCAGCTTCGTGTACGCGACCACCGGCAGCATGTACCTCACGGAGATCGCCGACGCGCTCGCGGACGTGGACGGCCGGTTCGCGACGCTCGCCCAGACCGGCGTCGCCCTCACGCTCATCGGCTTCGCCTTCAAGACCGCCGCCGTCCCGTTCCACTTCTGGGTGCCCGACACCTACGTCGGTGCACCGCTGCCCGTCGCCGCCTACCTGTCGGTCATCGGCAAGGCCGTCGGCTTCACCGGGCTGATCCTCGTCACCGTCATCGCGTTCCCCCCGTACGCGGACGTCTGGGGCCCCGCGCTCGCCGTGCTCGCCGCCCTCACCATGACGATCGGCAACGCCGCGGCCCTGCGCCAGCGCTCCGCGCACGCGTTCAGCGCGGTCCGCCTGCTGGCCTGGTCCTCCGTCGGGCAGGCCGGGTACCTGCTGGTCCCGATCGCCGCCGCGGCCTACGCGAAGGACCCGCAGCGCGCCGTGGGCTTCACCGTGGCGTACGCCCTGATGTACGCGGCCGTGAACCTCGGGGCCTTCGCCGTCGCCGCGCTGGTCGCCCGTACCAGGCCCCTCAACCGCCTCACCGACTACCGCGGGCTGTACGCCGAGCGTCCGCTGACCGCCCTGGTGCTGGGGTTCTTCCTGCTCTGCCTCGCCGGACTTCCGCCGGGCATCATCGGCCTGTTCGCCAAGGTCACCGTGTTCTCGTCGGTGGTCGACGCGGGCCTCGGCTGGCTCGCCGTCGTCATGGCCGTCAACGTCGTGATCGCCCTGTACTACTACCTCCGCTGGACGGCGCTCCTCTTCCAGGCACCGGAACGGGCCCCCGAAGCCACGGAGGCCACCAAGGCCACAGAGGCCACCGGGAGCGCCGCAGCCCCCGCACCGCCCGCCGAGGTCCCCGCAGCCGTCGGAGCAGCCGCAGCAGCCGCAGCCGCCACGACAGCCGCAACAGCAACGACCGCCACGGTCACCGCGGAGCCCGCCCCGTCCGCCCCGCTGAGCACGTCCCCCGTGGCCGCCGTACCGGTCCCGATCGCCGCGGCGATCGCGTTGACGGCCCTCCTAGGCATCGCCTTGTCCGGAGCCCCCCAGCTGGTCCTGCGCTTCGCGGACACGGTCCTGTTCTGACGGGCCGGGCGGGCCCACCGGGTCCGGAACCGGCCCGCCGTCCGACGGCGGCACCCCCCGTCCGCGGGGGGTGCCGCCGTCGTGCCGTCACCCGGTCGGCCGACACGCCGCGGCCCGCGCACCAGGGAACTAGTCCCGCTCGCCTGGCGTTGACCAGTAAGGGAAGGTCCACTGGACGGTGGAGGAGCTCCGGCACCACCGCACGACCGCACCACCGCGACAGAGCACCAAGGAGCAGAGGGTTCCCCTGCCGTAACACCAGGAGGGCTTACTGTGCACCGCCGGCACAACGGGCTGAAGACCGCCGTTCTCCTCGGAGGACTGTCGGCACTCATCATCGTCATCGGCAGCCTCTTCGGACGTACGGGGCTGATCATCGCCCTGTTCGTCGCTCTGGGCACCAACGCCTACGCGTACTGGAACAGCGACAAGCTGGCCCTGCGCGCGATGCGGGCCCGCCCGGTCAGCGAGTTCGAGGCCCCCGCGCTCTACCGCATGGTCCGTGAGCTGTCCACGCAGGCCCGTCAGCCCATGCCCCGGCTCTACATCTCGCCCACCGAGGCCCCCAACGCCTTCGCGACCGGCCGCAACCCACGCAACGCCGCCGTGTGCTGCACCGAGGGCATCCTGCGCATCCTCGACGAACGCGAGCTGCGCGGGGTGATCGGCCACGAGCTGAGCCACGTCTACAACCGGGACATCCTCATCTCGTCGGTCGCCGGCGCACTCGCTTCGGTGATCATGTTCCTCGTCAACTTCGCCTGGCTGATCCCGATCGGCCGCTCCGACAACGACGAGGGCCCCGGCATCCTCGGCTGGCTGCTGATCATGATCCTGGGCCCGCTGGCCGCGTCCGTGATCAAACTCGCCATCAGCCGCTCCCGGGAGTACGAGGCGGACGCGTCCGGGGCCCAGCTGACCGGTGACCCGCTGGCCCTCGCGAGCGCCCTGCGCAAGCTGGACGCCGGCACCAAGCAGCTGCCGCTGCCGCCCGAGCCGCGCATCGAGACGGCGAGTCACATGATGATCGCCAACCCGTTCCGCCCGGGCCAGGGCCTCTCCAAGATGTTTTCCACGCACCCGCCGATGGCAGAGCGCATCGCCCGTCTCGAACAGATGGCAGGTCGACACCAGTGAAAACAATCCTGAACGTCATTTGGCTGGTCTTCAGCGGATTCTGGCTGTTCCTCGGCTATCTGCTGGCGGCGTGCCTCCTCTTCATCACCATCATCGGCATACCCTTCGCGGTCGCCGCGCTCCGCATCGGCGTCTACGCCCTGTGGCCCTTCGGCCACCGGGTGGTGGAACGTCCGGACGCGGGCGCCCCGTCCTGCGTGGGCAACGTGCTGTGGCTCGTCCTCGCGGGCTGGTGGCTGGCCCTGACGCACATCGTCACGGGCATCGCCCAGTGCCTCACGATCATCGGCATCCCCCTGGGCATAGCCAACTTCAAGCTGATACCGGTGTCCCTGATGCCGCTCGGCAAGGAGATCGTCGACACCGACCAGCCCTTCGTCGGCCGCTGGTGACGACGTCCCGCGCGGTGGAGTCCACCGCGCGCCTCACCCGCGCTCACGGGACGCCGGCGAGCAGGGCCCCGGTCAGTCGGGGGTCGACCGCCCCAGGATCAGGGGCCGGTGCGACTCCTGGAGGCCCTTTGGCAGTGCGTCCGGGGAGAACCACTGCGCCTCCAGGATCTCGAACGGGTCGATCGTGAGATCGCCGCCGACCAGGGTGGCCTCGTACGCCACTTCGATGCGGAGCCGGTAACCGCTCCTGAGTCGGACCAGCCGGCCGGTCCGGACGTCCAGCCCGGTCTCCTCGCGCACCTCCCGCACGACGGTGGCGCTGAACTCCTCGCCCTTGAGGGCGTAGCCCGTGGGCAGACCCCACTGCCGCCCCTCGGGCCACATGCGGTGGCGCAGCAGCAGGACGCGCCCCGCGTCATCGCGCACGACACCGGTCACACCGACCATGAACTTCGCCTGCGCGATCCACATCAGCCGCCACTGCACCGGGCCACGGATGCTGCGCCACAGCCGGGCGATCAGTCGCTTCACGTCATGCCTCCTGCCAGGGCGTCGGCCACCGGCCACGGCCGGCGCTCACGCCGACCGGGGGCGCGCCGGCCGAGACGGTGCTCGGCGACGCGCCCCCGTCGTGCCCCACCGGCCCCGCAGGGCTCACCCGGGAGCGTCGTGCAGGTCGTGGACCCCGATCACCGGTAGTTCACGAACTGGAGCGCGAAGTCGAACTCCTGGCACTTCAGGAGGGAGATGACGGCCTGGAGGTCGTCACGGCTCTTCGAGCTGACCCGCAGCTCGTCGCCCTGCACCTGGGCCTTGATGCCCTTGGGGCCCTCGTCCCGGATGATCTTCGCGACCTTCTTCGCGTTCTCCTGGGAGATCCCCTCCTCGATGGAGCCGAAGAGCTTGTACTCCTTGCCGGAGAGCTGCGGCTCGCCGGTGTCGAGCGCCTTCAGCGAGATGCCGCGCTTGACCAGCTTGGTCTGGAAGACGTCGAGGATCGCGTTCACGCGCTCCTCGGAGTTGGCCTGCATCAGGATCTTCTCGCCGGACCAGGCGATCGACGCGCCGACGTTACGGAAGTCGTAGCGCTGTGAGATCTCCTTCGCCGCCTGGTTGAGGGCGTTGTCGACCTCCTGCCGCTCGACCTTCGAGACGATGTCGAAACTGGAGTCGGCCATGTGCTGTGGCTCCTTGGATCGGGTTGCGTGGGAGCGGCCACGAATCCCTGACCGCATCCGCAAAGCCTAGCCACCGCCGCGCGTCGGGTGCCGCTCAATCGAGTGGCGGAGCACCCCCGCACATCGGGTATCGTTTACGTCGTTGCCGGAGAGTCCAGCGGTCAAGCTGATCTCCAGCAGCAACCCAGGCGGTGTGCCCGAGCGGCCAAAGGGAGCAGACTGTAAATCTGCCGGCTCAGCCTTCCCAGGTTCGAATCCTGGCGCCGCCACACTTGGGTAAGGAACCCCCTGACCACGCTGATACAGCAGGTCAGGGGGTTCTTTCGTGTCCGGGGGAAGGCAGGACCTCCGGTGCTCTACGCGTTCGCGTGGAGGCGGTCCGTGCGGTCAGTTGCCCGATCCGGCGCGGAGCCCCTCGTGCAGCCACTGCCGCAGCAACGCTGCCTTGTGATGCCGCCCCAGCAGGACGTACGCCCGCTCCCACACCTTCGGATCAGCCAGCGGCAGCCCGCTCCACGATCCGGTGACCCGTGAGGGCAGGGGCACGACCTCGTCCGCGGTCCGGAGGGCGAATCCCACCAGCAAGTCGATGGAATGGTCGCCGCCGTCGATGAGGTACCGCCGGTGGGTCGCGTACACCGGATCACCACCGGTCGCGTCCAGGAACGAGAACCCGCCGTCGTCCAGCGCCTCGCGCACCACATCGCCCGGGGAGTCGACGGTCAGGTCCCAGTCGTGGGCGGTGTCGGCGAGTCCCAGTGCGACGAGCAGGCCCGACCCGCCCAGCGCCGGCTCCATGCCGTGCGTCGACAGGCACTGGACGACGTGGTGGACGACGGTGACGGAAGGGATCCGCATCGAAGCAGCCTAGACGCGGGCCGCCCGTCCGGGTAGCCGTGCGCACACGGCAAGGGAGGGCCCCGCCCCGCCGTGACCAAGGCGTGGCGGAACCCTCCCGGTGGCCGCCGACCCGCTCACCCGTGGGCCGACGACGTCCATGAGCGGCCGGGCGCCGGGCAGGCGTCAGCGGCCGGTGGGCGCCCGGCTCAGGCGGCCGGGCACTCCTTCCACGCCAGGTGGTAGACGGTGGAGATGCTGCCGTCCGTGGAGTCCATCGTCATGAAGCTGGTCTTGCCCGGGTCGGAGTCGCCGAGCAGCACCCGCAGCTCCGTGTTGACGTTGACGCTGCGCTTCACTCCGCAGGGCGCCCACACCAGTTGCGCCCAGTCGGTCGAGTCCGTGGCCTGCCAGTCCTCCGCCATCGGGCCGTGGAAGGTGTGGGTCCGGGCTGCGGTGTTGGACGAGCCCTGGAAGTAGTACGACGCCTTCTCGACGCCCGTCACCCCGGCTTCGAGCGACGCGAACCCGCGGTAGTCGGCGCTGCTGATGGCGTAGGTGAAGCCCTGCGGGACGTGCACGAGCAGGCCGAGCTGACAGTTCTTCCGGAACGCGGTCGGCGACGAGGTGCCGCCCGCGTTGGCGAGGTAGTCACTGTAGGTGACGGTGAAGGCGGTGTTGTCGAGCGAGGTGGCGACGGCCGCCGTTCCGGCCCGGCAGCCGGAGCCGTTGACGGTGACGACGTCCACGGTGACCTTGCCCGGGGGCGGGCTACTGGCGGTGGCGACCTGGGCGGTGGCGCTCTGCGCGGGGATGACCGCGGCGAAGAGTGCGGCGACCGCGCTGGAGACGAGCAATCCGCGAACCATGGTTCTCCTGTCCGTTGCGTGAGGACCGCCGCGGCGCCGGTGCGGTGCCGCGGTCGGTGGGTGGGGGGCGGCCGTCCGCAGGGGGCGACCGGTCGGGCGGAAGAGCTGGGGGCGGGTGGTCGCCGAACGGGGTCCGTTGCGGCGGGCCCGGGTCGCCCGGCCCCGGGCGGGTGCCTCCCGCACGGGCGGGAGGGCACCGGGGTCGGGCGGTTCCGTCAGGGGCCGACGCGTCCCGGGACGGTCCGTGACGGGGACACCGGGGTCACGGCGCGGGGCACTCCCGCCACGCCAGGTGGTAGACGGTGTCGAGGTTGCCGTCCGTCGAGTCCATGGTCATGAAGCTGGTCTTGGTGCGGTCCGACGTGCCCGCGTTCACGCGCAGTTCGGTGTTGATGTTGAGGTTGCGCTTGACCCCGCACGGCGCCCAGACGAGGTTCGGCCACTCCGTGGTGTCGGTCGCCTGCCAGTCCTCGACGAGGGGACCGTAGAAGGTGTGCGTACGGAACGCGGTGGCCGGCGAGCCCTGGAAGTAGTACGAGGCCTTCTCGACGCCGGACGATCCGGGCTCCAGGGAGGCGAAGCCGCGGTAGTCGGTGCTCATGATCGCGTAGGTGAACCCGTGCGGCACGTGCACGATCAGGTTGAGCTGACAGTTCTTCCGGAAGTCCGTCGGGAGCGAGGTGCCTCCGACCTTGGCCAGGTAGTCGCTGTACGTCACCGTGAAGGCCGTGTTGTCGGGCGACACGGCGACGGCGGCGGTGCCCGCCGGACACCCCGAGCCGTTGACCGTCGCGACCTCGATCACGATCTTGTCCGGGGGGGCCTCGATGGTCGAAACGGATGCGCTGGCGCCTTGGGCGGGCAGCGCCGCCACGAGGAGCGCGGCAGCCGCCACACCGGAGGCGAGCAGAGCACGAGCCATGGTTCTCCTGTCCAATGCCTGGCCCCGCGACGGCGCGTGGAGCGTGCGCCGCCGCGCGGGTGGGGGGTGGTCGTGACCGCCCGCTGGGCACGGGACGGTCGGCCGGGCCGGCGCGTCGACGTCGGCCTCGGGGGTGTGCGGCACGCAGCATGCACACCGGGCATTGGAGCCGTATGAGGAAGTGAGAACCACGTGAGTCGTGCACATGTCAACCATTGACCGTGAGTCAGGCCGACGACCCCCATCTGCGCAAACGCGAGGGCGAGGGGAATCCGCCCGCACCGGCCCGGCGGCGGATCTCGGCCAACATCGGCCCTCGGGGGAGCCGTCGCGCAGCCTTCGGGGGCACATGACGCACGGGTGTGCCGGGCGCTGTTGTCGGTGGTCCGGGGCACACTGGTGGGATGTCCTCGCGCCGCAGAACCTGCCCCGAGTGTCGCCGCGAAATCGCCGTTGTGGCGGGCCGCTTCGCCCGGCACGACCCGCCGGGGGCGCGCGGTGCCGGTTCCCTGCTGTCCTGCCCGGGCTCGCGCCGAGACGCCCCACTCGGGGCGGCGCAACCTCATCTGGACGGCTATGCGCTCCCGGAGTTCCCCGGACAGCTCCCCCTCTTCTGAGCGCGCCCCCATCGACGGGGACGCCTCACCGACGGGCGACGCCCCCGCCGAGCGCAGCGCCGTCACCCCGAGCACCGGGGTGACGCTCCGTCACCCCGCCCGCCAGGGGCCCTAGTTGCCGGCGACGGCCTTCACCGCGACGGACACGGGCACCTGTCCCGAGATCAGGTCCAGGGTCAGCCCCGCCGTCGCCGGGGTCTCCAGCAACTCCGCGAGGACCGCGGCGACATCGTCCCGCGGCACCGCGCCGCGTCCGGTCGACGCCTCCAGTCGGACGAGCCCCGTCCCGGCGTCGTCCGTCAACCGGCCGGGCCGTAGGACCGTCACGTCCAGACCGCGCCGGGACCGCACCTCGGCGTCGGCCGCGCCCTTCGCCCGCAGGTACACGTCGAACACCTCGTCGCCGGGGTGCGCGGGGTCCGCGCTCAGCGAGGAGACGATCACGAAGCGGCGGACTCCGGCGCGTTCGGCCGCATCCGCGAGGAGCACCGCCGCGCCCCGGTCCACCGTGTCCTTGCGGGCGGTGCCGCTGCCCGGGCCGGCGCCCGCGGCGAACACCGCCGCGTCGGCCCCCGCGAGGTGCGCGGCGACCTCGTCGACGGTGGCCGACTCCAGGTCGCAGACGACGGGCTCCGCACCGGCCGCCCGCAGGTCGTCCGCCTGCTCGGCGCGTCGGATGAGCCCCACCGCCTCGTCCCCCCGTCGGGCGAGCAACCGCTCCAGCCGCAACGCGATCTGACCGTGTCCTCCGGCAATGACAATGCGCATACCCCGACGGTACGCCCACCTCCCACGCGGAGCACGCCCGCGATCCGCGCCCCGCGACCCACGGCCCGCGATCTGCAATCCACCGCCGACCGCCGACCGCCGCGCGGTTCAGCCCCGGGCGGGCGGCCGTCCCTGCCGGGGGAGGTCCAGGGCCGCAGCCACGGCCGAGTCGCAGTACTCCCGCACCGCACTCGTCCGGGCGACCACCCGCCCCCGGTGCACCACGACACGGCTGTACCCCAACGACAGCACCGCCCCCAGCCGTTCCCCCCGCACCGCGAGCAACTCCGCGGGGAATCCGGCCTCCACCCGCACCTCGGGCAGTCCGAGCACCCCGCGGGCCGCCCCGCACACGGTGGCGTACGCGTCCTCGGGCCGCACCCCGTACCGCGAGGCCAACAGGTACGCGGCCTCCAACGGGTCCCCCCGCCCCACCGGGTTGCCCACGTCCCGCAGCGCCCCGCTCCCCGCCGCCACCCGCACCCCCGCGGCCCGCAGCAGCCGCACCGGCGCCGTCTCCCGGCGCTCCGCGCCCACGCAGCCGCCCTGCGGCAGGCAGACCACCGTGACCCCGGCCGCCGCCAGCCGGTCCGCGACCCGCCCCGCCGCCTCCGCGGGCAGCCGCGCGAGTCCGCCGCAGGGTCCGAGGGTGACCGCGGGCCGCAGCCCCCCGGCCATCGCCGCGAGCCGGGCGAGCCGGGCGGGGTCGTCCCCGTCGGTGTGGAGGTCGACGGCGCACCCGTACTCCGCGGCGAGTTCCAGCACGGTCTGGACGTACCCCGGCGGGTCGGGGTCGACGTCCGGGCAGCCCCCCACCACCAAGGCCCCCATCCCGATCGCGTCGCGCAGCAGGGCGAGCCCGTCCGCGCCCGCCGCCCCGGTCAGCAGGCGGGGCATCGCCACCACGGACAGGTCGGCCAGCCCCCGCAGGGCCCGCCGGGCCCGGAGCGCCCCCTCCAGCGCCCCCAGCCCGGGCACGTCCCCGATGCGCACATGGGTCCGCAGGGCCGTCGCCCCGTGGCCGAGTTGGAGCAGCGCGGCTTCGGTGGCCCGCCGTTGGACGTCGTGGGGGTCGTACGAGACGGGACCCTCGGCGTCGGCCGACAGGGCGGTGTCCCCGTGGGCGTGGGGTTCGGCGGGCGCCGGCAACAGCAGGTACCCGTCCAGGTCGATCCGGGTGGAGGCGTACGCGGTGAGGCTGCCCGCGGTGCCGACGGCTTCGATCCGGCCGCCGACGATCCGCACGTCCACGGTCCTGCCGTCCGCGAGACGGGCGTCACACAGCAGCAGTCCCGTGCCGTCGGCCGCGCCGCCCTCGTCGCCGGAGGGCCGGGGAGAGCCGGCGGACGGCTGCTGCGGCTGGCTGTCGGGCATCGCTCTCCTGAGTGCTCGGCCGTCGTGATCACACAGCGTGAGTCGAGCCTAGGGTGGCAGCCGGAAAGCTCCGGGGAGGAGCGCAATAGTCGTACTGATTGTGGTGCGCCCGGTGAAACCGGCCCCGGACGGTGCGCCTTCGTCGGCTGTGGCGCTTCGCCGGGCGCCGGCGCGGCAGGGCGGAGCGACGGTGCGTGCACGGCTGTGACCAGCGGGGGAGCCGGTGGGCAAGGGGGTGGGGGAGATGTCGGGCGACCGGTGGGGCGCGCGTTTTGGGGGCGGTGGTGGGCCCGGCGGAAACGGCTCTCCGCCCTCTTGCGCGCGCCGGGAAACGGATTTGGGCGAACGGCGGGCGACCGTGTAATGTCTTCATCGCTCGCCCCAATAGCTCAGTCGGCAGAGCGTCTCCATGGTAAGGAGAAGGTCAACGGTTCGATTCCGTTTTGGGGCTCTGGTGTGTGAGGTTCCCCGCTCTCGGGCGGGGTTCCACAGCGCATCACAGCGGTGTAGCTCAGTCGGTAGAGCAAGCGGCTCATAATCGCTGTGTCACCGGTTCAAGTCCGGTCACCGCTACTAACAGTAGCCGATTGCGGGGTCGGTCCTTCAGTCGGCTACTCTTTCCTGTGTTAATGCCATTCAATCCGTTCGTCAAGGAGCACTCACGTGGCTGCCACCGACGTCCGCCCGAAGATCACGCTGGCCTGCGTGGAGTGCAAGGAGCGGAACTACATCACCAAGAAGAACCGGCGTAACAACCCGGATCGACTGGAGATGAAGAAGCACTGCCCGCGTTGCAATGCGCACACCGCGCATCGCGAAACGCGATAGTTTTCAGGCTCGTTCGCGAGGCCGTCCCCACGTTCCGGGGGCGGCCTCGCGGCGTTTTCCAGCCCAGGTTCACCGGTGCGGCCCACGGGGTCGGCCCGTGTGACGGAAGACCAGGAGGTGCCGCGCCCATGGCGCTCGATCAGTCCTTCGTGGGGCGGAGCTACCCGCCCACCGAACCGTACGAGGTGGGCCGGGAGAAGATCCGGGAGTTCGCGGAGGCGATCGGGGACCCGCACCCCGCGTACGTCGACCCCGAGGCAGCGAAGGCACTCGGCCACCCGGACGTGATCGCCCCGCCGACCTTCGTCTTCGCGATCACCTTCAAGGCCGCCGGCCAGGTCATCGCCGATCCTCAGCTCGGCCTCGACTACAGCCGGGTCGTCCACGGCGACCAGCGCTTCACCTACCGGCGGCCGGTGCGGGCCGGGGACCGGCTGACGGTCACGAGCACCATCGAGGGCATCAAGTCCCTCGCGGGCAACGACATCCTGGACATCCGGGGCGAGGTCCACGACGAGACCGGCGAGCACGTGGTCACCGCCTGGACCAAGCTCGTGTCCCGCGCGGCCGAGGAGGCGTGACGATGACGGCGAACACCACGGCACCGTCCTACGAGGACGTCGAGGTCGGTACGGAACTGCCCGCGGCCACCTTCACGGTGACCCGCGCCACCCTCGTGCGCTACGCGGGTGCCTCCGGCGACTTCAACCCGATCCACTGGAACGAGCGCTTCGCCAAGGGCGTGGGCCTGCCGGACGTGATCGCGCACGGCATGTTCACCATGGCCGAGGCGGTCCGGGTCGTCACCGACTGGACCGGGGACCCGGGCGCGGTCGTCGAGTACGGCGTCCGCTTCACCAAGCCGGTCGTCGTCCCCGACGACGACGAGGGCGCGACCATCGAGGTCAGCGCCAAGGTGGGTGCCAAACTGGACGACGGCCTGGTCCGCGTCGACCTCACCGCCACCTCCGCGGGCCTGAAGGTCCTCGGCATGTCCCGCGCGGTCGTGCGCCTGCCCTGACCGGCGCACCCCCGGCACCCCGGGCCGCCGTCCCCTCCCGGACGGCGGCCCGGACCTGTTCCGCATGCACCCCCGCACCCCGCTTGCCAACTTAGTGATTGAGTACTAACTTCCCCTCCATGGTCAGGATGAGCGCAGAAGAACGCCGCGAGGCCGTCATCGCGGCGGCCGTCACCGAGTTCTCCCGGGGCGGCTACTTCGGCACCTCCACGGAGGCGATCGCCAAGCGGGTGGGCGTCTCGCAGCCGTACCTCTTCCGGCTCTTCCCCGGCAAGAAGGCGATCTTCCGTGCGGCGGCCATGCGGTGCATGGCGAACGTCAAGCGCCGCTTCGAGGTCGCCGCCGAGGGGCTGGAGGGCGATGCCGCGCTCAAGGCGATGGCCGCCGAGTACTACCGGCTGATCACGGACGATCCGGAACAGCTCCACATGATCATGCAGATCTACGTCTCGGTCGGTGCGGCCGAGGCGGAGGGGGACACGGAGTTCGGTGAGGCGGTCCGCGAGGGCTGGATGGGCCTCTGGGACACCGTCAGCACACTGCTCGGCGACTCCGCGGGGCAGAGCGTCACGCACTTCATGGCGCACGGCACCCTGATCAACTCCGTGGCCCTGATGGGCTTCCCGCCCGACCACCGGATCTGGGACGGCCTGCACGTTCCGCCCAGCGGTCCGGAGGGGTCCACCGACTGATCCGCGCCGACCGCCCCGGCGTGCGCGGTCGGGGGAGTCGGCGCGGGCCCTCTGGGGGGAGGGGCGGCACGCCTCCGTCCAGAGAAATTAGTGATCAATAACTACCCGATCAATGTCAGACCGACACCCACACCGACACATGGGTACAGAGGAACCAGGGGAGACCAATGGACCAGCAGACCGCCCGGCGCGGCGGCACCGTGTGGACGCTCGTGATCACCAGCACCGCCGGGTTCATGGCGGCGCTCGACAACCTCGTCGTCACCACCGCACTGCCCTCGATCCGCGAGGACCTCGGCGGCGGGCTCGAAGAGCTGGAGTGGACCGTCAGCGCCTACACGCTGACCTTCGCCGTGCTCCTGATGCTCGGCGCCGCGCTCGGCGACCGCTTCGGACGACGCCGGCTGTTCATCGTCGGGCTCACCGTCTTCACCGGGGCCTCCGCCGCCGCGGCCCTCGCCCCCGGCATCGACTCGCTCATCGGCGCCCGAGCCGTCCAGGGCATCGGCGCCGCGATCATGATGCCGCTCACCCTGACCCTGCTCATCGCCGCCGTCCCGGTGGCCCGCCGCGGCATGGCGCTCGGGGTGTGGGGCGCGGTCAACGGGCTCGCCGTCGCACTCGGCCCGTTGGTGGGCGGCGGACTCACCGAACACGTTGCCTGGCAGTGGATCTTCTGGCTGAACGTCCCGATCGGCCTCGCCTTGCTGCCGCTGTCCCGGATGCGGCTGGCCGAGTCCTACGCACCCGGCGCCCGCATCGACATCCCCGGCACCCTGCTCGCCAGCCTCGGCCTCTTCGGGATCGTCTACTCGCTCGTCACCGTCAACTCGCACAGCTGGACCGACCCGGCCGTCCTCACCGGGCTGATCTCCGGAACGGTGCTGCTCATCGCCTTCGTCCGCTACGAGCAGCGCACCGACCGCCCCATGCTGCCGATGCGCCTCTTCCGCAGCCGGGCGTTCTCCGGCATCAACGCCGCGAGCCTGCTGATGTTCCTCGGGATGTTCGGCTCCATCTTCCTGCTCAGCCAGTACTTCCAGGGGGTCTGCGGCTACTCGCCGACCGAGACGGGCCTGCGCATGCTGCCGTGGACCGCGATGCCGCTGTTCGTCGCACCGATCGCCGGGTACCTCTCCGACCGGATCGGGGGACGTCCCGTCGTCGCCACCGGACTCTTCCTCCAGGCCGTCGGACTCGCCCTGTTCGCGTTCGCCGTCGGCCCGGACGCCTCCTACGCGGCGCACCTGCCCGCCCTGATCGTCGGCGGGGTCGGCATGGCCATGTACTTCGCGCCCGCCGCGCACCTGGTGATGTCCAGCGTGCGCGTCGAGGAGCGGGGCATCGCCTCCGGCGCCAACAACGCACTGCGGGAACTCGGCGGAGCGCTCGGCGTCGCCGTGCTGGCCTCGGTCTTCTCCGCCCGGGGCGGCTACGAGAGCGGACAGCGGTTCGTCGACGGACTCGTCCCCGCACTGTGGCTCGGGTCCGGCGCGGTGGCCCTGGCAGCGATCGCCGTGCTCATCATCCCGCGCCGCCCGGCCGAGGCCCCGGACGAGACCGAGCCGGTCGACGCCACCGGCCCGTCCGGGCAGGACAAGGTGCTGGCCTGACCCCCCGACACCCTGCGGTCCCCGGCCGACGGCCGGGGACCGCACCCGTCGCCCCGTAGTCTGGTCGGGTGCTCCAGACCCACGACACCCCGCTCGCCCCGCTGACGACGTTCCGGCTCGGCGGGCCCGCCGCCACGCTGCTCACCGCGACCACGGACGCCGAGGTGGTCGACGCGGTCCGGGCCGCCGACGACACCGGCACCCCGCTGCTCCTCATCGGCGGCGGCAGCAACCTGGTGATCGGTGACCGCGGCTTCGAGGGGACCGCCCTGCGCATCGCGACCCGCGGCTGCGAACGGGACGGCACCCGGTGGGAGCTCGCCGCGGGCGAGGTCTGGACCGACGCCGTGGCCCGGGTGGTGGAAGCGGGACACGCCGGGATCGAGTGCCTGGCCGGCATCCCCGGCTCCGTCGGCGCCACCCCGATCCAGAACGTGGGCGCCTACGGCCAGGAGGTCGCCTCCGTCATCAGCGAAGTCGTCGCCTACGACCGCCGCGCCCGCGAGACGGTCACCCTCACCGGCGAGGAGTGCGGGTTCTCCTACCGGCACAGCCGCTTCAAGGCCGAGCCGGACCGGTACGTCGTCCTGCGCGTCCGCTTCGACCTGGAGGACGCGGACGGACTGTCGGCGCCGATCCGGTACGGCGAGACCGCCCGGGTGCTCGGCGTCGAGGTCGGCGACCGGGTGCCGCTGGAGCGGGCCCGCGAGACCGTGCTCAAACTGCGGGCGGGCAAGGGCATGGTGCTGGACCCCGAGGACCACGACACCTGGTCCGCAGGATCGTTCTTCACCAACCCGATCCTCGACGCGGCCGAGTTCGCCGCCTTCCGCGAGCGCGTCGCCGAGCGACTCGGCCCCGACGCCGCCCCGCCCGCGTTCCCGACGGGCGAGGGCCGCACCAAGACCTCCGCGGCCTGGCTGATCGACCGCGCCGGCTTCACCAAGGGGTACGGGAGCGGCGCCGCCCGGATCTCCGGGAAGCACACCCTCGCCCTCACCAACCGGGGCGCGGCCACCACCGAGGACCTGCTGACGCTGGCCCGCGAGGTGGTCGCCGGGGTCCGGGACGCGTTCGGCGTCACCCTGGTCAACGAACCCGTGCTGGTCGGCGTCCGGCTCTAGCTCCCCGCACGCAGAAACGGGAGGTGCGGGCCCGGTCGAGGGC
>NZ_JBHWIQ010000044.1:0-41819 GCF_042732055.1 Streptomyces sp. NPDC059816
ACACATGACGGTGATCTTCACGCAAGCGTCAACCATGGAGATCACCACCAGCACATCACAGGATGCGACTGATCAGTTACCCAACACTTTCTCAGCCAGGATCAGGTCGCCTACTACCGCGCCGCGCACCGGCTACACAGCCTCACCGACCAGGTGCGCTCGGCAGCGGTCGGCAGCGCCGGCAGTGCTGAACTGGCGGCGCAGCTGACGGAGTTCGCCGAGCTTGACCGGCGGACTGCCGACGCGTGGTTCCCGCTGCGGAAGGAAGCCCGCCAGTGGCGGCGGACGGTTGCTGCTCTGATGGGTGAGCTGTCCGGATCGGCATGACCGAGGACAGGGCTGCGGCGCTCGGCGCTGGAAGGCTGCCCCGGCGTCCGGCGGGCCTCTCGCAGCGCCGGTTGGACGCCTCGGCCGTCGGGCACCCCTGCCGGGTTCCGGGCGGGCTTGGGTGCCGGTGTGTCACGCCGGGCTCAACAGCACCTGTTCCACGTCCTGCCAGGCTGGGGGCGGTTGGGCTGCGGAACGCACGACGGTGAGCAAGCGTCCGTCGAGGCAGGCGTCGAAGCGGCCTTCGGCCCGGGCGAGGCGCTCCCGGACACCCGCCTGGGGCGGGGGCTGTTCGGCCAGGACGGCCAGCAGCACCTCGTGCCGGGCAGGTCCCAGCGCGTCGGCTGGCACCCAGGCGCCGCGGACGGGAATGCCGGCGAGTTCCGCGTCGAGTGCGGGCGCGGTGTCGTACAGCCGCTGGACCATGCGGCCGGTCCGTGAGAGCAGGTCGGCCGCAGGTTGTGCGCGGGCAGCGGCCAGCGGCATCGCGTCCTGCGGTGCGTCCGTGTCGGGCGGTGGGGCGGATGGTGCGCTGGGCGGTGTGGTGGGCGACGGCGGTGCGGGATCGCCGGCCGGCATCTGCCCGGAGGGGTCCTCTGGTGGCCTGCGCCGTCGCTCGCGCACGGGAAAGCGCCATTGGCCGCCTCCGCCCTGCCGCTTCCAGCGGTCGTCCAGTGCACCGTCCCAGCGTTTGTCCTGAGGAAGGAAGATATCCACGGCGACGCCGGAGCGGCCGATCCAGACCCAGCTCATGAAGTAGGCGTGGTCGCGGTGGGACGCCGACCAGAGGGCGAGTTCCTGCAGCCGTCCCTTCTGCTCGGCGAGCGGCTGCTTCGGCAGGAGTGTCTTGGCGCGGCGGTGCCGGCCCCGGGCCTCTCCCGCGACCCTGCCTCCGGGCAGATGGAACAGCAAGTCCGGTCTGATGCCGCCGTTTTGATAGCCCGTCAGTATGCGGCCGGGCAGTGCGTCGAAACTGTGCAGGGCATGGGCCGTGTTGTCCCAGGCGAAGAGGGCTTCGCTGGCCGCCGTCAGCATGCCCAGTCCTGAGCTTTCGGTGACGAAGCTGCGGATGTGCCGCGAGCTCGCCACGAATGCCCGGTGATCGACCTGGAGCGGGGCACCGGCGCCGGGGGCTGCGAGATAGCTGGCCAGAAGGCGGACCTCGAGCTGCCTGGTGCGGTAGTCGACGACCCTGTTGAGGTCGCAGGCGAGCGCGTTGATGTGGATGAGCCGGGCCAGTCCCACCCCCAGGTCACCCTGTCCGACCTGGGTGGCGGTCACCATCGGCCCTTGCACCCGGAACTGCCATACCCGGGCCCATACGGTACTCAACGTCGTGTTCCTCCCCGATGCGGTGCGCCCGCGTCATGGCGTATCGCACACCGTCACGTCCGATTCTCCCTGCCCTGCAGCCGCCCAGGGTGTCACGTCGTCAGTCGCCCAGTCCCCGGCAGGTGAGTGCGCCCAGCTCGTTTTCGACGGGGCCTCAGTGCCGGGGGTGGCGCAGGTACATCGGCAGGACGGTGCGCATGAGCTGTTCGCCGCGGGTGGTGATGGCCTCGAAGTGGGTGCGGGTCATGGCGGCGAAGTTGGTCGGGTAGGTGGCCACTGCGCTGCGGGGGACGAGGTCGGCGGGCGGGGCGGGCAGGCGGTCGTCTTTCATGCCGAGGTAGGCCAGGGCGAATCCGTCGATGCGTCCGCTCGCGGCCCATTCGTGCAGGCGGGAGCGGGCGGAGTCCTGGGCTTTGCGGTGGACGGTGGCGAAGGAGCGGCTGAGGCGTCCGGTCATGAAGTGCGGTGCTTTCAGGGTGAGTTCTCCCTGGCCCGCGTCGCAGGCGATGATGAAGGACACGTCGTAGACGTGCTGGGTGTGGTGGGGTGAGCGTCCGGGTTCCAGGACGGACAGGCCGAGGTTGTCGTAGACGCCGCCGTCGGTGAGCAGCACGGTGTGCTGCTGGTGGTGTCCGTCGCGGTGCTGGAAGGTGAAGGTGCGTTCCAGGGCGGGCAGCAGGGCGGGGTAGGCGGCGGAGGCGGCCACGGCGGTGGCGGCGGGGATGGGTTCGGTGATGGTGCCGTAGCGGGAGCAGCCGCTGCGGGTGCTGCCGAAGCGGACGGCGTTGGTGGTGGCCAGGTCGGTGGCGGTCAGGACGACGTCGAGGCCGGGGTGGGTGACGTCGGCCATGGTGCGGGTGCCGAACGCCTGGCGGGCGAGGACGGCGGCCAGGGCGTCGGTGCGGTTGGCGGGGCGGGCGACGCTGACATCACTGCCGCGGGTGAACGCTCCGCGGGCGCCGGCGCGGGCGGCCGCGGTGAGGTTGCGGGCGACGGCGGAGGGTGTGAACGCCTGGCGTGCGATGGCCAGTTGCAGGCCGGAGCGCAGCAGGTCGGTGGTGCGGGTGTCGAAGTCGGCGAAGTCGGGCGGGCCGTAGGCCCACAGGGCGGCGAGCAGCGAGCCGCCGGAGATGCCGGAGACGACACGGATGCGGTCGAGGAGGTCGCGGTCGTGGAGGGCGCGCAGACAGCCGAGGTGGAAGGCGGCCGCGCGGGAGCCGCCGCCGGACAGGGCGAGGCCGAGGGTGCGGGTCATGGGCGGGCGTCGTCCGATCGGCGGGGGGCGGGCAGGGTGTTGTCGGTGGCGGGGCGGGTGGCGTAACCGCCGGGCCACCACAGGCCTGGGCCGGGGTGGCCGGCCGGCGCGGTCGGAGCTGGTGGGGTGGCGGCCGTGGTGGTGCGGGTGGCGAGGCGGGCGTAGAGGTCGGGTCCGTCTGCGGTGGTGAGCCATTTCTGCCAGACGGGTGGTGGTCCTCCGGCGATGAGGACGAGGGCTCGGGTGGGGGCGTCGTCGAGGGGCAGGGTCAGGAGTTCCATGGCCGTGCGGTCGGTCGCGCTGGGCTGTGCCGGGCTGTGGGGGTGGGTGTGCCACAGGCCGAGGAAGCGGCTGGTGTTGCCGGTCGCGGTGCGGCGGGAGGCGAGGTGGTGGGTGACGCCGTCCAGGCCGTGCTGGAAGTAGGTGTCGCTCAGCAGGGAGTCCGGGGGCGGTCCGGTGGCCTCGTCGACGTGGATGATGCCGGTGGCGTCGTCGATGGTGCCGAGCAGCATGCCGCCGGTTTCGACGCGCGGGCCGCGGACGCGGGCGCCGCGGCGGGCTTCGGCGCGCATCTCGGCGAGGGCGGCGGGGGCGATGCGGACGTCGTAGCCGGTGGCGTCGTCGGTGATGGTCGTGTCGTTGGGCCAGGTCAGCCAGCGCGGCCCGGCGGGCTGGGGGTCGGTGGGGCCGCTGGGTGTGCGGACGGTGAGCGCGGCCATGGTGTGCTGGCCGTCGGGGGCGTTCAGAGCGTGGAGGATGCCGGTCATGAGCTGTCCGGCCAGGGCGGCGACGTCGGCGGCGGAGCCGGTGAAGGTGGCGTCCGAGCAGCCGGGTTCGGGCTGGAAGAGGTCGGTGCGGGGCTCGGTGGGGAAGAAGTCCTCGACCATGTCGGCCAGGGCACCGGTGGGGTCGGTGCGGGCGGCCAGGGAGGTGCGGCGCAGGACGTCGGTGCCGCCGCCGGTGGCTCCTGGAGGTGAGAGGGCGACGATGCCGCGGGTGGCCTGATGGCCGATCGTCAAGGTGGCGAGGTGGGGCCAGGGGGTGGGGTCGGTGCGGCGGGCGCGTTCGAGGTAGGCCCGTACGACGCGGTTGGCGGTGCAGTCCAGGATCAGGTCGAAGGAGTGCACGCCGAGGACGGGAAATCGGCGGGTGATGTCGGCGACGACGGACTCGATACGGGTGGCGTGCGGGTCGATCTGGTTGAGACGGTCGGCCAGGACGTCGGCCTTGGGGTATCCGATGTCGGGGTCGGTGTAGGGCTGGCGGGCGTGGATACCGGGGTGCACGAGTGACTTGTCGACGACGGTGACGTGGGCGGCGCCGGCGCGGGCGCAGATGTCGGCGGCGGGCGCACCGAGCGCGCCGGCGCCCAGGACGAGGATGCGTTTGCCGTGCAGCCAGGCCGCCGGGGTGTGGTGGTCGCGGCGGACGGTGACCTCGGGGCGGGCCTCGTAGAGGCTGAACCACCGGGTGGTCAGGGTGTCGAGCCATTCCTCGCCGATCTGCATGATCTCGTCGCCGAGTTCGGGCAGTTGGCGGGCGACGTAGGCGGTGACGGCGCGGCGGGTGAGTTGGTCGGCGAAGTCGGGCAGGTGCCAGGCCACCAGGTGGGTCCGGCGGGAGCCGTGGCCGCTGTTGCCCCGGGAGGGGGTGCCCAGCAGGAGATGGACAGGGGCGGGCGGGCGGGATGTGCCGTCCGGGCCTGTCTGGTCGGCGGTGGTGCGCAGGCGGCGGTTGTGGTCGGCGGCCAGGCCGACGAGACCGAGGATCATGCGGGCGGTGATGCGGCCGCGCGCCAACGCGGCGATGAGCGCCCGGGCGGTGTCGGGGTATTCGAAGGTCAGATGGTCTGTGGTGATGACAGCCGGGGCGAAGAATACCTCGGCGTCGTCGGGGAGTTGGGCCGCGGCCCGGGCGTCGGTGAGGGTGTGCGGCCACGGTCGGCCGAAGGGCAGCCAACCGACCACGTCGCTGCGGTCGGCGTTGACATGGTGCAGGAGGGCCGCGCCCAGCCACGGCTCGTCGTCGGCGGCGGTAGGCGCATCGCGGCGGACGACGAGCAGGCCGCCCGCGTGGTCTCCGAGCGCGTGAGGCGGGTGCAGCGGCTCGCCGGGGGCATCGAGTTCACCGGCCGCGGCAGCCTTGAACCAGTCCAGCAGGCGGGTGATGAACCCGTACATGCCATCAGCCGGGTCCCACTCGGTCGCCGTGGAGCGGTACAGGCACGGGAAGCGGGCCCAGACGACGTGCGGGGCCCCGGCGAAGCGTTTGTGCCGGGTGTGCACCAGCGGGACCTCGAAGGGGAAGTCCGGCGGGATGTAGAGGGTGACGGGCTCTTCGCTGCGCAGCCGCAGGCCGCCCTCGACGCGGGGCAGGCCGGCGCATCCGACGCTGATGCGCGCCTCCACGAAGCCCGTGGGGGCCGCGGGTGCCGTGTCCACGTGGGAGAGGAAGACCCCGCGGTCGGAGTCGGTGATCTGCCGGAGTTGGTCGAGGGCGAGGTGCTGGCCGGCCGTGACAGCCGTAGTGGTGCGGTCGCTCACGCGTCACCGAATCCCAGGGGCGTGGCGGGTGCGGCCTTGTCTCCTCGGGCCTGCTCGACGGCGCTGCGCGCGGCGGTGGCCGCCCGGGGGGAGGGGAGAGCGGCGGTGGCGGTGAAGGCGGCGGCCGGGAAGCGGGTGGTGCCCAGCGCGGCCAGCATCCGCCGTCCGCCGCCCGCGGCCTTCATCACCAGGGACTTGGCCTCCAGTTCGGCGACGTCGACGAGTTCGAACCCGAAGAGGGGGTCCAGGGCGAACACCACCGGCCGGGGCTCGTCCTTGGTGGGGTACTCGCCCGTGCACAGCACCGGCAGCACGGTGATCTCCGCGTAGGCGTCCCGGGCCAGCAGGTGGGGCGGATTGTGTCCCTTCTCGTCCTGGTCCCGGAAGGGCCGGGAGCTGGCGATCACCCGGGCGTCCGGGCTGGCGTAGGTTTCGAACTGGTCGAGGATGTCCTGCTTGCGCTCCTCCTCGCCGTCCTCGCCCTTGGCGTACATGACCTTCTTGGAGCAGTGGTGCGGGGAGAGCAGCAGGTCCCACTCCACCCGGTCGGTGTTGCCGAAGTACTCGCTGTTGTCGAAGATCTTCTTGATCGTGGGGTAGGCGAGGTCGCCGAGCAGGAGCAGCCGGCCCGTCGCGCCGGTGCCGGTGGGCATGCGGATCTGCAGGGCGAGGGACGTCTCGTTGCGTTCACCGGCGCAGTCGCCCTTGAACGGGGCGTGGACGAACGCCTCGAACGTTCCCGACAGGTCGTTGCCGTCGATCATCGTGATTGTCTTGCCGGGGAAGGTGAAGTACTCGTCGGGCAGCTCGTTGTAGGAGTGCTGGTCGCGGTCGTCGTCGTAGCCGATGATCCGGACCCGGTCGCCGCTGGCGGGCTCTTCGCCGTTGGCGAGGGCCTCCAGGGTGGCGGCGACGCGGCGCTCGACCTCGTCCTGGAAGAGGCGGGCGTCCTCGCACATGGTCTGGTCCTGGGAGATCTCCCGCCACAGCCGGGGCGTCGCCCAGATCTCCCCGATCAGGATGTCGCTGTCCACCAGGTCCCCGAACCCGCAGCAGTGGTCCAGGTCGGCGTGGGTCAGGGCGAACACCGCGAGGTAGGGGGTCTCCCCATCAAGCCAGTCGGGGCACGGCAGGGTCTCCGCGAGACGGTCGATGACCGCGGCGACGACCGCGTCCTTCTCGTCGGCAGCCTTCATGTCCCGCAGGTCGACCTGGAGGACAAGGTCGCCGCCGAGCACGAGCGTGGTGGAGTCGCCCGTGCCGACCGGCCAGAACACCACTCCCCGCTCGGGGAGTTCCGTCTCGACCATCCTGTTGCCTCTTCACTCGATGTGGGTCAACTGGCGGGAGAACCACACACGTTCTCTCTGCTTCCATAACTACCATGCGCCACTGACAACACGGTCTCACCAGGCATTTCACGTACTGCCGGGGCCCATGTCAGGGGCTGTCGGCCTGGAGGCGGCCTCCCGGCGGCCGCAGGGTGCACGCCGCCACGCGAGCGGACCGAGAGATTCCGCTCCCGTGCCGAAGCGCCACGGAAGGGGCGCTGGTGAGCTGGCGGCGCTTCCTCGGATCCCGGCCCCTTTCCGCCCCTGTCCCCCGCGCTGGACCGCGTCGTGGGCTGGACGGCTCGATGCTGTACCTACGGCTGGGGCATACCGCATCCCAGGCCACCGCGAGCGGAGTTGTGCTGCTGCGCCGCACCGGCGCCTCACACACTCCCGCCCCCGGGGCAGCGGTCTGCGCCGCGGCCCGCGCAGGGGCCGATATCGTGGGGGCGTGCACGACGAGGAACCACCGCCGACCGGCGACACCGCCCAGGACAGCACGGCACGGACGGCCGGCCCGCTCGATCCAGCGCAGCTGCGGCGGATCACCTCCCTGCACCGCGGATTCACCTATCAGAACCTGTACGCCGTGGGCTGTCTGCTGCGGCTGCGTGAGGCCGGTGCGCAGACGCTGCTGATGGAGCTGGACGAGGACCTGGAGGTCGTGCTCCCGGACCGGCATCTCTACCTGCAGGTCAAGACCCGGCAGGGCAATCTGATGTGGAGTGACATCAGCGGGTCGGTTGAACAGTTCGCCAAACTGCGCGCGGAGCACACGGCGGGGCGGCGCCCCGGCGCGCCGAAGCTGATCGTGGTCAGCAATACCGCACCGGGTCGGGATCTGCTGCAACGGACCCAGCAGACGGGCTGGCCGGCAGGCGTGTCGCTGCTGTGGCCGGGACATCCAGATCCGGAAGAGACGTGGCTGCCGCCGACTGCTGCGGATCTCACCGGTGTCCTGCAGTGGTGCACCGAGCAGGCCGCCCGGGTCCCGTTCGGGTCCCTGGGAGCGCAGACGCTGGTGTGGAAGCTGGCTGCCCGCGTGCAGTACGCGAGCGCCGGAGCCCATGGGCGAGCCTTCCATACCGGTGACCTGGCCTCCTTGTACGAGCAGTTCGTCGAGGAGCTGCAGGCCTTTCCCCAGGTTCCCGACGTCTACTGGCCGCCTGGCGGCGAACCGGAGCTGACGGGCGAGCAGCGCGTGCGGCTGGTGACTGGCTTCTCCGGGGCCGGGAAGACGACCTGGGCGGCGCGCGCCGCCGCCCAGTGCCCGCTCCCGGTCACCTACTTCGATGCCGGCCAGATGCCACCCGCAGTGGTGCCCGGCGCGCTGGCCCGGGAGGTTGCTGCCCGGCACCTGAGCGGGCCCGATGCCCTGAGTCTGCCGAGCGGGGCCGGCATCGACGTCCTTCGGGCCGTGCACGGCCGACTGACTCACGACGGCACAGTCATCGCGGTCGTCATCGACAACGTGCACGACCTCCCATCCGACGACCTACGGCTGCTTGTCCAGGCGCTGCCGACGGCCCAGATCACGCTGCTGGGCCACCCCCACCCGGAGCAGACCGCGCTCGCCGCGCATCTGGGTGTCTCCGCCGAGTCCTTGCCCGGCTGGGACACCGACACCGTGGCCGCCGTCTTCGCTGCCGAAGACTGCACCCTGGACTACCCCACCGCACAGCGGGTCTTGGCACTCACAGCTGGTATGCCGCTGTACGTCCTCAACTCCGCGGCGCTCACCCGCACTAACTACGCAGGTGACGGTGGCGCCTTCTGCGCGGCGGTGCAGGAGCAGACCCACCTCGCCCCCACGGCCCAGGAACGCATCCTGGCACAGACCTTCGAGCACCTGTCCGTGCTGGCACGCACGATGGCCGGCCTCATGGCCATCGCTGAAGTCCCCCTGAGCAGCCCGGAATTGCAGCAGCTGGCAGCAGCCGCGGGACCGATACGTCCCGCTGCCGCGGCCAGGGCCGTGCGCGAACTCGTAGGCCTCGGCCTCGTGCAGACATTCGCCGACGGTTTCGCCAAACTCCACGATGCGGCCGCATCGTTGGCCCTCCATGGGTCGCATGACCTGCATGAGGAAGCCGCCCTCCGTGTCGAGCAGACCCTGACTGATCTTCTCGAGGGCCACAGAGAACTGCCGCGGCTGGCCCGCTGGATGCGGCTGCTCGCCGATACCGGCCAGATCGACCGCTTGCTGGAGATCACCAGTCAGGAAGGCTTCTACGAGGGCGGCTTCCCGCGCGAACTGCGCACGGTGATCGCGGACGTGGCGCAGGATCCGGGTCGGGACGCCGTCGACCGCCTTGATGCGCACAGTGCGTTGGCCTCCTGGGCATATGGGGACACCAACTGGGAGGCCTACGCACGCCACGTCCACGCCATGGAAGTCCTCGCCTCGGAGGGCGGCAGCGGGATCGGACCACGTGAGCAGGTCCTGGTGGCCATCCGCCAGTTCCCTCTGCACGGGCACACCGGTGACAACGAAGCCCTCGATGCTACGTTCAGGACAGCCCTGGCTGAGCTTCTCGCCCCCTCTCTCCTGGAGCGATCTCTGCGCTACGGCTACGTTCAGGGGCTCTACCACGCAGGCAGCTACCGAGCCGCAGGCCCCGCAGCCCTGGAACTCGCCGACGCCTACTGCGTTCACCTCGGCCTGGACCTGGCCAACCTCCACGGCCCCACCGAGGCACTGCAACAAGCCTGTTTGAACAGCGAGACACCCGAGGACTACAAGCGCCTCGCCGACTGCTTCGCCATGCATGTCAAGTGCTGCCGTCAGCTCAAACTCGACTACGGCAGCGCCGCGTTCCCCGCCATGAAGCTCTACATGGCCGCAGGGGCCTGGCGATCCGCCGTCGACCTCGGCCAGGACGTGGTCGAGACCATGCTGCGCTTCGACGAAGCACAGGCCGCCCTGAACTTGATCGACCGGCAGCTCCTGCCCATCACCCAGGCCTACAACCTGCCCGAACTCATCGTCGGGCTCAGGTCCCACCGAGCCGTGGTCCTCGCCCGTACCGGAGACATCGCTGCGGCCAGAACGGAGATCAGCAGCCTCACACGGTACGAGTTCACCCCAGCGCAGGCCGCCGACATTCGCGAGCAGGCCAGCATCATCGAGGAACTCGCTGCTCAACAGGCACAAGGCCGCCCCTGACCGACCCCGCCAGGCAGGTCGATCGCCTGTTCCCTCAAACCGGCGCGCTGGTCATCCGACCGGTGACACCGCGCACTCTCACACGCCTCTGACCTGCATAAATACGAGTAACTCCACAGGGGTTCCGGCGATAGTTGCGGCTTTCCAGCTCAATCACGGATTCGCTGCTCACAGCACCATCTAGCGCTGGCCATAGCCACGCAGACAGCAACCTGCACAGGTCAGACACCACGTGCACCTCGATTCAAACTATCCAACTTGACCACGTGCGCCCAGCTCACACCCTGAAGCGCCCCAGATCAAAACCAGGAATCCACAGCGCTCTGGATGCCGGACACGCCGGGGCTGGCCGCGCTGCGGGCCGTCATCGACGAGCGGGGTATGTTTCCCGTCCTGGACCACATGATCGGCCTCTCCCCCTCCCCCACGGAGTTCGCCGAGGCCCTGGCCGCCTGCCTGGAGCCGTACCTCGACGAGCTCTACGCGGCCCTGATGGAACAGCTGGCTGCCGACCCGGCGATCTTCCACCTGCCCGGGGACGACACCGGCGCCGCCGGGTTCATGGATACCTGGCTGCGCACCCTGCGGGAGCAGACGGGCAAGGACACGGGGCAGGGCAGTCGATGACGCCGCCCCTCTCCGGGGGCAGCCCCGTGTCCTGCCTCCCGTCGACACGTGTTCATCGGCAAGACCCTGGACCACGACACGGCCGACGCCGACGAGTTCTGTCTGCAAATCGCCGATTCGCAGGCAGAACTTCGATACTGCTTCGGGAGGCGGTCGCTTGAGGATCTGGCGGGCGATGGAGTGGAGGGGACCCCGGCTGGCATGTGCTGTGGAGGGCAGGTGCGAAGCCGCTGCGCAGGGCCAGACTGATCTCCCGCTTCCAGTCCTGGACCAGTGAGGCCAACCCCGCCTGGGTCGGCTAGCTTTCGGTGCTCTACAAGCTGGGCGTGGCCAAGGCGGTGACAAGCTGCCCGGCCTCAAGATGGTGGGTGAGGTCGAGTCCACTGTCGAGGAGGGTGAGGACGGCGTGGTGCCGGGCGGCGGGGATGGCGGCGATCTGGTTTCCGTTGCGGTCGACTCTGATGGTCGCCGGTTTCGTGCCGGGGTGGGTGAGGGTGACCGGTCCGTCTGTGGTGCCCGGGCCCACCTGTGCGAGGGGGATGGTGACGGGGTGTCCTCGCAGCAGTTCGTTGAGAGGGTTGGCCGGCGTGCTCACGTAGTCGAGGAGGTCCTCGACCTCGTAGGTGTTGGCCTTGTACGCGGTGATCCAGCCTTCGATCTGCTGATCGGCGACCCAGGTGCGGAGTTCACCGGAGCCGATGCCGGTCTCCGCTGCGGCGCGGCCGATCTGGTGGGCCAGGCGGCGGGAGGTGATGCCGGAGGTCAGCAGTGTGATGGCCTGCTCGGTGTCGACGCCGTGCCGGATGTGCCAGGCCGTCTGTTCGAACAGGCGGGGCGTGGTGGGGGTCAGCAGGGGGTGGGTGTTGACGAGGTTGATCAGAGCTCCGGCTGTCCAGCTGATGGCGTGCTCGAAGCCCTGTTTGATGCTCTGGACGGTCAGCTCGAGCATCTGAGGGTGGGACGACATGGTGACCGGGATCCAGGTACGGGCCAGCTCCGGGATGGATGGGCCAGAGATCCAGTCCCGAACCGCGTCGCCGATGGGCACGTCAACGTGAAAGCTGGGGGTCTGCTGGGTGGTGAGCTTCCAGCTCTCGAAGGCCTCGGGCGTCAGCATGAGGGCGTCGAAGGCGCCCTGCTCGGCAAGGAAGTCCAGCGTCTGTTCCAGCGGCCACTCGGGTGCCCCGAAGAAGATGCTGATCTCGTCCGGGGTGTCCTCGGGGGCCGCGTTGGCGGCGAGTTGCTCTGCGAGGCGTCCGGCGACACCGTCGAGCCAGCGGGCGGATCCGATGCTGGTTCCGGTGCTGGCCCACCGGCGGGTCGAGACGGGGTCGGTGGCGTCGTAGACCGCGGTGACCTCTTCCGCGAGCGCCATCCAGCGGGCCGGGACCGAAGGGTCGTCGGACTGTTCCATCGCGAGCAGTGACCGCACCGGGTCGAGCCGGTCGCCGGGCGTGTGGAGGGTATCGGCGTGGGTCTGCAGGACGAGCCACACGAACGTGGCGAAGTCGGACGCGACGGTTCCCATCACGCTGAACAGGCCGTCGAGCGAGTTCCGCATCTGCCACTCGGCATGGGCGAGTGACCGCAGGGCGTCTTCGCTGAGCAGTTCGGAGGTGACGGTGAGTTGCTGACTGTCGGGGGTGAGCGTCTCGAACTCCGCGTCCTGGGGCGGGTAGGGGCGGGTGAGGATGACCCATCCCTCGCTCTCGCGGCCGGCCCGGCCGGCCCGGCCGATGGCGTTGAGGAGTTTCGCGGGGCTGAGGCCGCGCTGGTTGCCGCGTGTGGGGTCGCCTTCGACCGTGTGGTTGATGATGACGGTGCGCACCGGGAGGTTGACTCCGTCGGTGAGGGTGGTGGTGCTGGCGATGGCCAGCAGGTGTCCGTCACGAAGGCCTTGTTCGACGGCGTGGAGGACGTCGTCGGGAAGATCGGCGTGGTGGAAGGCGACACCGTGGCGGGTGCAGTTGACCAGAGGGTGTTGCTCGCCGAGGGTCTCGGCCAGGAACTCGGTGAGTGCCGCGGCCTCGGGGCGGACGTCCAGGTGCTCGGCCATGGCGCGGGCTGCGTTCCTGGCGATGACTTTGCTGGCGACGACCATCAGGACGCTGCCGGCGCGGGTCAGGGCGGCGGCGCCGGCGGCGAACACCTCGTAGTCGCGGGGCCCGCCGAGTTTGGTGGCGGCTTTCCACTGCCGGGAGTTGGTGGAGGCGTACGCTCTGGCGCCGACTTCGGGGAAGGTCAGGCCGTCGGTGCGGCTGGCGGTGGTCGGCCGGATGTCGAGCCGGGGGGCCACCGGCACAGTGGCCCGGGTGGTGGAGGGATGGTTCTTGCTCGGCTTGCGCGGGGTGCGCTCGGCCTGGTCCTTGAGCAGTTGCGGGTACATGAGGCCGTGCAGGCGCCTGGGGCCCCGCCAGTCGTCGGTGAAGTACACCTCCTGGGCCGGCCGCGTGGGGTCCAGCCATGACGCCAGGGCCGCCCGGTTGCCGACGGCGGCGGACAGCAGGACCAGCCGGATGTCGGAGCGTGTCCGCAGTAGGGCGAGCAGGCTTTCCAGCACGAACCCGCGCCGGCCTTGCGCGAGGTGGTGGGCCTCGTCGACGACGATGAGGCTGACCTCGTCCAGTGCTGCGCCCGGGTTGTTGCGGATCATGTGCATGAGCCGCTCCGGGGTCACGATGTCCACGTCCCCGACGAGGGAGCCGCTGCCGTCGGCGAGCGGGAAGTCCGGCTGCTCGGCGACCAGCTTGCGCTCCAGCAGTCGCAGCCGGGCGCGCAGCGCGGCCCGCATCTCCCGGCCCAAGCTGCGCATCGGCGACACGTAGACCACGCGGCCGGGCTTCTGCGCCAGGTGGGAGCAGATCACCAGCTGGGCCATCAGCGTCTTGCCCGCGCTGGTGGGTACGCTGATCAGGCTCCGGCCGGTGGCGGGGTCGACCGGGTTGCCCCGCTCCAGGTTCAGCAACTGGCGCTGTGGGCGCCACAGAGTCATCACCGGTGGATCGGACATCGCGAAGGTCCGGGCGACCGCGTCGGGGGTTCCCTGCGGGAGGAGCGTGTACAGACTGCTGGCGGCCATCTCGTCGCTGAGTCCGAGGAGGTGGGCAGCGACCCACCGGGCGGTCGGGTCACCGCGGCCGGCCTGGCCGTCGAGGACGCTGCCCAGCAGGTCCCGTGCATCCTGCAGGCGGTCCTGATCGCCCAACAAGAGGAACAGGCGCAGGTGGTGGACCGCTTCGACGACGGCTTCGGCCGGTCCGTACATCGTGCCCGCGAGCGGATCACCGTCCATGAGTTCGCGGAGTTCCGCGAGCTGTCGGCGCCAGGCGGCCAGGGCCCGGTTCAGGTCGGGCCGGTCGAAGCCCAGAAACAGGACGCCGGCCTCCAGGGCCAGGGTGTCGATGTGTGCCGGGAGGGAGGAGGTGAAGTTCACCAGGTTCTTGACCTGGCGGTAGACGGCGGTGGCGTTGGGCTCCTGCTCGCACCGGCGGTAGCCGGCCTGGGCGGCGAAGGCGATCCTCAGCCGCTCGGTGGGAGAGCGCTGCTCGTCGGACAGGGCCAGGTCCATCACGTGGGCGCTGACCGCGAGGGCATGCCGGGCCCGCACCGGGTCGAACCCGGGTGTCTCGGGCTCGACCGCGGCCAGTCCGTGCAGGAGCCATGCCGTGGCCAGCACGTCGTCCGGGATCTCGTGGTCGCTGCGGACGGCGGCGATCTCCAGTTGCGTGATGGCGGCCAGCAGTTCCTCCGGCGAGGGCAGAACCCCGCCGGGGCGGTGGTCGCCGAGGGCGGTTGCGAGAACGGCCGGATCTAGAGTGCGGTCCACACGTACTTCCTCACCTCATGGGCGAAGCCCTCGAGATCGTCGATCGCCACGACCAGACCCTGGAGTGCGCCGGGGTGCTTGTGGGTGGTGAAGTGCTGGTGCGCAAGGTGGAATGCTTTCGTCGGGATCGCCGTGGTGTTCAGCGCGACGCTGACGCCGGCGCCTGCCGACTCCTCCTCGTCGACCCACTGCTCGGTCAGACTGCCCACGAACTCCCGGGTGTCGTCAGCAAGCTGTTTGTCGCCCCAGGAGAGCATTCCCAGGTAGGTCCCCGCTTTGGTGTTGAGCTGCGTCCAGCCATTTCGGATTGCTCCATCAGGCTGGTTCGCTTCCCCGGTGTACTTCTTCATCTCCCACAGCCGGAAGGAGAAGCCCCGAGCTGTTCCGTCTTCCCGGTAGACGATGAGTCCGTCACCGCCTCCGTCGTTGACGGCAGCCTTCGGCGGTCCGAGAATCTCCACGGTGCGCGCTGGATCCTTGGGCAGGTCGCGGGTCAGGAGGTACCAGAGCCACTCGCCCACGTACCCGGCCAGCCCGTGGTTGCCCTCCTTCTTCGCGGCTGCCGCCTCGAAGACGGGCTTCGCGAAGTGCTCCACCAGCACGTGGTCCTTCCCGGTCAGCTTCACCCCGTTCAAGGTGGCCTCGCGCCACTTTCCATAGCTCCGGGGACGTCCGCCGGTACGTTCCTTCATGATCTCGTCGGCGATGATCCACCCGGCGGCCGCCCGGTCCTCAAGGCTGCTGCTGAGGGTCACGACGAGCTCCCAGCGGCACGTCTGGTCTTCTCCTCGGGACTCCTGGCGTACCAGGCCGGCCACCCGGCCGCCGACGGCCGTCGCTCGGTCCAGCGCCTGCGCAGGCGACACGTCCGCCACCCGAACCCCCTGCTCGTCCCAGACCACCCGCGCCTTACCAGTTGGGCGCTGGGGGCCGAGGTGGCCCTCGGCAAGGTCACCCTATCGAGTGGTTCGTGCGGGTCTTGGCGAGCGGTGCGGGCGCAGCAGGGGCCCATCGCGGCTGGAGGACGGGGCGTCGTCCGCTTCATCTTCCGGGACGGAGGTGGCCACGTCGGTGTCTGGAGGCGTTGTCAGTAGTGACCTTTAGCCTCACTTCTTCACCTTTGAGACACAAGCGACAGGAAGAAGGAATGACACATATGGCCATCTTTAGTGATCCTGGTGCTGACGACTGGATCGTCGATGAGTGGACCAGGACGGGGCCCGGGGCGCAGGATCCGACCCGGGCGTTGGGGTACACCGTCAGCAGGGTCCGTCACGAGTACGCGGCCGTCATGGGTGTGCTGGACCAGGCCGTCGATCACCTGACTCCTGCGGAGATCGCGGTGGAGCTCGCGGCGCGGGGGGTCGCTCTTCATCCGGGGGTGGTGGCGCAGCGGCTGAAGGCGTTGCAGGAGACGTTCCTGGCGGTTTCGGGGCAGCCGGACAACGAGATCGAGCGGTGGCAGGAGCTGAGCGGTGCACGGTGGCGGTACACCGCAACGTCGCAGGGCCGCCAGGTGCAGCGGCTGTGGGCCGTGTTGTCGGCGGAGGGGGTGGTGCAGCGGGAGGTGGCGCTGGACGGGCTGGCCCGGATCCGTGACGCGCTGACGGCTTTGCAGGGGGAGGTTGCGGCGCCTGAGGAGGTGGCGAAGCTGGCGGGGCAGGTGTTCGTGGAGCATGACCAGCTGGATGCGTCGCTGGTGGGGCAGACGGACATGCTGGCCCGGCTCGCCGACCGGTTCGACCTGGGTGCAGAGGGCACGGGTGAGCTGAAGCAGCTGATCGTGGAGTACGCGACCCATGTGGTGGTTCACCTCGACCGGGAGGTGGTGGCCGTGCACGGGCTGCTGATGGGGCTGCGTCCCCGGTTCGCCGCGCTGGCGGCGGGGTGCGGGGCGCAGTCGCGGGCCGGGGCATTGGTCGCGCGCGGGGTGCTCGCTCCGTCGCGCGGGGCGCAGCGCGGGGACTGGGAGCAGTTGCTGAGCTGGTTCGCGCCGGCGTCGGGCAGGGCGTGGCGGTTCGGGCAGCAGCTAGTGCGGGCGATTCCGATGATGCACGCCAATCTGCGGCGGCAGCAGAGTGTGGCGGGGCCGGGGACGCTGCGGGCCAAGGCGCTGTCCTTGGCGGCGGCGTGCCGCGACGGGCAGCGGGGTGAGGCGGTGTTCCGGGCGTCAGTGGCCGACCGGCCGTGGGCGAAGCTGCATACCTGTGCGGAGGGCGAGGGGGGCGCGGTCGTCTCCTGGCATAAGGGGCCCCGGGTTCCCGCTCTGGCGATGCTGCGGGCGAGTGGTCAGAGCAGTCCCCGGGGGCAGGTGGCGCCGCGGCGGGAGCGCGAGGAGGCGGCCAGGGAGGTGGCGCGCGAGCGGGAGCGCGTCGAAGCGAAGAAGCGGGCGGCGGCCGCCGAGGTCCTGGCCGGGGTGTTTCCGCTGACGGACCGTGCGTGCCGGCTGGCACTGAGGGCGGTGATGGCGGCGGCCCGGGGCGTGGAGGCGGGCGGGGCGCGGGTGGGGCACTGGGAGGGGGTCAACTGCACGCTGACGACCGTGCGGGGGGGGTGGTGGGGCGCGTCGACGGAGTGGCGTGGTCGGTGCTGGTGCCGGGAAGACAGGTGGCCTTCCACCCTCGGGCCGCCGGGCCGCCGGGGGATGGTGCGGCCGGCGATGCGGGCGGCGGCCGGTTGCAGGCAGCGGTGCTGGTGGAGGTGGCCCGGTGAGCGCGGTCGGAGGCTGGGGGCAGGGGGAGGACGAGGAGGAAGTGGTCTGGCAGTTGGCCCGGTTGCTGAAGACACGGGCGTGGCTGGTGGGCGGGCGGGACGATGCGGCCATCGAGGCGGTGTACCGGCATCGGGGCGCGCTGCGTGAGCTGCTCGCGGCAGTGGGATGCGCGCTGGTGGTGGAGCCCGATCTGGTGCGGGTGTACAACCCCGCTCCCCCGCGCTCGGTCCGGCCGCCGGAGGGGGACAGTGCGCAGGGGGTGTGGTTCTGGCTCACGGTCGCCGTACTGGAATCCCTGCCGGTCCGGGTCAGGCCGTTCTTGAGTTAGCTCTGGAGCGGTAACGAGATCCCGTCCGATCGTTGAGATCGGGCGGGGTTTCGTCGTTTCCGGGGCTCGTTCGATGGCTGTTCGGGGTGGTGGCTGGCGACATGTTGGGCGTGGGGGCGGTTCGGTCCGGGGCTTGTTGCTGTGCGGGCATGGCTGAGGGCCCCGGGGGGCCGGGGCTGGTGGTGGCGCTGTGTGGTTGTCCAGCGTGGTGGTCAGTGGGTTGGTGGTGGGTGCCGTCCGGCGTTGTGCCTGGGCTGGGATTCGCATGCTGGCGAGAGCGGGCCGTAGCCGGGCTCGTCGTCGATGTCGGTGAGGTGCTCACCGGTGCTTCTGAACAGCCAGCTTTCCAAGATGTCCAGGTTCCCGATGCTGATCATGATGGCGATCAGGAGTGTCTGGGCGACCTGTCCGGGGGCTCGCCGGTGTTTCGGGCTGCCGATGTCCATCTCGGCGCTTTTCAGGCGCCCGTTGATGCCCTCGTTGTGAGAGCGGATCGGTTTGTAGGTGCGGTCCCATACGGAGCTCAGGTAGCGGCTGTCCTGACGGAACTTGGCGGTCTTCAGGTCGCCGCCGGCGTCGGCGGGGACGCTGATGGCCGATGCGCCGCAAACGGAGGGAAGCTCCTCCTTCGTCTTGGGGGCGAGCCATTCGTTCTCGGGCAGCTGGATGGTGGGCCGGGCGGCGGGGTGGCTGGCACGGGTACGTGTGTCGCCCAGTTTGATCACGGCCTGGGGCGGCCCCGGGGTGCGCGGGCTGTGGGGGCGGAGGCGGTCCCGCCGTGGGCAGTTCACCGACGGGGAGGGGCCAGCCGCCGGGCATTGGAGGCGGATCGTGCCGCGGGCGTCGGCGTTCTGTTTGAGCTTGAGGAAGTACGGCTCACGTTGCGCGATGGCTTGGTTGAGTTCGTCGCTGCGCAGGCGTACGGCTTTGTCGTTTGCGCGGTGGGTCGCGTTGGCGAGGGCGGCGGGGATGTGGGGGCAGGCGAGGGATCCGTCGACGAGTACGGCTCCCTGCCAGCTTCCCTGGACTCCGCGGTCCTCGGCCTTGTAGTCCAGGGCGAGGCGGTAGCCGAGCCGGCGGGCGGGGATCTGGAAGTTGGCGGGTGCGCATCCGGTGTAGGCGCGGTCGGCCGCGCAGGTGCCGGTCGGCAGCCCGAGCTCGGTGAGGTGCCGCAGCAGGGTGATCGCGTTGGGTCCGGTGCGGACGGTGGGGGTGTCGAGTACCAGCCCAAGACACAGTTGCGGGTACTCCACCAGCCCTTGAGTCTTGCCCGCTGGCCCGGGAGGTCGGGTGTGGGCGGCGACCAGGAGTGTGGCGCTGTAGCCGAAGATGCCTTTGTCGGATCCGCCGCTGAAGTGCCAGCCTGCGGTGATCTCGACCGAGGCGGAATCGGAGTGCTCACTGTCCGGTTTGGCCATCACGGGGATAGCCGTGGCGTCGACGCCGACGTCACCGCGCCAGGCCCGCAGGTGGCCGCGCTCCTGTGCCAGTTGCACGGTGGTCAGGACGAGGTCGTTCGCCAGACGCTGGAGCCGGTCCGCGGCCGTGCGGCCGGCCTTGTCCTTCCAGGCTGCGGCGTGGGCGTTGGCGTCCGCCTGGGGCAGGCGGCGGCGCCGGTCGCAGCGTGCCGGGTCGAGGGCGCTGGTGATCCGGTCCAGCCCCTGGTAGAGGCGGCGGCTGGCCGCGATGCCTTCGCGGGCCGTTGCCGGTGCCTGTTCGGGGATGCCCAACCAGGCGCGGGCCGTGGGACGCAGACCGAAGTGCAGGACCCGCCAGGCGTCGGCGATCGTCGCCCGGCCGGTGTAGTAGACGGCGAGCATCAGACCGGCCAGCACTGTCCGAGGCCGGATTCCGGATGGCCCGGGCCGCCCGGCCAGGATGTCCTCCAACTGGCCGGGCAGGCCGGACCGGTCCAGCACGGCCAGCAGCTGGCCGACCTTCGAATCGGGGATCTCGGTCAGCCGTCCGGGGCGGACGCGGGGCCGCAGCGCCCGCGCCGCCAGCTGGTCGCTTTCGGGCCGCGCCCTCACCGGCGGCGTCCCCGCAGAAGCCGGACGACCTCCTTCTCGGGCAACGGCGGAACCCATTGGTGATAAGGCGCCAGCCCGGCGGGAGAGGCCATCCCGGCCGCGGACGCGACGATCACCGGGCTGATGCCCTCGGCCAGCCGTCCGACGATCCATGTCGACCGCAGCCTGCGGGCCGACAGCGGCGGCAGTCCGGCGTGGGGCCGATGCCGAACGGGCCACGAGGAGACAAGGTTCTTGGCCGCGGCGACCTTGCGGCTCGGCCGGTAGAGGAACCCGGACCCTGCTGCCTCGGCGAGGTCGGCGAGCACGGATTCCCATTCGGTGTGGCAGGCCACCAGCCGTCCGAGCAGGGTCCGGTCGAGCACCGCGACCCCGGTGGACGTGACGCGGACGTGATGGCCGCGGATGCGTACGACCTCGCCGGGCGCAAGACCGCACCCGGCGCCGAGCACCATGAGCGCCAGCCCGTCCAGCCGTGCCCGGCCGGGCAGGTGCCCGGCCCAGTCCCGCAGACGGGCCACCTCCCCGTGTTCGTAAGGCGGTTGGGGTGCGCGGGGCGAGGACAGCCGAACGGGGGGAGCCTCCCCGCGCTGTACCCACACCAGCGCCTCCCGCACCCGCCGCAGCCATGTCCGGTAGGTCAGCACCGTCGAGTTCTCCACCGTGGTGCAGCCGGACAGTACGAACGCGTCGATCGTCTCCGTCCGCAGCCAGGTGCCGGGATCGTGCGGGAGCCCCGACTGGTCGGCCCAGACAGCGAGCCGGCCGACGACATGCAGCAGGTGATTGGCCTCGTAGCAGGTGGCAGGTGCCGCCGCTGTCACGGTCGACCGGACCAAGTCGGCGACCGTGGCCCACTGCTGCTGTGGCAGCCGGGGACGGTACTCGCGGATCTTGCGGGAAACCTCGGGACTGAGCGTCACAGACCAATCCCACCGGCTGGACAAGCAGCCAGTGAAGGGATCGAAGCCGATCTTCACGGAAAGGAGTGCATCGACATGGTCGGAGGTTTGGCCCGCAGCAGACCGCCGCGCGAGCTTGCCCGTGATCCGGAATCCTGGCCCCATGCCGTCATCGACGACCCGGCCGCCGATGTCATCCAGGCCATCGCCCGGACCCTCACCGAGGCCCTGAAGAGCCAGGCCAAGAGTCTGCGGCGAGTCGCAGACGGATCGGGAGTCAACCGGCAGGCCATTGCTGATCTGATCGCGGGGCGCTGTTGGCCCGACATCGCCACCGTCGCCCGCTTGGAGGACTTCCTCGCCGTCCCGCTCTACCCACCCCGGAGTAAAAGGTGTCAACTGTATTGAAATCGGCCTCTCCGTTCCCGGCTCAGGACGTCCGGGAACGATGAAATAGGTCACGCACCCCCGAGGCGAGCTGAATTCCTCTAGCCTCGGGGGAAGTGCGTGAGCCACTACCAAGGGGTCCGCGTCACAGGTTCCGAAGAGGGTCCAAGCTCAACGGAACACGTCCCCTTCTCCCCGTAACGGGAGGAGGGGACATCCATGAAAGGGGAGTCGCTAGGCCGCCCCCTTCGCGTTGCCACTGCGAGCGGCAGCGATCTTGAAAACCCCCGGTTCGGGTTCAACGGCCCGGCCGTGCCTGACATGCCGCTTGCACGTTTTTCGGGTCGTCTCGATCGCAGCCGCACCCACCTTGCCGGAGATGGGCCTCCCGATAGCCTCCGTGATCTCCTTCGCCCGCAGTGGGCGCCCCGCAGTCGCCAGCACCTGCAACACCTGCCGCCCCAACTGACGATTCCGCGGCGCAGCCGCGGCTCGCTCCTGATCAGGGGCAGCCCCCGTCTCAGAGCGCTCATCCTCGGCCGACCGCGCCGCGCTCACGCCCTCAGCCTCAGGCTGGTCGGCACGAGGATCAGCGGTCTGTGTGTCGACCGTGATCTCGTCCAGCGCGGACGCCAAGTGGTCCCGACTGGCCACAGCCTTGGCTAACTCAGACTCAACCGCGGCCAGTTCCTTCTCCAGCTCGGCCCGCTGCTGACGCAGACGTGCGGCCTTGTCAGAGTAGAAGCCCACGGCTGTGCGCAACCCCTCAACCGCAGCCGTCTCACCGGACACCAACAGCCCCTCCTCGAACCGACCGCGCAATGCCAGACATCGTAGGGAATGCCAGCCACGCCAGGCAGCCAAACCACCAACCTTGTCTGGTGGTTGATGCCAGTCTCCTCTCCCGCCCTCATGCCCCACAGCAGCGACCCGGACATCCAGTTCGAGGCCGTCGGCGCCGCCATGTCCGTCCTGTGGAACTGCAACGAACAGCTCGACGCCAAAGTCCGTGAGAATCCAACACCGCCTCAGCGGCGCGAGTAACCACTGGGAACGTTCATCCCGAGGCAGTGGACTTCCAGGCAGCAGTGACACACCCTTCCTCCCAGTGCCACCACCCCTTGGCCTCTCCGTGCTCCAAGAGCTTCCGTATCCGAGGCAGGTCCGCAGCCGGGGGAACGTCGAGAGCGACCATCCGAAACTGCTCGATCCCCTCGCCGGTCGTGCCCAGTCGATGGAACGTCTCCAGCACGGTCCCCCGGGCGACGGCCGAGCCACCGTCCCTCAGGACGATCAGACGGATGGCGCAGTTCTCCGACGCCCGCACCGTCTCACCAGCCCAGCGCACCCCGTCCTCGTCGACCTCGACCCGGATGATGTCGCCACTGGCAACCCCCCGCACGAACCAGGGCGTGTTGTCCACACGCACGGTCCCGCCGCCGAGATCCACCGCCCACAGGCTCTCCACACTCGCCGGCGGCCAGCCGGCCTCGTCCACCTCCAGCCGGAAATGGACCTTCACATGGTCGTCCCTGATGTCCGTCACTGCATCATCATCCACAGCTGCGGCCAGGGTGGGGAACGATCACTCCACGAGCGGGAAAAGATCTTCAAACCCCGGCTTCGACGCTGGTCAGCGGCGCTCGTGAACAGCCCCGTCAACGCTCCTGAGCTAACTCAAGAACGGTCGCATGAAGGCTCCTGGGTGTTCGTGACCGAGAACCCCTCGGTCACCACAGCAGCCCTCGAACTCCCCCCGGCCGTCCCCGTTCGGCTGTTGTGCACCGTGGGCACCCCCTCGGCCACGGAACTCGACACGCTGGCCCGCCTCGCGGACAGCGGCTGGCGCATCGCCGTACGTGCCGATTTCGACGCCTCCGGAATCCAGCACATGCGCGCCGCCCTACGCGCCGTCCCCCGTGCGCGTCCATGGCGCATGAACGCTGAAGACTACGTCCGGAGCCTGCATCCCACCCCGTTCCAGCCCACTGCCTTGGACACCAAGCGCCTCCCCGAGACGGAATGGGACCCCGCACTGCACACCGTCATGCGCGCACAGGGCCGCCCCGCCTACGAAGAAGCTCTTCTCGACAACCTCCTCGACGACATCCGCCGCGGACACCCCCACCCTTAGACCACGCTCCGGCCCGCCTGTGGCCGGAGCATCAAGCCACCGCATGCTCATGGGCCGCTGACGAGGCACCTGGAGCCTGGCCCGGGACCTCAGCCCGGTGAAGTGCGGGCTGGGCCGGGATCGGCTTCGCCTAGATTCCACCGGGCCTGATGCTCGCCGTCGACGACGAGAGGAACGCGCAGCCTCGGGCGTGTGGCTTCACAGTCGGCTTAGCCGTCGTGCCGCCTCCTCAGCGGCCGCGGCTGCGTCACGGTACTCGATGAGGTTCCAGCGGTCGCTGAAGTCGTCCTCCATGTGCCATGCGTAGGTCAGGCGGGCCAAGTTGTTCCACTGCCGCAACCGGGCGTCGAGAAGGTCCTCGGTGACCGGGGCAGCGGCGAACACGGCCCGAGTGTCGTCCCCTTGGGTTTCCACCATGCGCTTCAGCGTGCTCAACACGCGAGACGCGTCGCTCCTGAACGGGACGTCCTCACTGGCATTCTGAAGGTGGGCGGCAAGGTAGCCGATCAGCGCGTCGACGTCGCCAAGGGTGAGATCCTCGGCGGTCAAACTCGAGTACAACGTGGTCACAGGCACAAGCCAGTCCATTTCGCCTCGGGAAGCCGGGTACCTACCGTGACCGGCCTCCACTCCTGATGCATCTCCCTGGTCAACGACCCAGAAGCCCGTCCGACGCGCTCCACTTCCACCAGGCAGGGCTGCTCCAAGAGCCCAGAGAGTGGCCACCACCGAACGTGTGACCCGCCTCCGTTCGCGAGGACAGACCGCGTTCCGGCGCGCTGGACAGACGCCGTCATGCCACACGGGCGCGCTCACCGCGTGCGAAGCGGCCGAACGCGTACTCCCTCGTCTGGAGCAGGACGAGAGGATCAAACGGAAGACCGGACAGCTGAAGACGCCAGACGACTACGAACTCCTCGGCCTCGGCTACCTCAACTCCCCGCGCCCGAATTCCAGTGGTCGGACGAAGAGGAGCTCGCCGCCGGGGAGGCCGAGGCAGCGGCCCAGCCGTCCGCCAAGGAGCATTTCGACCTGCGTGAGAAGCTGCGCGCCGTGATCGACCGTACTGAACCAGCCTGACTCACAGGGCCGGTCGGTCAGCTCGCGTACCAGCGCCCTCAAGCCGCTCGGGGCGGAAGCCCCTGTCGACGGCTCCCGCCCCCTCCGGGTCCGCTGGTGGTCTCAGCTCTCCGGTTCCCTCGGCACGAGACGGGAGAAGAACTCCTTCGCGGCCTGCGCGTCGAGTTCTCCGTTCGTGGTCGCGGATCGCCGCATTGCTTCGCCCGTCACCTGGGCGGGGATGCCGAGTTGCTTGTCCGCCTCGCTCATGATCTCGCCGAGGTACCACTGGGCCGAGGTGGGGAAGTGCTGGATGAACCAGCTGAGCATCTTCGCCAGGGGCAGCGACAGGATGAGGTCGAAGTCTGTGAGTTCACGACCCCGGCGTTCGGCGATGCGGAGTGAGGTGGTGAAGTCCTCCAGGATGGCATGGCGGAGGGTCGGTCCGAGGGCGTCGGTCGGGATGATCTGCCGGAGACTGTCGGCGACTTCGAAGGCCAGTTGGTCGGCTACCTCCCGCACGCTCGGCTCGTTGCGGTGGCGCAGGGCCCAGCGTTTGCGGATGTCGGGCCGCTTCCACAGGAAGCGGAAGAAGGTCTCGCTGAAACGGTCGCGAATCTGAGCCGCTCCCGGGGCGAGACGGTGCCGGTCACCAGCCGACATGGCATTCTTCAGTCCCTCGGAGGAGCGGCGCCGGGCTTCGGCCCAGTCTTCGGCGACCGGGCGGGACCATTGGGCGCGGCCGCCGACGGTGGCCTGTGGCAGGGGGACGTCGTTCTCGCCGCGGGAGATGTAACCCCGCAACGTGGAGGCCGTGATACCGCCGAGCGCTGCCATCTCGGGCACGCCGAGCAGCCGGTCCCCGGCAAGTTCGGGACTGGCCAGGTCGACGACGCACCGGTCGAGCGGCAGGGGGTCGTTCTGCTTCTGGTGGTGCTGCGCCCACCGGGTCAGGTCGTCGAGCCAGTCGTTCGGCGCCGCGGTGGCGGGGTCGAAGGTGGCGATCTTGTGCACGTGTGCGCGGTCAGGGTGGGCGTGGCCGTCGAGCATGTCGTTGGCGTGGACGGTGGCCGTGGCGCGGGCCCTGTGGCGGGCGTAGTCCTCGGTGACGGGGTCCCAGATCTGGCCGGGCCGGTACCAGGCTTCGCCGTCCCACCAGTAGCCGCCGGCCCGGAACAGCAGCGGTGCGCCTGTCCAGTAGGTGTGCAGGCTGGCGGTGTCCTTGCCGGGCAGCAGGAGCACGGTGCGCCCGTGGTCGGGGTGGTAGCGCACGGCCCAGCCCAGGTGGTGGGCGATCGGGTCGGTGGTGAAGGCCAGCCATCCTCCCTCGCGGGAGGAGTCGCAACGGCCCCACATGCCTTCGCCCTTGTTTCGGCCGACGGCCTCGATGGCGTCGGGACCGGCGTCGAGTGGTAGATGTGAGTCGTCGACGAACGGCAGACCGGGCACCGGGTGGTCCGTGCGCAGGCCGTTGGCGAGCGGACGAATGTCGTAGACCAACGTGTTCCCCTTCTCGATTTTACTGCTGTAGATGACCACAACACTGTTGACGTCCATTACTACACGACTAGGAAGCGGATCGGTACAGCCATTTCGAGACAGTTTCCACAGCGGCGAGTTGGCGTGATAGCCACATCAGGGCAGCACTCCGGCCGGCAGCCGCTGCGCCGCACACACCGCCGCCATGAACAGAGAAAGCGGGGATCTGCCCTTCACACCCGTGTCACCCTGGCCGATTGGCCATGGGACGAGGGGAAAAGGACGGCATATGGCAACACGTCACGAGCCGTGGCCGGCAACGGTCGTCACGGCGGTGGCAGGTGTGCTCGGCGACACCGCTCACGGCTTGACGGAACGGGAGATCGGGCAGTTGCTGGCCGTCGTGAAGGTGCCGGACGCCGACAGCGGCAACAAGCGGGACCGGCTGACCGGGGTGCTGCTGGCGCAGCAGGCGCGCCAGGGGGCGTCGAACTGCGTGATCGCGTTCATCAAAGAAGCGATGGCCCCAGTGCGCTACGTCCAGCAGCCGCACACGTTCTCACGCCGGCAGGACGACCTCAACGAGGTCCTCGTCCATGTCGGGCTGCGGGTGAACAACCAGGAGCAGGTGGCCAGGGGGCCAGCGGCCGCCACGTTGAACGAGATCACACGCCATGCCAGTTCCCTGCGGGCCGAGCTGCGCCACCGCTCTACCCACCCGGAGGCGCTGCGCTACTGCACCCTGGTGGAGATCCTGGCCAAGAGCCCTTTCCACTCCGGCCTCGAGGCGGTCAAGTCGATGGCCGACCAGCTGCGGCAGCTCGCCGGCCACGGCCTGGCCGGGGCGCGGCTGGTCGACCACGGTGCTCATGCCGGCCACGGAACGGCCCGTGTGGCCATCAACGCAAACGTCACGGGGCCCAGGCTGGATGAGCAGAAAGGGCTGGCGAACCAGGTCAAGTACCTGTTCAGCCTGTACCGCAACCCGGCCGCACACGAGCCGCGCCTTCACCACACGGTCACCGACGAGGAACTGCTGGAACTGCTCACCACACTCTCGATGGTGCACCGACGGCTCGACAGCGCACACGTCACCTCCTGATGCCCCCGTCAGTGCAACTCGCACCTGAGTTGCACTGGCCAAGAAGTTGCCGAACCGGAAACCCAGGCTGCAGCATGCGGCGACGCCAGCCGCGGCAGCGGAGGCAGTGCTGTCTCAGGCTCGGACGTCCTCTTGAGGCGGTGATGCCAGAAAGAAGGCGCGTAGGGGTTCGTTGATGACGCGTGAGCAGCTGGTGCAGTGGGCTGCGGCGTCAAGACGCGGCGCGAGGTCTTGAGTGTCATAGGGGGTAAGGATGAGCCAGCGCAGAACGACCTGCCGGACGAGCAACCTAAGTCCACGCAGTTCGGCCTCCTTCTGGCCGGCGAGCAGGTCTCCGTGTACGTACTTAGATCGCGCGCTGTACGCCTTCTGCACTCTGCTCTCGACGCCCTCGCGCATTGAGCCGGGGAAGAGAGCGGCTGTCCGGGTGCGGATCCTCTCGCTGATGCCCTCGGACTTGTCGCCGGGGCTGACCATCAGGGCTTCCAGCGCGATGACGTAGTCCAGAAGCCGCTCGTCGGTTTCTTCCTCCCACACGCCGTCATCCCTGTAGGTGCGCTGGTAGGCCTGCAGCAGGTGACGGGCAGCTCGCTCCAAGCGGCGGGCACGTTTTCTAGGGAGACTCCTGCCGCTGGTGATGCCGTCCATGACGGCATCGATCTTCGCTGTCACCGCCGAGCAGAAGACCTGCAGCCGCAGGAGAGCAGCTGAAGTCGCGTAGAAGCTGTCTATCTCGCGGACTTCGACTTCTTCTGGGATGCCGTGACGGCCCCCGGAAATCTGGATGGTGGTAGGCACCTGGTTCCGGTTCAGGTCGAAGTAGCGGCCACGCTCGACGCCGAACACCGCGTCGACGTGCAACAGCTCCTCACTCCACAAGATCAGCGGCAGCAACGCCCTCCAGTGCAGGGATTCCGGACGTGGACCGGCGAAGTCGAACCAGCCCGTGCCTCCGCGGTCCGGCGCGCGCTCGAGGTTCGGGGCGTGGACGAACGGTGCACCGGCCAGGAGATCGAGGTCGAGCCCGCCCGGATGGAGGCCCTGGAGGGCCGGCATGGGGCCCAGCTGCCTCAGTTCGTCGGCGGCGAAGGCCTGCAGGGTGTAGCGGCCCAGCGGGATCCGTGTTCCCACGGGGAGTTCGCCGGTGAGAAGCAGCCAGTCCTCCGCTGCCGGCGCGGGGGCCGTGCAGAAGGCGACGAAACTGTCCGCGATCTCTTCTACCGGCACCGTCGCGCCCTGGGCCACCAGACGGGTCGCATCGCCCAGTCTCGATCCTCCCAGGAGCGTGGACCATCGGGGCAGCCAGTCACCGTCGACCTTGCCGTACAGGTCGCGGTGCTCGGATTTCGGCGCGGCACTCACCACCGCATTGATCACGGCTTCGAACTCCGGCCGCGCCGACAGTGCTACATCAGTGATGGCCTGGGGTATGGAGGAAAGATCGCGTGCCTGCTCAAGCCAGGAAAGAACGGCTTCACGTAGTGGGGATGTTGCTTCCATGTGGCACGAACGTAGCGCACTTCGCCGCCCGCGAGACCCCATTGCCCGGGGCACAGATCTGGGCGGTGAGGCGCGAACGGTTCGAGCGGCGGGGCAGGTGGTCCTTGGGACAGCTCACCGGTCGGAGACAGGCTGTTCTGGATCAGGTGCGCGGCGGAGTACAGGCCCAGCGGGGCGTCGTGGGTAGCCAGGCTGCTGGCCAGTGCGGGTGCGGGCAGCTGCTGGTAGGCGTGCTCACCACAGGCCTGCTCAATCGCGTGGAAGAGAGGCGCCATGGAAGGCCTGCGTGCTCATGCCCAGCAACCGTAGAAGATCATGTCCCATGAAGTGGTGTAGCCGGGCAGGGTCCCGGAACGCGAGGTGTTAGGGGGCGGGTTCGTACTCGACGGCTGTGTCGGGGCACTGGCCGGCGAGGTCGAGCAGGGCAGCATGTTCGGTGTTGTCCGCGTTGAGGTGCCAGCGGAGCTTGGTCGCGGTCCAGTCGGCGGCGTAGGCGCAGTGGGCGTCGATGGCCGGGGGGAGCCAGTCGGCGGGGTCCTTGTCGCCCTTGGAGCGGTTGGTCTTGGCGGTGACCGCGATCAGGGAGTGGGGGGCGGTGAGGTCGTTGGCGTAGGCCTGGCGGCGTTCGTCGCTCCAGGCGTGGGCGCCGCTGTCCCATGCTTCGGCGAGGGGGACCATGTGGTCGATGTCCAAGCGCTTGGCGTCGGTGACCTCGACGTTGTCATAGGAGGAGGTCCACGCTCCGCCGGTCAGGGTGCAGCGCTCGCCCTGTTCGGGTTTCGTGGTGGCTTCTTCGATGAGGACTTCGGCGCGGGTGGGGCACCCGTCTTGGTCTTCGTCGATCCAGTGCTTGAAGCTGTCGCGTTCGTACCCGTCGCGTTTCTCGTGAGCCTTCGGGATCTTCGCGATGGCGTCGGTGAGGCTGAGGGCGCCTTCCGGGGGCCCGCCTGCGGCTCTCGACGGGGCGGCAGACGTCGTGGGTGCCGGACGGGGCTGGTTGGCATTGTCATCCGCGGACTGTGGGTCGCAGGCAGCGAGCGACAGCGCGAGCAGGACGGCGGCCAGCGGGAGGAGGGTGCGGTGGCGGGTCACAGGGGCTCCCGGATCGAGGCGGTGGGGTTGCCTCATGTTCCCAGGAGCATCGCACCAGGTGACAGGGGGTCATATGTGCTGGTGGCCTCCGGAAATCGGGGGCCGAGCGCGGGGGCGGGTGCCGGGGTATTACGTCAGGTCGGCCGGGGTGGGGTTCGGAGCACACCAGTCTCCATCGAAGAGGGCGGCGACGAGGGCTGCATGGTCGGTGGGGAGCTGACCCTCGCGGTACTTGGTACGGGTCTTGGCGAACCACGGGCCGATCTGGACGGTGTCGCCGTCGACGCGGAGGGTTTCGCGGGCGGTGGGGGCGCGGCCGTGGCGGTGGAGGAAGAGTTCCAGGAGCTGCACGGTCTGGGCGAAGGTACGACGGGTGCGTCGGGCGGGTACCAGAGGGCTGGTGGCGGGGGTGAGGTCGAGTGCGGTGAGCAGGTCGCGCTGGCCGGGTTGCAGGGTGGTGAAGCGGGTGAGCTGGCGGTTGAGCCAGGAGGTGATGTTCACGCCGGCGATGCGGGTGTCTCCGGTAAGGGCTGTGGGGTCGTTGCCCGCCTGTAGGTGGGTGCGCAGGAGGTGGTATTTGCGCTGCCAGTCCGCACCATAAGGCAGACGCCAGTTGGGGTCGATCGCGGTCAGAGCGTCGGCGCGGATGAGGACGAGTTGGTCGGTGGTAGCGAGGTGTCGTTGTTCGGCGAGCCAGGCTCCGAGCGGGGTGGTGGCGGGGACGGCGAGATGGCCGTGGGTGCGGTGGTGGTCGGCGGCCGCGGTGAGGTGAGAGCGCCAGGCGGCTTCATGCTTGTCCCAGATCATGTCCAGGGCGTCGAGCTCGGCGACCCAGTTCGCTTCGAGGCGACCGGCTTTGCGGGCCTCACGCATGGTGGTGATGAAGGTGCCCAGGGTGTGGCCGGTGGGGTCGGTGTAGTCGGTGGGGACGTCGAGGTGGCCGTGCTGGTCGTGGTAGGCCTGGGCGGCGGCGAGCCCGAGACGGCGGGAGCGCGAGGTGGTCGGGTCTCGGGGGTCGAAGGAGACGAGGTCCATGGCCTGGGCGATGCGTTCGGGGTGGACGGTGAAGTCGAAGTGCCAGCGGCGTTCGATGACATCGCTGGTCTCCTTGGGCAGGCGGTTGGCCTTGTCGGGGAGGCGTTCCAGGATGCGGTGGTCGTGGCTGGCCAGCGCGGAGGCGATCGCCCACACCGGTTCGTAGGCGGTGCCGAGGATGTCTTCGGGGCTGGCGTCGGGGGGCAGGCAGACGGGGACGATGAGGGAGGCGGTCTTCCCGGAGACGTCCAGGCGCAGGGCGCGGCCTAGGGCTTGGACGCAGCGGATGACGCTGCGGGTGGGGTCGGCGAAGACGACAGCGTCGACGCTGGGGATGTCGACGCCCTCGGTGACCAGGCGCGCGTTGGTCAGGATTGCGGTGGGAGCTTGGGCGAAGCGGGTGAAGGTCTCCTCGCGCTGCTGGGGGGTGTCCTCGCCGTGGACGAACAGCGTCTCCGGCGCGGTGGCGGGGACGAGGTGGGGGTCCGTGCGGGCGAGCCGGCGCAGGGTGTGGGGCAGTTCGCGGGCGAAGAGGCGGGCATCGGAGGTCAGGTTGAAGTAGACCAGCACCTTGTTCAGGCCGTGGTCAGCCATGGCGCGCAGCACGGCCAGGTGCAGGGCAGTGGTACGCAGGGCCTGATCCGGTCCCTCGCCCTCACCGTCGGGGTCGGGTGCAGGGAGGTTGATGCGGCGGCGCAGGTCGTCGTCGGTGAGGGTGGGCACCACGATGCGGTAGTCCGGTGCTCGGCCGTCCTCGATCGCCTTCGCCAGCGGATACTCGAGGATCTTTTTCCCGTAGACCTGTTCGTTGTTCATGGAGTTGGCGAACAGGTCGGCTGCCGGGCCGGGGGCGACGGGGGTGCGGCGGGGGCGGGTGGTGTCGGCGGACTCGGCTAGGTCGGGGGCGGCGAAGATGCGGGGGGTGGCGGTCATGTAGAGGCGGCGGTCCGCACGGATGCGCTGGTTGTCGTGGACGGCGGCCCACTTCTTGTCGGGGCGTCCGGCGATGCGGTGCGCCTCGTCCATGATCGCCAGGTCGAACGGCGGCACCGCATATGCGGTGTTGCGGGTCTCCTGGATCTTGTCGAGTGAGTCGTAGGTGCAGATCAGTGTTAGAGCCGGGATCTGGTCTGCTCCCTCCCCGACCACCGACATCAGGGCGGCCAGGGTGACGGGGTCGCTGCTGGACATGACGCGGGCTGCCACCAGGGCGTCGCGGCCGGCGGCGTCCATGGAGGAGACGATCACCATGTGCTCGTGGTGGCCGTCGCGCCGCCACGCCAGTGCGGTCTGGGCGGCCAGGTCTAGGGTGGGCACGACGAACAGAACGAAGCGGGCGCGCAGTTCGTCGGCCACGCGGATCGAGACCAGGGTCTTACCGGTTCCCGTCGCCGCAACGTACAGCCCCCGCGTCCCGGGGCGGCGGAGATGCCGTGCCACCCGGGTCACCGCTTCCACCTGGTCAGGGAACAGTGCCCGCTTGCCGAAATGGCCGGGGGCGTTAGCGGCAACCACGGTCATACAGCACTCCTGAGGGTGGCGCGGGCGGCGGGCGGCCGCCGCCCCGCTGAGCGTCACGGCAGGTCTTTCTCAAGAGCCCTGGCCGGTTAACGCTACCACCACCGCTCCCCCGAGTACGGTCAATATGCGCTATTCAAACGCACATTGTACGGTTGATGTTCGGTTCAAGGGTACAGTGGTGGCGGAGGTTCACCATGTCCGAGCTGTTCGATGCCATTGACGCGCTCGTCGCGTCCCGGTCGCCACTGCCCCCGGCCGCCGAGCGCAAGCGCCTGCGGCAGGCCCACGGGCTCACCCTCGAAGAAGTGGCCGCCACCCTCAACGTGCGGCGGGCGACCGTCGGCGCGTGGGAGTCGGGCAGGACCGAACCCCGCCCGCCCCAGCGGGAGCCCTACGCGCACTTGTTGAAGCAGCTCGCCCGCCTCTACCCCTCCCCCACGGCCACCGAGGGCGGCACACTGCCCGCCGCCCCGGCCGAGGCAGCACCTTCCGCGCCTGTGGCGGCCTCCGCCCCCGTCCCGGCTCCTGCGACCGCACCGCCGTCGCCGACTGCCGCCCCGCGCCCGGCACGCGACTCACGCCGCCCCGGCGCACCCCGGGCCGCCGCCGTCAACTCCCCCGCGCCCGCAGGATCCGGCGCGTACGAGCACGGTCCGCTGCTCGTCCTGGACGCCGATGACGAGCGGCAGGTAACCGGGTACGGCACCGGCGGTCTGCTCCTGGACGTGCCCGCCAAGTCCCTTCCCGCCCTGGCGGAATGGGCCCTGGCCGAGGCGCGGGTGGGGGCGCAGAAGCTGCACGCGTCAGGCAAGGACGCCGACCCGCTGCTGGTCCTGACCGCAGTCGCGTGCGAGCGCTACGGCCTGCCCGCCACCCTGTCGGACTCGGAACGGTCGGCCGGGCGGCTCCCCGAGGACCACAAGGTCATCAAGCTGCTGGAGCGGGCGGGGTGGAAGCTGACCCGGCGCGGGCTGGGACCGTGGGCACGGATCTACCGCCCCATCACCGGTGGCCGCCGCCAGTGTGTTCAGCTGTGCATCCCCTCCTGGAACGCCCTGGACGACCGCGCCTGGTCTCACGCCGCCAGGCTCGGCCCGGTGGAGCTGGCCTGGGTGCTGGGGGTGTACGCGCAGCGGGTGATGACGCCGGTCGGGTCGAGTGCGGTGAGCGGGCTGGAGCTGATGACCGCGCTCAACCCGCCCACCCGCGCGAGCGAGCCGGACCAGGACGGTAAACGGCGCTCCGAGCACCGGCCTGGCTCCCTGGGCACACGGCCGGTCGATCCCGCGCCGTGCGAGGCGATCGACGGGCACCCCGTCCTGGCCCACCTGCCCCGCTTCCACATCCGCGGGCCCGGTGAGCGGTTGTTCGAGGAGGCGTACGACTGGGCGCGGGACCTCACCGATGCGGAGTGCATGCAGCCCCATCTGGTCGGCATCGACGTGAACCTGGCCTTCGGCGCGGCCGCCAACGGGGCGGTTGTCGGCTTGGACGTACCGCCCGAGCACGTCACCGGCCCGGTCTTCGACCCGGCGGTGCCGGGCTCGTGGCTGGTAGATCTCTCCCACGTCGACCTGAGCCGGGTGAAGGTAGGCAAGCAGTGGTGCGACCTTGAGGGCGGTCTGCTGCCCAACCCGTTCACCCCGACCGGAGAGCGTCCTGAGGGGTCGGCCTGGTACGCGACGCCGACCGTGGCGTACGCCGTCGAGCTCGGCTACGACGTCACCCCCATCGAGGCGTGGGTACGGCCCCGCAGTGGGCGGTACCTGGACAGCTGGTACAAGCGGCTGCGCGACGCCTACGTCACCACCATGGCCGACCTCGGCGTGGCGGAGAAGCTGCCCCCGGGCGACTTCTTGCGGGCGATGGACGGATACAAGGGGCGGGATCCTGAGCTGGGGATCGTGCTGGACGCGGTGAAGATGACCGTCAAGGGCGGCATCGGCAAGCTGCAGGAGAAAGCCCGCGGCGGCGGGTGGGTGCCGGGGCAGGCGTGGCCCGCGCTCGCCCGGCCGACGTGGCGCCCCGACATCCGGGCCACCGTCATCTCCCGGGCCCGCGTCAACATGCACCGCAAGATGCTCGCCCTCGCCGCCGCCACCGGCCGCTACCCCGTCGCGGTCCTCTCCGACTGCGCCGTCTACACCGCCGACGGCCCCAGCCCCCTCAACGTCCTGCCCTACGACAAGGACGGCAAGACCGTGCCCGGCTCGTTCCGCCTCGGGGTCTCTCCCGGCATGGTCAAACACGAGGGCACCCAGGACGTGCTGTGGGGTGTCGGGGTGCTGGAGCAACTCGGCGCTCAAGGCAAGGTCGCCAATCTCGCCCGGTACATCAAGACCGGTGAGGTCACCGCCCGGGACACCGGGGAATAGGGAGCGTGGCGGTAGATGGTCACCGTTGAGGAAGAGCTCGGCCGGGCCGTGCAGGGGGCGTTCACGCGCCCGGTGCCCAAGTCCGCGGGGGCACGGATGCGTTACCTGGTGCGCCAGCACCAGGGCAGCACCCAGCAGGTAGCCGATCTGCTGGGTATCAGCCGGCGCACGGTGGAGCGGTATGTGAAGGACCAGATCAAGCATCCCCGCCCGCAGCTGGCCACCCGACTAGAGGGGGAGATCCGCACGCGGTGGCAGCCGCGGGTCAGGGCACGGGCCCTGCAGAAGGCGGCCACGACCGACGGCATCATGATCGACGTGCAGGCCCGGTTCGGCTACACCGCCGCCGCCGGGTCCACCGACCAGTCCCGCGTCCGCCACCTCACCCTCGCCCTCCCGCCCCGCCACGCCGCCCGCCTCCTCGACGCCCAGGCCGCCGGAGCGGACGAGGACCAACTGCTCCAGCTCACCGCCGAAGCCCTCGGCGAGGTGTACTTCCGCGACAACGGCAAACGAGCACACGGCCTGGAAGTCGAACTCACCGACGTCCTCGACCTCCAGTTCCGGCTGTAAGCAGGGGTGGTGTCCCGGCACGCCCGCGCGCCGGGTTGACGACAACACGGCCAGGCGGCTTCCATAACGTCCGGGCCCCGTGAACGCCCGGCCGCGCGACGGACGGCGCCCCCGCTGTATCCGTCGCCAGAGGACCGGCCAGAAGCATCACCACATCATCTGCCGCACCCAACCGTTTCCTTCACAGCGCGTACCGCCCGGGGGCCGGTTTCGCGCGGAAGAAGACCCATGAACCCTGCGGCTGCTCTCCATCTCACCGCCGACCGGCGGCAAAGTACCGGTGAATACCACCAGGCTCTGTACCCGTTGTTGACCGGCTCGGGCCTGGCGCTGTCCATCCCGGCTGTGCGGCACACAGCGCAGGCCCGGCTGGAGGCCGAGGTCCTGCGGCGGGTCTGTTCGATGGGTGGTCTGAGCAGTCATCCGTTGGGCATCGTGCGCGTGCGGCCCGAGGAGGATGTGCTCACCCTGCAGTTGGTCGACGAGCCGGTGGTCCTGGGGCACTGGGTCGAGCTCTTGTATCCCCGGGTCAGTGACGTCAAGGAAGCTGGTGAGGACCCGCGTGACCGGGTGGGCGGTGTGCCCGGGCTGCGCAGTGCCCGTGTGCCCGGCGGGGTGCAGCTTTACCGGCCGGATCTGGGTGCGGCGATCCTCCTGCGCGGGTTCAGCCCAGGGAAGTGGGAGCGGATCGCCGCGAAGCGCGAGAGCCTCTACGGGTCTCTGCTGCGGCACCCGGGCTGGACGCCCGTCGAGAAGGCGGCCTACGACGCCCCGACGATCGAGCCGTTCGGCACCCTGTCCGCCCTCCTACGCCGGATCCGGGCGACCGCCGGGGCCGGGCCGGTCAACAGCACCGACGTCTGGACCAGCGGCAGGGGCCTACGACTGGAGACGACGGACGGGCCGCCCTGCCCCGACCTCATCCGGCTCCTGACACAGAAGCCCTGCGGACTGGGGTGGGAGGTCACCGACAGGATGTGCACCTGCCAGTGCGATCACCACCACACCTCAACCGGATGCACCGTCGACTTCCTTGATCCGGCCACCGGAAGGCCGGTGTGGTACTCCAACCTGAAATGGCACCGCACCCGCGACGTCCGCCACGCTGAGACCCTCGCCCGCCTCCGGGCCGTCCTGACCTGAACAGCGGCGGCAAGGTCAGCACCTGCGGCGGCGAGGTAGAACGCGTCGAGCTCCGCCCGGTCCAGGGCAGTGAGCCGACGGGGACGTCGGCGGTCCAGACATCCGGGGCCGCTGCGACGAGGCGGTGCAGCACGATCGGCGTACCCGTCGGCTCCGGTGTCCCCGGCGGCGGCGCGGCGGCCCTCCCTTCCCAACCACACGGCCGACAGCAAGTCGGCGCAGGCGACCGCGGTCTCCGCCTACCCATCGCCTCGTCCCGCTCCCACACCTCACCTCCCCGGGCTGGAGGTGCTGGGCGAGCACGCCGAGCGCCTGCTGCGCGCCGCAGGAATGAGTAGGAGCGCACCCTGCCCGGGTTGGGGAACTTCTCTCGCAGGAAAGGGAGTTCTTCCTTGTGGAATCATCCGCAGTCCAGGAAAGCAGCCAATCGTGAGCGAGTCGTTGCAGACGTCACAGCCCTCCTACAGCGCCGTAGAGCTGAGCGGGCCGCCGGAAGCGGTCGCACGACTGATGACCGCTCTCGCCGCAGCGGGGGAAGTCATCTTCGACCACCGCTCGGCGCCCGACGTGCGCGGCAACGTGGCGTGCAGAGCCAAGGTGGTCACCTACGAGGCTGGGGAGCCGACGGGGGCCTGGCAGACGGAGGCAGTCGTGCAAAGCACCCTGCGTTTCGACACGGTGCGCCGGCCCGGCCTCGAACAGGACGAGGGGGCCCGGCGGCTGGAGGAGGACGCCGCAGCCGCACTCGCTGGGGTGGAAGGCGTCAGCGAGGTGGTGGGCAGCAGGCTGGTGGCCGTGGTGTCCTCGGCGGGCGCTCTCTAGCGTGGCCGCAGATGCGGAGAGTCTCCCTGAGGAGGGGCTGGCGCTGTGGTTGACGGAGCAGAAGGTCAACCCAAGGATGGTCCCCTGGCTGGGACGCCATCTGGTGGCGTCGATCGGCTCGAGCGTGGCAGGGCAGCTCGACTTCTTCCTGCACCCCGATGGGCAAGCGGTGAAAGTGTCCATGCTGCGCGTGCATCCCGACTTCCAGCGGCGCGGTCTGGCCGGGGTGCTGATGGACGCCCTGTATGCGGCGTATTCCACGGCCTGGATCAACCACGGCTGGCGCACCAAAGACGGTGCGCAGTGGTGGAACGGCTACCGGGAGCCGACGCCGCACCGCAATGTCCACAACCGGCCGCCCGCCGAGTGGGCCAGCTACTTCGACGCGGTGAACGTCGCCTCGGACATGGCCCACAACGCGCACCAGAACAACCACTACGGCCTAGACGGCCACCGGGACGCCATCTACCGCTACGGCGAACGTCTGGAAGCGGAAGCAGCCCTGCACGCCGCCGCCTTCCGGCCGGTTGCGCCGATGCACGTCGACCTGGGCTCCCAGCCCTTGCACGGTGCAGCCCGGCTGGCCTTGCCTCCCGCAGTGCATGAGTACGTCCACGACCGCACGCAGGACTCCCGCGCGCGGGCCACGGCACTGCTGGAACACCTCGGACACGGCAACCTGCCACGCGAGGCGTACTGGAACACCACCCGGCAGTCCGCGTTCGCCGACGCCCACCACATAGCCCTCTACGACAGCCGGCCAGCCGGGCCGCCCCTCACGCACGTGGTGTTCACCCTGGCCCCCTTGCAGGCCCTCCTGCCCTCCACGGCCCACGCACTGGCAACGAGCGTGAAGTTCACGCACCCAGGTGACATGGCGGTCGACATCACCGAACTAGCCTGGCGCCAGGCCGACCGGCAGCACCTGACCCACCAGGCCGGCTTCGCCCCCGCTGTCGCAGCCGCCATCGCCCCTGTCTCGGCGCGGCACGCCAGTGCCTCCTACCAGGCCCGCTACGACGAGGGGGGCTTCTTGCGGGCCGCGGCTCGCAGCGGCGCGCTGCCCTTCGCCGACCGGGCCGCCCAGATCCAGGCCATGGCCGAACGGCTCCTGTTGGGCCGGACCGCACGCGCCCGAACCACCCGGCCCCCGCCCGCGCCACCGCAGACGGCCGTGCCGCATCCCCCCGCGCCCGGGCAGACCCCGCCGCGGCCAGGCCGCCGCGCGTGAGTACGCGCCGGGAGCGGATGAGTGTCCAAGGCCGGTGCACGGCTGGGGGATATGGCGGGCAGTTGCGGTCATGGAAGCGTCCGCATCACGGAGCAGCGGAACATCTGCGCGTACGCCGGTCAAGGACCTGAACCTCTCCTGCACCGCCCGGGCCCAGCGCAGCGGTCGGCCCGCGCGAGATTCCACAGCCGGACGCACGGGGCGGCGTGGTGTACACAGCCCGAACGGCCACCCGTTGCGCGCCAAGGCAGGTGGCAGCTTCCGGGCGGCCGAGATCGTCGTGCAGGGCGGTTTCACCATCGATACCGGTTCGCGGCCCAGTACCTGCGGCCATATGGGCGCCCGGCACAGGGCCAGCGGCTCGGCGGACACCTCGATGTCCATGTGCATCCCAACAGACAGGCGGTGAAGGTGTGGATGCTCAATGTCCAGCCCCGCTTCCAGCAGCGGGGCCCCGGCCGTCCGGTCAGGCGCCTGGGGTCCTGCCGTGAGCGGAAGGGCCTGGAAGGAGTGCCGCGGCCGTGGCCTGGTCGTGGCCTCTCTGTGTCGTGGGGACGGTGCCGCGGGAGGGGCGTGGCGGTGCGGCGGCGGGTACTTCCGGGAGTGTGGGGGTGCGTACCTGGTCGAAGGTCCGCGCGAGGGTCACGGACAGGGCGAATTCAGTCTGGGTGTTGGCGTAGCGCCGCTGTAGGTTCTGCAGTTGTTCCTCGGCGACGGTCAGCTTGTGGGTGGTGGCGTGTTTCTGGCCGAACCGGGGGCCTGTGTTCAGGCGGGTGCGGAGTTCGGTGCAGATATGGCGCTGCGTATCGATCAGCGAGCCCAGGGTGTTGAGGTCCTGGCGCAGCAGGTCCAGGGGGGGCGAGGTAGCTGCGCATGTTGTGGTGCCGGTGGCCGTGCCGCGGGGTGTCGGTGAGCTGGGGGATCAGGCCGGTCAGGGCGTCGTGGGTGGCGTCGAGGTGGCGCTGGCGCAGGTGAGCGATGCGGGCTTCGCCGTCGGTGAGGACGGGGGTGAGGTCAGCGGTGGCCCGTTGCTCGTCGTAGCCGTTCCAGGGCCCCTTCGCGTGGTCGTGCTGGGCTCGGCGTGCGGCGGCGATGCCCCAGATGCCGTGTTGCAGGGCGCGCTGGGCCTTGTCGAGGGTGACGAGAGAGGCAGCCAGTGTGCGCAGGTGTCCGCGAGCGGCGTGGGTGGTCAGATGCTCGTCGTGGTAGCGGGTGACAACAGTGAGGGCTCGCTGGACCTGTGCGATGACTTCGGCCCTGTCCCGTGGTGTTCCCTCAGTCATGTGGGCGTGGGCGAGGTCGTCCGTGCGGTTGGTCTGGACGGTTGCGTCCCAGCCGGCCTGTTCGGCGCCCCGGGCGGAGTGGCTACGCCACCGGGTAGCGGCCTCGTGACGGGAAAGCGCCGCTGGTGCGGGACGGGCGGTGAGCACGTCTCGTAACGACGACGCCGATACCGGCCACCGTGGCGCTGCCGCCGCGCCCGTGAGGGCGTCCGGTCAGGCGGACTCGACGCTGCCGACGGCCGAGGAGCTGTCGCTGCTGACCGACCGGTTCCTTCACCTAGCCGGTCACCGGCTGGGCGAGGGCTGGAAGAGCGTGGACGAGAAGGCGTACGCGGCCCACCAGCGCCTGGAGAAGGCCCTGGAAGCGGAGTACACCGGCTTCGCAGCCACGTCCGTCAAGGTCTGGATCAACCTGTTCGACACCACCCACCCCTGCCCCGGCGGCCCGGGCCAACCCCTTTGTCGGCCGGGCTGGTCGCGCAGTGGGCGGCCGTCCAGTCGACCACCTATGCGGGCATGACGACCTGATGGTTCGCCATGGGCATGTCAGTCGATTATGAGTTCTCGCTGTTGGTGGAGGAGGATCACACCTGCCCGAAGAGTTGGCGCGCGCTGTCTTGATGGCGTTCTCGTTACCGTTCCGACAGGAGGCATACGGTGCACACTTCCCCCGAACCGATCGCAACTCGGGAAGAGGCGGCGCAGGAGCGGGAGAAGTTGCTCGACTTCTTCGCGCGCGGGCTGTGCTGCATCACGGTTCACGGCGCATTGGGCGACCGCGTCGAACCGAGCGAGGCCGCACTTGCTCAAGCCAAGGTGGTTGCTGATGACTACCTGGCCGCCTACGAAGAGTGGTTGGTGCAGCTCGCCGCACGCAACGCGGAAGAGGCGGAAGAGGGCCCACAGTGAAGCGCCTCGCCCAGGGAGGCCGTCACTGAGGTACGCGGCATCTCATCCTGCGGGAACCCGCGCGCCGCCCCGGAGGATGATGTCCTGTTGGCGACCGACGCCTACCAGCGGCGTATGGATGTGCCGCTGGAGGTGTGCTCGTGGTGCGGGCAGCCGGGCCGCGCGGGTCGCCCGCCGCGGCGCCGCGTGGGTTCCTCCCCGATCGGGCATGCCAGTGGGGCCCGACGATCTCGGCGAGTAGGGCGGCTACGCGAACACGGACGCGTAGCGCAGCGTTCTGCGAACGGTTTTCGGGGTGTTGCCAGCTGGTCGATGACACGATCAGGACGATCAGCCCGCGATCGGTGAGTCACCGAAATCTGGTCGCTCGCGGACAGGGAAAATGCACAACAAGACACGTACCTCTGGTGAGTATGATCCCTGCAACCTGCCTGGAAGGAGCGTCATGAGTCACGAGGCTGTCGAAGTCGCCCGGGTAGAAGCCCTTGAGGCAACACTCCGGGACGTTCTCACGCACATCCGCCCCCAAGGCCATCCGGACTGGGAGCTCAACACGTGTCTCGTCACGAATGCCCAAGTGACTACATGGTGGGCCGCGCTGGGTGTGGGTGTCACTCCCCCGAAGAAATCCAAAGTGGAAAATCCTCGCTGACGTTGGAACGACCTGGCGTACGCTCCGCCCACTCTCACGCCGACCATTCATTCAGGAGCCAGGATGCCAGCCTTGCCCTCCACCTGGGCGGTACCCGCAAGCACACTGTCAGCGTGGAGTTGGGGCACGAGAGTGAAGTTCAGAGCATCCTGCAGGCGGGCGTAGCCGACGGTCGGTGGTCGAGAGCGACCTAGGCCACCGTGCGGGCCTCGCTGATCTGCTGGGCGAGCCACAGGAGATGCGCGCGGGCCTGCAGGCGGGCCGCGGCGTCCCAGGAGGCGATCGAGCGGGAAGCTGCGTCAAGGGACCTTGGTCGGCGCCACGGCATCCAGCGGTCCGCATCCACCTTGTTCCCCGCCCGCGTTCACCTCGCCCGGGCCGCCCGGGCTGTGCTCTATCGCCCGCGCAGAGGGTGGCGGGCGCCCTCCGTCGCGCAGGTGGGTGCCGGGGCGAGTGCCTGAGCGCTTCTAGCTGAGGCCGGGGGCCTGAGGGCGCTGCTGGTGTGCGGCGGCCTGTTCTTGCTGCTGGTCGCGGGCGCTGGGGCGGGCTCGGGGGAGCGCAGGCGCGGGGTGGTCGGTGATCCGCTGCCGTTGCTGGCCCCGCAGATGTTCGAGGCGGCGACTGACCTCCTCCGGGGGCATGTTCCGCATCAGGCCGGTCAGGTCCTGGCTCACCGTGTCCTGTGCGGGCTCGTGCGGGACGAGCGGCGCAGGGTCGTGGGCCCGGACGGCGAAGCCGGAGAGGCCGAGGCCGTCGAGCACGGATGCGTCGAGCGGCAAGGCCCTCATAGGGGTTGTGGAAGAAGAAGTCAAAGTCGACCACGAGTAGTCGGCCACGCGGCTCTCCAGACGCCACGCTCTCTCCTCGCTCCCCGTCGAATGCTCCAGGTCCATCTTCGCAGGCTGTGGAGGGGGATCAGGATGAGGCGTGCGCTGGCTCCCGTCGTACGGGCAGCATGCCCCTGCGTGTCCCGCGTCCCGGGCAGCATCTGGTGCATGGCCCGGCTTCCGAAGACTCAGAACCTTCTCCAGCCAAAATCCGAAAGCCCTAGTAGTACTTCGTTAGGTTGGTTTGATGGGATGGCGCGTGGTGGTGCATGCTGCCCGTCGTGGATCTTGGGGAGATCGAGGAACTGCGGGGGA
>NZ_JBHWIQ010000045.1:0-40064 GCF_042732055.1 Streptomyces sp. NPDC059816
GGCTCCGTGGGGGGGGGGGGGGGGGCGGGGGCGGCTCCGGCCCGCCCCCCAATCCCCGGGGGTTTCCCGGCGGGGGGGGGGCGGGGGGGGCCCCCCCCCCCGGGGGGCCCCCCCCCCCACGGCCCTGTTCGGGCCCGTTTTATCCTGTTCCGTGCGTACCGGACACCCTTCCCGGCACCGCAGGACACATGCAGAAACGATCCACCGAACGATCGATCCATCGACCCGTCCCGGACCCGCCGGCCACCCCGGCTGCCTCCGGTCTCCCCGGTACCACCGGGTCCGTGCCGCTCCCCACCGGGCGCGGAGGGTCCGCACCACCTGGCAGACAACGGCGTCTACCAGACACCAGCTAGGAGTTCTCCCGTGGCCATCTCGGTCTTCGACCTGTTCTCGATCGGCATCGGCCCGTCCAGCTCCCACACGGTCGGCCCCATGCGCGCGGCGCGGATGTTCGCCCGCCGACTCAAGAACGACGGTCTGCTCGCCCACACCGCGCACCTGCGCGCGGAGCTGTACGGCTCGCTGGGCGCCACCGGCCACGGGCACGGCACCCCCAAGGCGGTGCTGCTGGGCCTGGAGGGCGAGTCACCGCGCACGGTGGACGTCGAACACGCCGACGAGCGGGTGCAGCGGATCAAGACGGAGGGCCGGATCAGCCTGCTGGGCGCGCACGAGATCCCCTTCTCGTTCGACGACGACCTGGTGCTGCACCGCCGCAAGGCGCTGCCCTACCACGCCAACGGCATGACGCTCTTCGCCTACGACACCGAGGGCGGCACCGTCCTGGAGAAGACGTACTACTCGGTCGGCGGCGGGTTCGTCGTCGACGAGGACGCCGTCGGGGCCGACCGCATCAAGCTCGACGACACCCCCTTGAAGTACCCCTTCCGCAGCGGCGACGAACTGCTGCGGATGGCTCGCGAATCGGGGCTGTCGATCTCCTCGATGATGCTGGAGAACGAGAAGGCGTGGCGCAGCGAGCAGGAGATCCGTGACGGCCTCCTGGAGATCTGGCGGGTCATGCAGAGCTGCGTGTCGCGGGGCATGAACCGGGAGGGCATCCTGCCCGGCGGGCTGAAGGTCCGCCGCCGCGCACCCGGTTCGGCACGGCAACTGCGGGCCGAGGGTGACCCGTTGGCCCATGCGATGGAGTGGGTGACCCTCTACGCGATGGCGGTGAACGAGGAGAACGCGGCGGGCGGGCGGGTCGTCACCGCCCCGACGAACGGGGCCGCCGGCATCATCCCGGCGGTACTGCACTACTACGTGAACTTCGTGCCCGGGGCCGACGACGAGGGGGTCGTCCGCTTCCTGCTGGCCGCCGGGGCCATCGGGCTGCTGTTCAAGGAGAACGCCTCCATCTCCGGGGCCGAGGTCGGCTGCCAGGGCGAGGTGGGCTCCGCGTGTTCCATGGCGGCGGGCGCCCTCGCCGAGGTGCTGGGCGGCTCGCCGGAGCAGGTCGAGAACGCGGCCGAGATCGGCATGGAGCACAACCTCGGGCTCACCTGTGACCCCGTGGGCGGGCTGGTCCAGATCCCCTGCATCGAGCGCAACGGCATGGCCGGCGTGAAGGCGGTGACCGCGGCGAAGATGGCCATGCGGGGCGACGGGAGCCATCTGGTCTCGCTGGACAAGGTCATCAAGACCATGAAGGAGACCGGCGCGGACATGAGCGTCAAGTACAAGGAGACCGCCCGGGGCGGGCTCGCGGTGAACATCATCGAGTGCTGAGCGTCCGACCCCGACCGCACGCCTGCGCGGTGCGCGCTCACCCCTGCGCGGCGGGAGGCACCCGCACAGGACCCCCTCAACTGCCGGGTCAGGGCTTGACTTTGACATGGATGTGAAGGTCTACCGTTCGTCCGGCCGGACCTTCGCCGGGTCCGGACCTTCGCTGCGCCCGGCGCTTCGCCGGGTGACCGCAGCGGAGGGACGCTCGGACGGAGGAGGCACCACCGGTGACCAGCGAGAGCGCGCCGCTGCGGGCGGGACGGCGGGAGTGGTGGGGGCTGGCGGTACTGGCCCTCCCCACCTCGATGCTGGCGATGGACATGACCGTCCTGCACCTCGCCGCGCCCACCATCAGCGAGGACCTCTCCCCCAGCGGCAGCGAACTGCTGTGGATCCTGGACGTCTACGGGTTCCTGATCTCCGGGTTCCTGATCTCCATGGGCACCCTCGGCGACCGCGTCGGACGTCGTCGGCTGCTGTTGATCGGCGCCACCGCCTTCAGCGCCGCCTCGGTCTTCGCGGCGTACGCGCAGAGCGCCGAAATGCTCATCCTGGCCCGGGCGTTGCTGGGTGTCGCCGGGGCCACGCTGATGCCCTCCACGCTGGCCCTGATCGCCACCATGTTCACGGTCCCCGCCCAGCGCACCTTCGCCGTCGCCGTCTGGATGACCGCCTTCATCAGCGGTGAGGCCCTCGGCCCCCTGGTGGGCGGCGCGCTGCTGGAGTTCTTCTGGTGGGGCTCGGTCTTCCTCATCGCCGTCCCCGTGATGCTGCTGCTCCTGATCGTCGGGCCCAAGCTGCTGCCGGAGCACCGCGCGACCCGGCCGACCGGACGTTTCGACTTCGTCAGCGCCGCGCTGTCCCTGTCGGCGGTGCTCCCGCTGGTCTACGCCGTCAAATTGCTCTCCGAGTCGGGCGCGGGTCCGGCGCCGCTGGGTTTCGCCCTCGTCGGCCTGGCCGTGGGCGCGGCGTTCGTCCGGCGCCAGCACCGGCTGGACGAACCCCTGGTGGACCTCGGCCTGTTCCGCGTCCCGGCGTTCAGCGCCGCGCTGAGCACCCAGACGCTCGCCAACTGCGGGCTCGCCGGCACCCAACTCCTGCTGATGCAGTACCTCCAGTCCGTTCACGGCCTCGCCCCGCTCCGGGCCGGCCTGTGGACGCTGCCCGCCGTCGTCATCGGCATCGGCGGCACGCTGCTCGCCCCGCGCGTGGTCGCCCGGGTCCGGCCGGCCACCGTGATCGGCGTCTGTCTGGTCCTGGCCGCGGTCGGTGCGGCGCTGATCGTGCCCGCGGGGCCGCAGTCCGGGTTGGCCTGGGCGGTCGGCGGGTTCACCCTGCTGTACGTCGGCACCACGCCGATCCTCGCCCTGACCACCGACCTCATCGTCGGCTCCGCCCCGCCGGAGCGTGCCGGCGCGGCGTCGGCCCTCTCGGAGAGCGGCGCGGAACTGGGACTCTCCTTGGGCATGGCGCTGCTCGGCAGCCTCGGACTCGCGGTCTACCGGCAGCAACTCTCCGACCACGCGCCCGCCGGCGTGGACGGCGCCGCGCTGAGCGACGCCCAGCACACGATCGGCGGCGCCGTCAGCGCCGCGGAGGACCTCCCGGAGCCGGCCCGGTCGCATCTCGTCGACGCGGCCCGCGCCGCCTTCACCGACGGGCTCGCCACTGCGGCGGGCGTCACCGCGGTCCTGCTGCTCGCCACCGCGGCGCTGGCCGCGCTGATGCTGCGCGGCGTTTCGATCGTGGACCACGGTGGGGACGGGCCCGATTCTCCGGAACCGGAACGGGAGTCGAAGTCGGTGGCGGCGCGGGCGGATTGAGGTCTCCGTCGCACCGCGCTCGCCGACCCCCCGACTACTACGTGGTACCGTGTAGCAGTACTCGGCGCTACGTAGTACCGTATCGGGAGGATCGAAGAGGAGACCCGCGATGGACGACTTGACGGAGATGCTGAAGGGCACGCTGGAGGGCTGCGTGCTCGAAATCATCGGCAGCGAGGAGACCTACGGGTACGCCATCACCCGTCGGCTCAACGAACTCGGCTTCGCCGACGTGGTCGAGGGGACGGTCTACACCATCCTGCTGCGCCTGGAGAGGAACGGGCTCGTCCAGGTGACGAAGAGACCGTCCGGGGTGGGGCCACCGCGCAAGTTCTACTCGCTCAATGACGCGGGGCGCGAACGGCTCGGGACGTTCTGGGCGAAGTGGGAGTACCTGGCGTCACGGATCAACGAACTGAAGGAGGGCGGGAGATGAGCTTCTGGGAGACCATGACCGGCAGCGACCTCACCAGGGAGTGGAAGGCGTTCGAAGCCCGGGCCGGGGCGCTGCCGGCCGACCACCGGGCGGCGTGGGAACAGATCAAGGGCCACCTCTTTCCCCACGGGGACTTCACCGGCCGCAACCTGATGCCGATCCTCGACAGCGCCCTGGGGCTACTCGAAGAGACGGCGGCGGACGGGCAGAGCGTGCACGAGGTGCTGGGCGACGACGTCGAGGGCTTCTGCGCGGCGCTGGTCGGCGGAGAAGGAGCGCGCGGTCATCGTGACCGGTGGCGCGAGCAGTTGAACCGGAACGTCGCGAGGAAACTGAGCCGGCTGGGAGGCTGACGTGGGCATCCAGGACATCATCGAGGGCAAGAAGCAGTGGCGGGCGCACACGGCGCGGGTCAAGGCGCTACCGCCGGACTACCGGATCGTCTACGGGGAGATGCAGAAGTACCTGTTCAAGGTCGGGCCGGTCGACCTGCCCGACGGGAACCTGCTCTCGGGGATCGTCGACTTCTTCGAGGAGGGCGCCGCGAGCGGCAAGGGCGTCCTGCAACTCATCGGCAACGACGTCGCCGCGTTCTGCGACGACCTGATCAAGGACTCGCGCACCTACGCGGACGTCTACCAGCAGTCCGTCCACGGCACCTCCGGCACGACCGAGAAGTAGGACGGACGGACCGCCCGACGGGCCCTGGAGTCGAGCACCTGTCGGGTGACGGTCAGATGGTGACCTCCAGTTCGGCCAGGAGTCCGCGTACGCGGTGCTCGATCTCGTCGCGGATGGGGCGAACGGCTTCGAGGCCCTGGCCGGCGGGGTCTTCGAGGGTCCAGTCGAGGTAGCGCTTGCCGGGGAAGACGGGGCAGGTGTCGCCGCAGCCCATGGTGATGCAGACGTCCGACTCCCGGACGGCGTCCGCGGTGAGGAGCTTCGGGACCTCGGCCGAGATGTCGATGCCGACCTCGGCCATCGCGGCGACGGCGGCCGGGTTGACGGTGGCGCCCGGGGCCGAACCGGCGGAGCGGACCTCGACGCGGTCGCCCGCGAGGTGGCCGAGCCAGGCGGCGGCCATCTGGGAGCGGCCGGCGTTGTGGACGCAGACGAACAGGACGGACGGCTTGCGGCCGGGGGGTCGGGACATGAGCACCTTCTCGCCTCGCGATGACTCCGCCACCGATGACATCAGCACCTGATGACATCAGCAAGCAGTGATGTGAAAGTATCAGCCCATGCTGACTTCAGTCGATGCTGATGTGATCCGGGTGCTGGGCGATCCGCTCCGCCTGAAGATCGTGACCCTGCTCGCCCGCGAGACGCTGTGCACGACGCACCTGGTCGAGGAGACCGGAGCCAAGCAGACCAACCTCTCCAACCATCTGAAGGTCCTGCGGGACGCCGGTCTGGTGGACACCGAACCCTGCGGACGCTTCACGTACTACAAGCTGCGCCCCGAGGTCCTGGCCGGGCTGTCCGAGCAGTTCGCCGCGCTCGCCGAGTCCGCCCGTACCACCGCCGGGAGCAAGCGGGCCTGCCCGTGACCGCGACCGGACCCGCCACGGGGACCACCGCCGCCCGTCCCGGCACGGAGGGGAACGCGTCGGTCGTCGCCGCGCTCTCCGCCCTGGACCGCTACCTCGCGGTGTGGATCCTGCTCGCCATGGGCGCCGGCCTGGGCTTGGGGCGCGCGGTTCCGGGGCTGAACGACGCGCTGGCGAGGATCGAGGTCGGTGGGATCTCGCTACCGATCGCGCTCGGCCTGCTGGTGATGATGTACCCGGTGCTGGCGAAGGTCCGTTACGACCGGCTCGACGCGGTCACCGGCGACCGCAGGCTGATGGTCTCCTCGCTGGTGGTCAACTGGATCATCGGCCCGGCCGTCATGTTCGCGCTGGCGTGGACCTTCCTCCCCGACCTGCCCGAGTACCGCACCGGGCTGATCGTCGTCGGCCTCGCGCGCTGCATCGCCATGGTGATCATCTGGAACGACCTCGCCTGCGGCGACCGGGAGGCCGCCGCCGTCCTGGTCGCACTGAACTCGGTGTTCCAGGTGATCGCGTTCGGGCTCCTGGGCTGGTTCTACCTGGATCTGCTGCCCGGTTGGCTCGGCCTCGGCGACGGCGAGCGGCTCGACATCTCGATGTGGGAGATCGCACTGAACGTGGTGGTCTTCCTCGGCGTCCCGCTCCTCGCCGGGTTCCTGACCCGCCGGTTCGGCGAGAGGAAGATGGGCCGTACGGCGTACGAGTCGCGGTTCCTGCCGCGGATCGGGCCGTGGGCGCTGTACGGGCTGCTGTTCACGATCGTGGTGCTCTTCGCGCTCCAGGGGAAGACGATCGCCTCCCGGCCGCTGGACGTCGTCCGGATCGCGCTGCCGCTGCTCGTCTACTTCGTGGTGATGTTCTTCGGCACCTTCGCCCTGGGCAAGGCGCTCGGGATGACGTACGCACGCACGACCACGCTCGCGTTCACCGCGGCGGGCAACAACTTCGAGCTGGCCATCGCGGTCGCCATCGCCACCTTCGGGGTCACCTCCGGCCAGGCCCTCGCCGGCGTGGTCGGTCCTCTCATCGAGGTTCCGGTCCTGATCGGACTCGTCTACGTCGCCCTGGCCCGGCGTCGCCGGTTCACCCGGACCTGAGCGCGGTGGAGCCGGCCGCCGTGCGCTCCTGGGTCAGGCGGCGGCCGGGGCGCCGACCAGGATCTTGCCCATGGCGGCGAGCACGGACGGCTCGACCCGGTAGTAGACCCAGGTGCCGCGCCGCTCGGAGGTCAACAAGCCGGCTTCCCTGAGCTTCTTCAGGTGGTGGGAGACGGTGGGCTGGGAGACGCCGACGTCGGAGATGTCGCACACGCACGCCTCGCCGCCCGCGTGGGAGGCCACGGCCGAGAACAGTCGGAGCCGGACCGGGTCGCCGAGCGCCTTGAACATCCGGGCGGCGACCTCGGCCTCACCGGCGGTCATGGGGCGTTCCGCCAGCGGCGGGCAGCACGGCGCGACACCGCCCGGCTCGGCGGTGTCGCTCAGCGGGAGCGCCTTCACGTTCGACATGAGCCTATGTTGACACATGTCGAATCAAGGGGCGAGGGTCCCGCCGCCCCCGGGTCCGCTCCGCGCCGGTGGGTGATCCGCCCAGGTCAGCGCCGCCGGAGCAAGGCGGCCAGACCGCGGGCGGTGCGGGCGGCGTCACGGCCGGCACCGCGCAGGGAGTTCGAGGTGAGGCTGCGCTGCCACTCCAGTCCGGTGAACGCGAGGCCGGAGTGGGCGAGGGAGCGGCCTTCGCGGTGGCGGGGCAGCCCGGCCGCGTCGAGGGCGCCGTCGATGCCGGCGAGGTAGGGCAGGTCGGGACGGTAGCCGGTGGCGAGCAGGATCACGTCCGCTTCCTCCCGCACCCCGTCCGACCAGGTGACCTTCGCCCCGTCGATCCCGGTGAACAGCGGCCGGTGCTCCGGTGCGCCCCGGGTGAGGGCGGCGCGGTAGCGACCGTCGTCGATGATCGGCGGCGAGGGCGGGGTGCGCAGGAAGCGGCCGATCGGAGCGCGGTCGATGCCGGCGAGGGTGAGCCAGAAGTGGAGGTCCCGGCCGAGGACGTGCTGCGGGGCGTAGCGGATCGGGTTCCGGGTGGCCAGGGTGGTGCGGGCGACACCGTGGAGTTCGGCGGCGATCTGGACGGCGGAGTTGCCCGCGCCGACCACGATCACGCGCTGTCCGGCGAAGGCGGCCGGGTCGCGGTAGTCGGCGGCGTGGAGCACGGCACCGGTGAAGGTGTCGAGTCCCGGCAGGTCCGGGCGGTGGGGGCGACCGAAGGAGCCGGAGGCGGCGACGACGGCCCGCGCCGTCAGCGACTCCCCTCCCGCCACCTCCACGGCGAAGCCGTCACCGGCCCGGCGCACCGCACCGACCCGCCGTCCGGTGCGGATGTCGACGTCGAGCCGGGCGGCGTAGTCGGTGAGGTAGGCGACGACCTCGTCACGGTGCGGGTAGCGGTCCGGGTCGCCGGGGAAGGGCCGGCCGGGCAGGGCGCTGTAACGGGCGGGGGAGAACAGGGTGAGGCTGTCGTAGTAGCGCGGCCACGATCCCGCCGGCCGGTCGGACGCTTCCAGCAGCACCGGCTCCAGCCCCTGCCGCACCAGGGCGCCGGCGGACGCCAGCCCGGACTGTCCGCCCCCGATCACCACGACGTCGACGCGTGCCACGAGCATCCCTCAATTCGATAGATGTCTATGTTGACGCTCATCGAAGCAGGTGGGAGGGTGTGAGTGCAAGACATCGATGGATATCGAAACAAGCAGGGAGTCACCGTGTCAGCGTCGTCCACCGCCGCACTGCCCGTCATCGTGATCGGGGCCGGCCCCGTCGGGCTGGCCGCCGCCGCCCACCTCACCGCACGGGGCCTCACCCCGCTCGTCCTCGAAGCGGGCCCGGTCGCCGGCAGCGCGGTGCGCGCGTGGGCGCATGTGCGGCTGTTCTCCCCCTGGGGCGAGGTGATCGACCCCGCCGCCGAGAAGCTCCTCGCCCCCACCGGCTGGACCGCCCCCGACCCGAGCGCCTACCCCACCGGCGGCGACTGGGCGGACCGGTACCTCCAGCCGCTGGCCGACGCCCTCGGCGAACGGGTCCGCTACGGGGCGCGCGTCACCGGGGTCTCGCGCGCCGGGCGAGACCGGATCGTGGACGCCGACCGCGAGGCCCAGCCCTTCGTCGTCCACGTCGCGCACGCGGACGGCCGGCAGGAGCTGCTGTCCGCCCGGGCGGTGCTCGACGCCTCCGGCACCTGGTCCACGCCGTCCCCGGCGGGCGCCAGCGGTCTGCCCGCCCTCGGTGAGGAGGCAGCCGCCGACCGCATCGCGTACCGGGTTCCGGACCTGACCGACCCCGCCGTCCGCGCCCGGTACGCCGGGAAGCGCACCGCCGTCATCGGGACCGGCGCCTCCGCCTTCACGGCGCTCGCCTCCCTCGCCGACCTCGCCCGAGCCGCGGACGGCGGCGGGACGCGGGCCGTGTGGGTCCTGCGCCGGGGCCTCACCGGCTCCACCTACGGGGGCGGCGCCGCCGACCAGCTCCCCGCCCGGGGCGCGTTGGGCCTCGCCGCGAAGTCAGCGGTCGAGCAGGGCCACGCGGACGCGGTCACCGGTTTCCGCACGGAATCGGTCGAGCGGGACGGCGACCGGGTCGTCCTGGTGGCCGAGGACGGGCGCCGCCTCGACGCGGTGGACGAACTCGTCGTCCTGACCGGCCTCCGCCCCGATCTCTCCTTCCTCTCCGAGGTCCGCCTCGACCTGGACGAGCGCTTGCAGGCACCGGTCGAACTGGCGCCGCTGATCGACCCCAACCAGCACTCCTGCGGCACCGTCTACCCGCACGGCCACCGCGAACTCGCCCACCCGGAGCGGGACTTCTACCTCGTCGGCATGAAGTCCTACGGCCGCGCCCCCACGTTCCTCGCCCTGACGGGGTACGAGCAGGTCCGCTCGGTGGCCGCCGCCCTCGCGGGCCACCCCGCCGCGGCCGACCGGGTCGAACTCACCCTCCCCGAGACCGGCGTCTGCGGCGGCTCCGGGCTCTTCGACACCCCCGCGCCCACGGTCCGGCAGAACGAGGGCGGCTGCTGCGGCACCCCGGCCGGCGGCTGCGACACGTAACCCCCTTCCCCGGCCCGCAACCACTACAGAGGTGACGCCGGTGTGCCGAAGTAGCCGACATGTCATACGCACACACACGCCGCGCGGTGCTCGCCGGTGCGGCGGCGCTCGGTACGACCGGATCGTCGTGGCCCCGGCCGGCCCCGGTCGGCAGCGCCCGGATCGTCGGGGAACGCAGGGTGGACGAGCGGCTGGTGGAGCTGACCGTCGACTCCCCCGCGCTGGGCGACCGCAGCACCGTGGCCCTGCTCACCCCGCGCGGCTGGGACCGGCGCCGACCCGAGGACCGCTGGCCGACCCTCTACCTGCTGGCCGGCGGCGACGGCGACCACACCACCTGGACGACGCTCTTCCGGGTGCAGGACCTGCACGAGTTGCAGGACGTGCTGGTGGTGATGCCCGGCATGCCGTCGTTCGGGTTCTGGACCGACTGGTGGAACCACGGCGAACGGGGCGCACCCCGGGTGCGGACCTACTTCCTCCGTGAGGTGCTCCGCCTGGTGGAAGGGGAGTACGGGGCGGATCAACAGCGGGCCGCGGCCGGGGAGTCCCAAGGGGGCTTCGGCGCCCTGGGGATGGCCGCCCGGGTCCCCGGACTGTTCGGCGCCGTCGCCGCGTTCGGAGCCCCGGTGCACCCGATCCGGCACCCGGAGATGTGGCTGTCCGGTGCGAAGTCCGCCGGGGTGGACGGGTACGCGGTCTTCGGCGACCCGTGGGAACAGTGGAAGCTCTGGCTGGACTGGGACCCGTACCACCGGGCCGAGGGGCTGCGGCGCACCCCCGTCCACCTCGCCTGCGGGGACGGGACCCCCGGCCCCCTCGACGGCGGAGAACCCGACCCACACATCCCCGGCACCGAGAAGTGGGCCGCACTCGCCGACCCCGGCGTGGTCTCCCTCACCGAAGCCGTCTGCGCCGAAGAGGCACGGCTGTTGGCGGGACGTCTCGCGTCCCTGGGGGCTCCCGTCACCACCCACCTCTACCCCGGCACCCACGGCGGGACCTACGGGCACCGCGAACTGCGCCGGGCGCTGCCGATGCTGTTGGACGCCCTGGGTCCCCGGGGCGCGGCCGAGGGCGTCAGCCGGGAAGGTGCCGGATGAGCAGCAGGGCGATGTCGTCGTGGCCCGGGTCGGTGAAGTCGCGGGAGACCAGCGTGTCGGCCAGGAACTCCAACCGGGACTGCGCATCGCCGTCCCGGGTGCCGACCGCCCACCGGGCGAGTGCGTCCCGCACCCGTTCCACGGCCTCGTCGTAGGGACCGTCCGGGGTGTCCACCAGGCCGTCCGTGTACAGCAACAGAGTGGCTCCGGGGGCCAGTACGCCGTGGTGCACGGGGTAGATGTCGTCGGGCAGACAGCCCAGCGGGAGGCCGCCCTCCGTGACGACCTCGTGGACCGCCCCGTCCGGCTCCGTCTGGAGGGGGTGCGGATGCCCGGCCCGGACCATGCGGTACTCGCCCGAGCCCACGGCGATGTCCACGATGCAGCAGGTGGCGAACCGTTCGGTGTCCAGCCCCCACAGCGTCTGGTTGCCGCGGCACATCAGCCCGCTCGCGCGGAAGCCGTCGGAGGCGTGCGCCCTCAGGGCCGTGCGGAGTTGGCCCATCACCCCGGCGGCCTGCGCACTGTGGCCCTGGACGTCCCCGATCACCAGCGAGGCGCCGCCGTCGTCCCGGGGCAGCACGTCGAACCAGTCGCCGCCCACCTGCATCCCCCCGGCCGCCGGCCGGTAGCGGGCGGCGATGGCGTAGCCCGGCAGCCGGGGCAGCGAGCGGGGCATCATCAGCCGCTGGAGGTCGGTCATCCGGCGCCGGGACACGTCCGCGAGTCGGGTGCGGGCCAGGGACTGGGTGAGGATGCCGGAGATCGCGGTGGCGACGGTCTGGTCGTCGGAGGTGAACTCCCGGGGCTGCGCGTACGAGATCAGGCAGCTGCCGACGGTGCCGTCCGCCGAGGCGAGCGGAAGCAGGACGAACGCGTGGTGCTCCCGCGGCGGCCGGAAGCGGGGGTCGGGGAAGCGTTCGAGGTAGGCGGCGCGCGACGGCAGGAACAGCGGGTGCCCTTCCGCGAGGGCCGCCGCCAGGGGATTGTCGCGGACGGCGCCCATCAGCCGCAGGCGTTCCCGGGCCGGTTCCTCGTAGCCGATGGCGCCCTCGAGCAGCAGCCTCCCGTCGTGTTCGATGTGGAGCGCCAGGGCGCGTCCGCCGACCTGCGGGAGCACGATCCGGCCCATCACGTCGATGATGTCGCGGGTGGCGCGGGCGGCGGCGAACGCCCTGGTCACGCGGAGGACGAAGTCCCGGCGGGCCTCCCTGCGGCGCATCCGTTCGTGTTGTTCGGTCTCGTCCCAGGAGACGCCGATGACGCGGTCGGGCGTCCCGTCCGGGGTGCGTTCGAGGGCCCCCTTGACCTCGATCCAGCGCAGGGTGCCGTCGGGCAGCACCACCCGGTACGCGGCGTAGTAGGTGCCCGTCAGCAGGCTCTCGTCGAGCGCCCGGTCGAGGGCCGCCCGGTCCTCGGGGTGGACGGCCGCGCGGAACGTCTCCACCCGGGAGTCGAAGTCCGCGGGGTCGAAGCCGAACAGCCGCATCTGCCGCTCGTCCCAGACCACCTCGCCGGAGGGGACGTGCCACTCCCAGGAGCCGATGGAGCCGCTGGACATCGCGAGTTCCAGCCGGGTCTGGCGGCTGCGCCGGAACGCCGTGCGCTCGGCGGGGTCGAGCTTCGGGCTGCCGGCCGGCACCCCGGCCCGCTCCAGGGCCACCAGGTGGTCGATGCGGTGGGCGCACAGGGTGGCGACCATCGCCAGGTGCCGGTCGTCGGTGGCGCTCAGCGGCCGGGGCGGGTCGAGCATGACGAGCAGCGCACCGAGGCAGCGGTCGTCCACCAGCAGCGGCGCCGTGACGAACGCGACCGGCCGGGCGCCCGGCTCCGGGGACCCGTCGGTGCCGGGCTCAGCGACGCCGCCGCCCGGGTCGTCGGCGAGCCCGTGGAAGAGCCGTCGTTCCCGGGCGGCGACGGACACGGCGAAGGTCGCGTCCGGGGCGAGGACCGGGAAGCGCTCGACGAGGTCGCCGGCGAGTCCGTGTTCGGCGGTGAGCCGGAGCCAGCCGTCGTCGCCGGCGAGGTAGAACGCTCCCGTGTGGCTCCCGCTGCCCGTGCGCAGCGCGTCGAGGGCGGTGGCGAGGAGGGCCCCGGTGTCCCGGGCGGCGAGCAGGGCGAGGACGGCGCCGCGCAGTCCGGGGCCGTCGGCTTCGGGGCCCGCCGGGACGCGGGGCTCCGCTTCGTCGTACGGCCGTTCGTCGGTGCGCTCTGGAATCACGGTCGCCGCTCCTCGCGAGGGGCCCGCTCGCGGTGCGTGCCGTGCGTGCGGTGAGGCCGCTCCCCGCAAGGGGGCGGTTCCCGCCGGCGGCACCGCGGTCGTGCGGTGACGGTCTCGTGGTGTCCCGCTGTACGTGGTGTCCGTTCGGGTGGTTGCGTCGTGCTGCTCACTCTAGGAACAGTCGGCACGGGCCGCCAAACGTCGCGCGGCGGACGGGAGGCGGGACGTCCGGAGCGACCCGGGGCGCCGGGGTCTCGGGGCCTTTCGGGGACGAATCCTTTACCTTTCTTTGCCTTCCGAAAGGGTTGGGTCCGGTGCGGGACCTTCGCCCCTCGCGCTCCGTTCCGGGGGCGTCGACCCTGGGGGGTGAGGGTCTGGTGCCGCACGGCGGTCGCGGCCGTCCCGGACGTCCCGGGGCCGGCCGCCCGCCGCTCGGCACCGGCACGACGACCGAAGCTCCAGACCGACCAGCCCGCAGGACCGGGTGTTCCCCGAGGAGGCCGCGGTACCGGTGAAGACTCCTGCCGCTCCACACACAGACGCTCCTTCAGCACCGCACGGGTGGGACACCACCCTCACGCCGGAAGCCGTCGAGGCCCTGGTGGCCGACGCGATCACGGCACCGTCCATGCACAACGCGCAGCCGTGGCTGTTCCGCTTCGATCCGGAGCGCCGGGTCTTCCAGGTGCGGGCGGACCCGGAGCGCCGGATCGCCCTGTCCGACCCCGAAGGCCGGGCCACCCATCTGGGCTGCGCCGCCGCGCTGTTCAACCTGCGGGTGGCCGCCGCCCGCGCGGGGTGGAAACCGGTCACCACCCTGCTGCCCGACCCGGCGGACCCGTACGCCCTGGCCGAGGTCGGGCTGGACGACGGCCGGGCCCTGTACGACGCGACCCGGGAGCCGTACCGCAAGACCACGGAGACCTACGAGAAGTCGGGCGAGCCGTACGACGGCACCGCCGACGCGTACGACGAGCTGACCGACCTGTACCCCGCGCTGCGCCGCCGCCGGACCACCCGGGCGCCCTTCAGCGACGAGCCGATCGACGAACAGCTGCTGGACACCCTGCGGCGGGCCGCGCTGATCGAGGGCGCACGGCTCGCGTTCGCCGACGAGTTCCACCGGGAGACCGTGTTGCAGCTGGGTCGGGAGGCCGAGCAGCGCACGCTGTCCGACGAGGCGCTGCGCGCGGAGCTGGCCTCCTGGGCGGGCGAGGCCCCGGACGGCGGGCCGCGCAGCGACGGCGTCCCGACGGCGGCCTTCGGCCCCCGCTCCCGCGCGGGGAACGGACCGGTGCGGGACTTCGACGTGGACGGCACCGCGCCGCGGGCGGCCGTCGACTTCGAGCAGGGGCCCCGGCTGGCCGTGCTCGGCACGCACGGCGACACCCCGGTCGACTGGCTCCGGGCGGGCCAGGCCCTGGAACGGGTGCTGCTGGAGGCGACCCTCGACGGTCTCGTCACCTCGCTCGCGTCCGAGGCCCTGGAGTGGGACGAACTGCGCTGGGCGATCCGCGACCCGCTGACCCCGATGGGACACGTCCAGATGGTGGTCAGGTTCGGCTACGGGGAGCCCGGCCCGGCGGCGCCGCGGCGGACCGTCTCTGAGGTGTTGACGTACGCCCCAGCGGCCGGGGAGGCACCCCCGGCGTGAGCGGTGCGGCGACCCGGGAAGCCCCGACCGTCAACTTTGATTGACACACGGCATGGCGTCAACCATGATTGACGCCATGTCAGGACGATCATGCAGCGCCCGACCCCGCGGCGGCACGGGGACCGGCCCGAGCCGCACCCGGGCCCTGCTGCTGATGGGCGCCCTGAGCGGCCCCCTGTTCACCGCCGCGCACCTGGTCGAGGGGGTGCGGCGGCCGGACCACGAACCGGTCCGCGACCCGGTCAGCTCCCTGGCGCTCGGCCGTCGGGGAGCCGTCCAGACCGCGAGCTTCCTCACCACGGGCGCGCTCACCGCGGCGGGCGCGTACGGCTGGCACCGGACCCCGGCATCCGGGGCGGACACCTGGGGGCCGCGCCTGCTCGGGCTCTGGGGCGCCGGGCTGATCGGCGCGGGACTGTTCACCACCGACCCCGCCCCGGCCCGCACCCCGGCCGCGTCACCGCGGACCGTGCGCGGGGCACTGCACGACGCGTCCTCACTGGCCGCGTTCGCCGCGGTGACCGGCGCGGCACTGACCGGACTAGGTCGACCGCGACGGGGCCGGGAGCCCGGCTGGTCCGGGTACTCCGCGGCGACTGCCATGACCTTCACCGTGGCGATGGGCGCCGCGATCACGGGCCACGAGCGGCCCGGTTCGACGCTCGCCCGCCGCGCGGGCCTCTACCAGCGACTGGCACTCACCTCCGCGCTGGCCTGGCAGACCACCCTGATGCTCCGTCACCTCACTTACGACGGCGGCTCGTTGCGCTGTTCCGGCCGTCCCCGGTGGACCCCGTGACGGAACCGGGCCCCTTCCGTGCCCCTGATGGGGTACGACGAAGGCTCCGAATGTGGCCCGATCCAACGGGTTCACCGCTTCGGGTGGCACACCCCGGATACCGCCCGTACCCGCCCCGCGGGCACGGCACGCTGGGGGCCGGGCCGGCACGATCGACCCCGGCCCGGGAAGGACGAACATGATTCGCGGCATCGATGTGAGTGCCTATCAGTCGTCGTTCGACACCGACGGACTGTCCTTCGTCATCGTGAAGGCGACCGAGGGCCGTTCCTACATCAACCCCCGACAGACCGCCCAGGCCAAACAGGCGCGGGACGCGGGCTGCGTGGTGGGCTTCTACCACTTCCTGTGGCCGGGCAACATCAAGGCGCAAGCCGCGTACTTCGTGGAGAAGTGCGCTTCCCAGGGCTCCGACCTGCTCGCCGCCGACTGGGAGTGGACCGGCGACAACACCAGGGCCAGCAACGCCGAGAAGGACGCCTTCCTCAAGGAGGTGAAGAGACTGCGCCCGACGCACCGGGTGCTGCTCTACTGCAACCGGGACTTCTGGCTCAACCACGACGACACGTCGTACGCCGGTGACGGGCTCTGGATCGCCGACTACACCTCCGCCGGCAGGCCCCGCATCAAGGCCGACTGGAAGATCCACCAGTACACGGACGACCCGATCGACAAGAACCTCGGCGACTTCTCCTCCGAGGCGGCCCTGCGGAGCTGGGCGAGAAAGGCCTGAGGGCGTCGGCCCGGTGACCGGCTGATCCGACGGGGCGACCGGCCGGTCGCCGCGCTCGCTGGTCGCCGCGGTTCAAGGCGCCGCTCGGGGTGACGCCTTGAACCGCCGTGAGACCGGAGGGAACGGGCCGCCCTAGCCGGCGGGGTGCGCGCGGAAGGCGGCCGGGCGCTCCCGGTCCGCCTCGGCCAGCGCCTTCACCACCGCGTCCACCCCGCCGCGCAGTCCGTACACGGGAGTGTCGGGCTGCTGCCGCCAGGAGTCGTCCAGGCCGCCCGCGTCAACGGTGTCGAAGCCGATCTCGTCGACCAGGTCCCGCACGACCCGCTTGGCGGCTTCGTCGTCACCGGCCACCGGCACGGCGATCCGGTCGGGGGCGCCCGCGGGTCGGGCACCAGCCGTGATGTCCTCGGCGTACGTGCCGTTGAACACCTTGACGACCGGGCGACCGAGGTGCCGCTCGACCCAACGGCTCTCCGGCAGCCCGTCCTCGATCTCGGCTATCAGGCCGTCGCGCTCCCGCGGGTAGTAGTTGTGGGTCTCGATGACGACCAGGTCGTCGTCGGCCCCGTCGAACAGGTCGGACGGCAGGTCCGGCACCGCCTTCAGGGGGACCGTCACCACGACCACCCGGGCTCCGCGGACCACGTCCGCGGCGGAGGCGCCGGCGGTGACCCCGGTCTCGGCGACGAGTTCACCCAGGGTGTGCGGCCCACGGGAGTTGACGATGGTGACGCTGTGCCCCACGGCGGCCAGCCGACGGGCGAGGTTGCCGCCGATCTGTCCGGCGCCGATGATGCCGATCTGCATGAGGTACCCCCAACGGGTGTGGCGAGCAGTCAACGGAGGCAACCTCCGCTTAGCCGTTGGGTATTCCGTCTCACCGAAGATTTCAGGACGGACTGCGGGACGGAATCCGGGACCGCGCGATGGGCCCCGGAAACCGTCGGCCGGGCCTACTTGCTGAGGTGGGCCCAGAACTCGTCGAAGGAGAGCAGCTTGTCGCTGTTCGTGTCCTGCGCACCGATGATCGCCTCGGCCACGGACTCCGTGACGTTCCAGTCACCGAGCTGGGCCATGGCGGTCTTGTACTCGGCCGCCGTGATGAAGCCGTCGCCGTCCGCGTCGAACCGCTCGAACGCCTTGCGCGCTGCCTCGATGTCCGCCACCGGGTCCACCCCTTAATTTCGTCCTGCTTGACGGGGTCAGATTATCGGCCCGTGCGCGTCCCCCCGTACGCCGCACCCCGGGGCCGGGCCCGAGACCAGCGGTTCACCCGGGGCCGAGGGACGTGCGGAGGGCGTGCGGGGGCGGGCGCGCGGGGCGCGCCTCAGCGGAAGACGCCCGTGTGCCCGAGGGAGTAGCGGCCCGGCTGGGGGTAGACGGCGAGCCCGTGGGGACCGGAGCCGACCTTGACGCGGGCGAGTTGGGCGCCGGTGCGGGTGTCGATGGCGTACACCTCGGAGTCGTACCGTCCCGAGAGCCACAGCACCTTGCCGTCGGCGGAGACCCCGCCCATGTCGGGGCTGCCGCCGTCGGGCAGCCGCCACTTCCTGCTGACCTCGCCCCGGGCGAAGTCGAAGACGGAGACGGTGCCCTCACCGCGGTTGGAGACGTACATCTCCTTCGAGTCGCGGCTCACGTACAGGCCGTGGCACCCCTTGCCGGTGGGCAGCAGCCTCGGCTCGGCGAAGGAGTCCCCGTCCAGGACCCACATGCCGTGGGCCATCATGTCCGCGACGTAGAAGGTCTTGCCGTCCGGGGAGACCTTCACGTCCTGGGGCATCGCGCCCTTCAGGGGCAGCTTCCGCTGGGCGACGACCTTCTTGCGCAGGGTGTCGACCTTGAGGAGTTCGCCGGAGAACTCGCAGGACACGATGAAGTAGCGTCCGTCGATGGAGAAGTCGGCGTGGTTGACGCCGTAGCAGCTGACCGGTTCGGTCTTCCTGATCTCCATGGAGTGCGGATCGCGGAAGACGAGCTGGCGGTCGAGCGAGGCCATGACGACGGCGTGCTTGCCGTCGGGGGTGAAGTACAGGTTGTACGGGTCGTGGACCGGTACCGGCTTGCCCGCCTTGCCGGTCTTCGGGTCGATGGGGGTGAGGGTGTTCCCGCGGTTGTTGTTGACCCACAGGGTCCGCAGGTCCCAGGACGGCACCACGTGTTGGGGCTGGGCCCCGACCTTGATGGTCTCCACGACCCGGTAGGTCTCGGGGTCGATCACGCTGACCGTGTTGGAGCCGGTGTTGGGCACGTACACCCGGGACGGGAAGTCCTTGACCACCGGGGAGAGCCGGTTCGGGCGGTCCTCGGAGTAGAGGTCGTTCGGGTCCACGACCGGCGGCATCCCCGGCAGCACTTCGACCCGGGGCGTGGCTGCGGGGGGCGGGGCGCCGCGCTCGGTTCCGCGGGCTTCGGCTTCGGCGCCGCGCCCGTCGCCCTGGGCGCCGCAGCCCGCGAGGGCGACCAGCACGGTCGGGCCGAGCAGGGCCGTGGCCACCCGGCGGGTGAGCTTCAGGGGTACGGGCATCGGGCAGCGTCCTTCGTGGTCGGCACCGCGCGACCCGTGCGCGGCGGTCGGGCTTACCTGACTCCTGCCCGCACCACAAGGACCGCCCGGAGCGGAGCGCCGCTATTCACCCGATAAGATCATCGACTAGCCCATTGGCGATCTTCGGCACCCCTCAGGTCACTCTCGACCCTCCTCCCGAATGAGCCATTCACCGGCACGCAACCCACCGTTTACCAGGCAAGTGGCCCATCTCACCAATGATTCACTTCCCTTTTGTCCGGATTTGCAGGCTTTCGCCACGATTCTCGCCTTTGGATCATCGGTTCGGGTCTGCCATAGTCGAACTCACGACCCCCCATGACCCGGGCCACGGTCGCTCCATGCAGACGGGAACCCACACCCCCAACGCGTTCCCGGTGCTTCACGCAGGCCCCCGCCAGACCGCACAACGGTGACCGGGGGCCTTCGTGCGTCCCCCGCCGGCCCCACCGGAACCGTCCCGGGCGCACCAGGCGCGCGGTCGGCCTCCGCGGTCAGCGGTCGGCGACCCGCATCTCGAACCAGGTCGTCTTGCCCCGCGGCAACAGGTCCACACCCCACCGGTCGGACAACTTGTCCACCAGGAAGAGACCCCGCCCCGACACGTCCAGCGCCCGAACGGGCATGAGACAGGGCAACCCCCGTGAGGGGTCGCGCACTTCCACCCGGATCCAACCGCGCCGCCGCAACAGGCGCAGCCCGAAGCGGCGGGCGCCGGTGTGCCGGACCGCATTGCCGACCAGTTCGGACACGAGCAACACGGCGTCCTCGGTCAGCTTCTCCGACAGCGCCCAGCGTTGGAGGACCACCACCTGTGCGAGCCGACGCGCCTGGGCGGCGGACTCCGGGAGGGACGGCAGGAGGACTTCGCGCTCGGTGGGGTCGCCGTACAACTCCAGCGCGTGCAGCGCCTGTTCATCAGCAACTGCGGGGGACCAACGCGCCGCGGTCGCCCCCCCGTGCCATCCCGGCTGTTCGATGCCCTCCAGCCCCGCCATGCCCCCCATCATGGCCGTCCGATGGCGGGTCCGGGGCCGTTCCCGCGGAATCGACCGGACGGAATCGGCCCTTCCGCAGGGAGTCTTTGGTATAGGCCAATGCCGGCCTGCCCTCTTCGCCACCTCTTCTGACCTGCGGTGACCTCATGCATCCGGGCGATCACCATCAGCAGCCACCGCGCCACCCCCAAGATGCACACCGGGGTCGCACAAACCGCACCATCGGAGTACCGGCACGGCGCCGCGTATCCGGATTTCGCCCGTACGAGGGGCGATGCGGCGTGCGGTCGACGCCCCCGCACGGTTCGTCAACCCCGCGGCGACCCCGCGGCGACCCGGTCCGGACCTCGGACCCGAGCTCGGGCCGCACGCCGCACCGCAGGGGAATCGCCCCCAACTGGGAACGATTCAGAGGAACTTGGCCTTGCCCGGGCCGTCCTTCACGAAACTCTCCATACCGCGTTCGCGGTCCTCGGTGGCGAACAGGCTCGCGAACCAGGTCCGTTCGATCGCCAGCCCGGTCGTCAGGTCCGTCTCCAGACCCGCGTCCACGCTCTCCTTCGCCGCGCGCAGCGCGAGCGCCGGACCCCGGGACAGTGCGGCAGCCCAGGCGTGCGCCTGCGCGTACACCTCGGCCGCGGGCACCACGCGGTCCACCAGCCCGATGGCGAGGGCCTCGTCCGCGCGGACGTGCCGGCCCGTGAAGATCAGGTCCTTCGTCTTCGAGGGGCCGATCAGCCGGGCGAGCCGTTGGGTGCCGCCGGCGCCGGGGATCAGCCCGAGCAGGATCTCCGGCTGCCCGAGCTTGGCGTTGTCGCCGGCGATCCGGAAGTCCGCGCAGAGGGCGAGTTCGCAGCCGCCGCCCAGGGCGTAGCCGGTGATCGCCGCGACCACCGGCTTCGGGATGCGGGCGACGGCCGTGAACGACTCCTGGAGCGCGCCGGACCTGCGCACCATGCCCGCGTGGTCCAGCTTCCGCATTTCCTTGATGTCGGCGCCCGCGGCGAACACCTTCGCACCGCCGTACAGGACGACCGCCCGCACGTCGTCACGGCGGGCGGCCTCCTCGGCCAGTTCCTTCAACCGGTCCTGGGTGGCGATGTCCAGGGCGTTCATCGGGGGTCGGTCGAGACGGATCGTGCCAACGCCCTCGGCGACTTCGAGATGCACAGTCATGCCGAGAAGGTTAGCGACCGTTCACGCCAGGGCCCCCGTGCGCTCGCTCACACCGGTCGGGCGCAGGTCACCACTTGCTCCACGGCATGTTCCACCCGTTGAGCCCGTTGCCCGGCTGGATGTGCTTGTCCTTGGAGTTCTTGACGACGACCACGTCCCCGATCAGGGACTTGTGGAAGAACCAGGCGGCCGGGGACTTCTTGTCCCAGCCGCCACGCGCGTCCCGCAGCCCGATGCAGCCGTGGCTGACGTTGCTCTTGCCGAAGACGCCGCCCGCCCAGTAGTTGCCGTGGATGAAGGTGCCGGACGTGGACAACCGCATGGCGTGCGGGACGTCCTTGATGTCGTACTCGCCGCCGAACCCGACGGTGGCGCCGTTCATCCGGGTCACCTCGTGCTTCTCGCTGATGACCATCTTCCCGTTGTACGTGGTGGTGGCCGGAGCGCCCGCCGTGATGGGCAGTCGCTTGATGACCTTCCCGTCGCGCACCACGGACATCTGCTTCTTCTTCACGTCCACCGTCGACACCTGGGAGCGGCCGATGGTGAACGAGACCTTCTTGAGCTGCTTCCCGTAGACGCCGGGGCGGCCCTGCACCCCGTCGAGGCCGAGCGTCACGGTGACCTTGGTGCCGGGCTTCCAGTACTTCTCGGGGCGGAAGTCGAGCCGGTCGTTGCCGAACCAGTGGCCCTTGACCGGGACGGCCGGCTCGGTGGTGATCCGGATGGCGCGCTCCACCGACTCGGGGCGGGTGATGCCCCGGTCGAAGTTGATCGAGAACGGCATGCCGACACCGACGGTGGACCCGTCCTCGGGGGTGAAGGTCCCGATGAACGTGGTCTTGGGCACGAAGGTGGTGAAGCGCGACTCCTTGGTCGACTCGCGCCCCTCGGCGTCCACGGCCACGGCGTGGACCCGGTACGTCGTACCGGAGGAGAGGTGGCGATCGGGTGTCCAGCGCAGGCCGTCCGCGGCGATCCGACCGGGCACCGCACGGCCCTTGGTGTCCTTGACGCGGACCTCGCGGAGCTTGCCGCGCGCCGCGGTGACCTTCAGCTTCCCTTCGGTGGGAACGGACTTCGCACCGTCGGCGGGAACGATCCGGACGAGCGCCCGGGACGGTGCGGCGTCCGCCGATCCGGAGGCCGCCCGGTCCTTGCCGCCCTTGCCGTCAGCGGCGTCCCCGTCCTGCTCGCCGCCGCCCCCGCCACAGCCGGTGACCAGGGCGAACGCCGCCGTGAGCGCGATCGCGGCGAGCCCGGTTCGGCGGCCGACTCTCCTCCCCCCTCCCCGGTGGACCGGGTGCGCACCGGATATGGGTCCCCTCTTCACGGTCTTCACGGTGACTCTCCCCTCGCACGGCCCGAGCGGGCCGGCACCCCCGCGCGTAGAGCGCGCTATGGATCACCCTAGCCACCGGGCGCCGCTGCGGGAGGACCGCGGTTGTCACCGTTCGGTCCCGGATCCCTGTGTGTCCAGGGGCTGTTGGGTGCACCTGCGGGGCGCACGGGTCAGGGCAGCGCGGAGCCGGAGCGCCACTGCGCCCAGTCGAGGTTCCAGCCGCCGAGCCCGTTGTCCGCCGCGACCACCCGGTCCTCGCTGTGGCGCACCTCCACCACGTCCCCAACGAGGGTCCGGTCGAAGAACCAGCCCGCGGGGGTGCGCGAACTGCCGCCCTTCACGTCGCGCAGTCCCACGCAGCCGTGGCTGACGTTGCTCTTGCCGAAGACGCCGCCGGCCCAGTAGTTGCCGTGCAGGAACGTCCCCGAGGAGGTGAGCCGGATGGCGTGCGGGACGTCCGGGATGTCGTACTCACCGCCGAAGCCGACCGAGCGGCTGTTCATCCGGGTCGTCTCGAACATCTCCGTGACCACCATCTTGCCGTTGTACGTGGGCGACTTGGCGGTGCCCGCCGTGACCGGGAGGGTGGCGAGCAGTTCCCCGTCGCGCCGGACCTCCAGGGTGTGCGCCGCCGTGTCCACCACGCTCGTCTGCGCGCGGCCCACCGTGAAGGCGAAGCTCCGGTCCTGGAGTCCGTGGACCCCGGGGGCCGCCTCCACGTCCCGTAGCCGCAGCCGCACGGTGACCTCGGTGCCCGGCTTCCAGTACGTCTCGGGCCGCAGGTCCAGCCGCTCGGCACCGAACCAGTGCCCGACGACGTCCACCGGCGGCCGGGTGGTGACCTCGACGGCGCGTTCCACGGCGGCCCGGTCGACGACCTTCCGGTTGAACTCCAGGGAGACGATCATGCCGGTGCCGACGGTGGCCCGGTTCTCCGGCGCGGTGTACGCGAGGAACCGTTCGTCGGGGACGCGGGTCCGGAAGGTGGTGTGCCGGGCGGTCCTGCGGCCGTGGCCGTCGAGGGCGACCGCGTCGACCCGGTACGCGGCGGCCGGCGCCAGCCGCTTCGCGGTGGGCCGCCAGCTCAGTCCGTCCCCGGAGACCCGGCCGGGTACGGGGTGCTCCCGGGCGTCCCCGGTCCTGACCACCCGTACGGACTCCAGCCGTCCGTCGGGCACCCGCACCACCAGCGGATCGTTCACCGCGACGTCCCGGCGGGCGTCGGCGGGCCACACCTGGATGGCGTCCCGGGGCGCCCGGGGCTTGCCGGCCAGGCCCTCGGGCCCGCAGGACGAGGCCCCGGTGAGCAGGGACAGGGACGTGACGGCGGCGGCGAGCGCCGCTCCCGCGCGCGGGGCGCGTCTCAGTAGTCGGATCACGCCCCGCCCAACGACCGTGCGCGCCCCGGGAAACGTGGCCCCCGGCCGTGCGCCGCCCCGGTACCGGCCGGACGGCCCACCCCGTTCCCCCGCCGAACGGGCCGGTCGGTGCGGGGGCGGCCCGGGCGCCGGAGGGGGACCTAGGTCCAGCGGCCGATGCGGGGCGGGGCGAAAACCGGTGGGCCCGGCGGAATCCGCCACGTAAGGTCGATTTTGATGCCCACTACACCCACACCGGCGGAGCCGGTGGAGACGCCCACGCCGCCACCCGCCGGCGAGACCCCTGCCGTCCGCACCCTGCTGCGCCTGTGGCCGTACGTCCGCCCGGTGCGCGCCCGCTGGATCTCCGCCGCGGCCGTCGCCGTGGTCGCGTCCTGCCTGTCCCTGGTCTTCCCGATCGCCCTCAAGTGGCTGGTCGACGGACCGATCACGGACCGGGACCAGCGGGGCGTCTGGCTGGGGGCCGCCCTGCTGCTGGCGCTCGGCGTGGTGGAGGCGGTGCTCTTCGGCTTCCGCCGGTGGCTCGTCGCCCGCCCGCTCGCCGCCGTGGAAGCAGCGATGCGCTCCGACCTCTACAGCCACCTCCAGCGGCTACCGGTCGCCGTCCACGACCGCTGGGCCTCCGGCCAACTGCTGTCCCGGGGCACCACGGACCTCGCGGTCATCCGGATGTTCCTCGCCTTCCCCCTGACGTTCCTGCTGGTCAACGGCATCACGATCCTCGCGGGCTTCGCCGTGCTGCTGTCCCAGGAATGGACGCTGGGGCTGATCCTGCTGCTTCCCGCGCTGCCGATGATGGTCATCGGGTACCGCTTCGAGGGCGGTTACTCCGCGGCGTCCCGCCGGGCCCAGGACCAGGTCGGCGACCTGACGACGGTCGTCGAGGAGAGCATCCTCGGCATCCGGGTCATCAAGGGCTTCGGCCGCCACCGCAGCCAGGCGCACGCCTTCCGCGAGCTGAGCGGGAAGCTGCGCGGCACCGAACTGCGCAAGGCGCGGCTGCTGGCCACCGTGCAGGCCTCGCTGACGTTCTTCCCGGAACTGGCGCTCGGCTCGGCCCTGGTGGTGGGCACCGTGCAGGTCGCCGACGGCACCCTGTCGGCGGGCACCCTGGTCGCCTTCCTGTCGACCGCGCTCGCCCTGCGCTGGCCCGTCGAATCGCTGGGCTACCTCGTCGCCATGAGCCAGGAGGCGGCCACCGCCACCCGTCGCTACTTCGAAGCGATGGACGCCCCGGAGGAGGACCCGCACGGCACCGGGCTCCACGACGGGCTGCTGCCGGACGACGACGGGTTGCGCTTCGACGGCGTCACGTTCCGCTTCCCCGATGCCGACCCGGACTCCGTACCCGTCCTGGGTCGGGTGGACCTGCACGTGCGGCGGGGCGAGACAATGGCGCTGGTCGGCGCCACCGGCAGCGGCAAGACGACGCTCACCGCCCTGGTGCCCCGACTGCACGAGGTCAGCGGCGGCCGGATCACACTGGACGGCCGGGACGTCACCGCGATGGACCGCACCGAGCTGCGCGAGCTGGTGTCGATGGCGTTCGAGGAACCGACGCTGTTCTCGGCTTCGATCGCGGAGAACGTCCGGATGGGCGCCGCCACCACCGGCGAGGACGGCACCACCGGCGGGGACGGCACCGCGACCGCGGACGCCCGCGACGCCGCGCCCGACGCCGCGCTGGAGCGGGCCCTCGCCGTCGCCCAGGCCCACTTCGTCACGGACCTCCCGCACGGACTGGCGACCGAGGTCGGCGAACAGGGCCTCAGCCTCTCCGGCGGCCAACGGCAGCGGCTCGCACTGGCGCGGGCCGTCGTCGGCAACCCCCGCTTCCTGGTGCTCGACGACCCGCTGTCCGCCCTGGACGTGCACACGGAGGCGGCCGTCGAGGCCGCGCTGCGGGAGGTCCTCGCCCAGACGACGGCCCTCGTCGTGGCGCACCGCCCCTCCACCGTGCTGCTCGCCGACCGGGTCGCCCTGCTGTCCGACGGCCGGATCACCGCGGTGGGCACCCATCACGAACTGTTGCGCGACAGCGCCGAGTACCGGCACCTGATGTCGGGCGACGACGGCCCCGAGGGGCCCGAGGGGGACCGGACCCGATGACGACGACCAGCGAACGACCCCGACCGACACCCGAGGACCAGCCGCCCACCACGGCCGCGGACACCGCCGCGCCCGGGCCCGGCGACCCCTTCGACCGGGACGACCTGCCCTCCCCCCGGGGGGCGACCGGCGCCCTGCTGCGGTCCCTGCTCGGCCCGCACCGCCGCATGGTGGCGGTGACGGCCCTGTGTCTGCTGGTCCAGCAGGCCGCGGTGCAGGCCGGCCCGCTGATCGTGGCGTACGCGATCGACCGGGGGGTCCCCGCGTTCCGCGCCGACGACCACGGGCCGCTGATCGCGGTGGCGGTGGCGTACCTGCTCGCGGCGGCCCTGGGCAGCAGCCTGGAGTACGGGTTCATCCGCCTCGCGGCCCGGGTCAACCAGGCGGTGCTGCTGGACCTGCGCGGCCGGATCTTCCGCCACGGGCAGGCGCTCAGCGTCGACTTCCACGACCGCTACACCTCGGGGCGGCTGATCTCCCGGTCCACCTCGGACGTGGAGGCGCTGCGGGAGTTGCTGGAGGAGGGCCTCCAGGAACTCGTCGGCGTGGTGGTCTCCTCGCTGTACATCACGCTGATGCTGCTCTGGCTGGACCTGGCCATGGGCTCGGTGGCCGTGCTGTCGTTCGTCCCGCTGTACTTCGTCATGCGGATGTACCGGCGGCGGGCGGCCCGGGTGTTCGCCGAGCGGTCGTCGGCGATCGCCGATCTGATCGTGAAGTTCGCGGAGACCCTGAACGGCATCCGCCCGGTGCGGGCGTTCCGCCGCGAGCGCGCCAACGACGCGCGGTTCGCGGTGCTCAACCGCCGGCACGAGCGCGCCAACGGGGACTCGCTGCTGGAGATGGCGCGTTACGTGGTGCTGTCCCGGCTGATCGCGAACACCGCCGTGGCCGGGATGGTGCTGTGGGGCGGCTACCGGGTCGCGGGCGGCACCCTGGAACTGGGCGTGCTGGCGGCCGCGGTGCTGTTCATCCGCCGGCTGTACGACCCGATCGACCGGCTCGCGATGTTCCTGAACTCGTACGAGTCGGCGGGCGCCTCGCTGCGGAAGATCGCGGGGCTGCTCCATCAGCGTCCCTCGGTACCGGAGCCGGTCGAGGCCCGTGCGCTGCCCGAACGCGAGGGGGAGCGGCCGGGCCGCGAGGTGGTCTTCGACGGGGTGCGCTTCGCGTACCGCACGGGCGGCGAGATCCTGCCCCGCTTCGACCTGCGCGTACCGGCGGGCCAGACGGTCGCCGTGGTCGGGTCGACGGGGGCCGGCAAGTCCACCCTGGCGAAGCTGCTCGCCCGGTTCTACGACCCGACCGAGGGCCGGGTCCTGCTCGACGGGGTGGACCTGCGGGACCTGGCCTTCCCGGAGCTGCGGCGCGGGGTCGTGATGGTCACCCAGGAGGCGTTCCTGTTCTCCGGCACGGTCGCCGAGAACATCGCGATCGGCCGCCCCGACGCCTCCCGCGAGGAGATCGAGCGGGCCGCGAAGGCGATCGGCGCGCACGACTTCATCGCCGCGCTGCCGGACGGGTACGACACGGACGTGCGCAAGCGGGGCGGGCGCATCTCGGCCGGGCAGCGCCAGTTGGTGGCCTTCGCCCGGGCGCTGCTCGCGGACCCGGCGGTGCTGATCCTGGACGAGGCCACCAGTTCGCTGGACGTGCCGGGCGAGCGGGCGGTGCAACAGGCGATGGACACCGTGTTGCGGGGCCGCACCGCGGTCGTCATCGCCCACCGGCTGTCCACGGTGGAGATAGCCGACCGGGTGCTCGTGATGGAGCGCGGCCGGGTGATCGAGGACGGCTCCCCCGCCGAACTGATCGGCGGCACGGGGTCGTTCGCGGGGCTGCACCGGGCCTGGCGGGAGAGCCTGGTCGGCTGACGCCCGGGGCGCGGGCCCCCGCGCCGGGTCGGCGGACCTCAGGCCCCGTCGTGTTCGGCTCGGGCCCGCCGGCGCTCGGCGAGCCGCTCCCGCGACCACGCGGTCCACGGGTGCGCGGGTCCGAGCACGCGCGCCCGGGCGTCCGCCACCCGTTCGGCCTGCGCCACCGCTGCCGCGTCCTGACCGAGTTCGCCGAGCACCCGGCTCAGCAGGGAGCGGGCGGCCAGGGTCTTGGGGTGGTCCGGCCCGTAGACGCGCTCCAAGGCCGCGACTACGTCACGGACCAGGGGCAGGGCCTGTCGCTGACAGCCGGCGGTGATCAGGGCGAAGCCGTGGTTGAGTTCGGCGGCCAGGGTGATCGGGTGCCCGGCGCCGACCGTGCCGCGGCAGTCCGCCAGCAGCTCGGGTCCGACGGTCGGGTCCGGTTCCGGGCCGGCCGTGAACTCCAGGAGGTACGTCCGCGCGACGAGGGTCGCCGGATGGGCCGCGCCCCACACGGCGGTCCGGCCCGCCACGGCCCGCCGCAGCAGCGCCACCGCCTCGGTCCGCTGGTCGAGCGCCCAGAACAGCACCGGGGACAGCGCCACGCAGCTCTCCAGCGTTTCGACGGCGTCCGCGCCGAACGCCGCGGTGCAGTCCGCGAGGACGAGGCGATGGGCCGCCGCTGCCTCCTCGTACCGTCCGAGGCGGTAGAGGGCCCGCCCGACCCGTTGGCGGATCGCGATCACCGCGGGATGGTTCGCGTCCAGCAACCGCGTGCCGCGCGCCACCGCGTCCTGCCCCACCGACAGCGCGGACGCGTGGTCGCCCGCCCGGTGCAGGGCCACCACCAGCCGCAACGCGCAGTCCAGCACGCGCGTCGCGGTCTGCGGACCGACCTCGCTCCACCGGGTCGCCCGGCGCAGCAACGCCCGGGTGTGCGGCGCGAACGGGGCGAGCGGCGGGTCCTCGCGCCCCCACGGTCGCGTCACCTCGGGCAGGACCGTGCCGAGCAGGTCGGCGGCGGCACCGACGAGCGCGTCGCGCTGGGCGGCCGGGACGAGGCGGGCGATGCTGTCGAGCAGCACCCCGTGGGTGCGCACGCAGCGGGGCGGACCGGGGAGGAGGCGGGTGAGCGAGTGGTCGAGCAGCCCGCGCAGCGCCGTCTCCACCCGCGCGCGGGGCAGCACCGCGCCGATGCCCGCACCCGCCAGCAGGGTGAGCGGCAGCGGGTCGGGGGACCAGCAGGCGAGCAGCCGGATCAGGGTGGTGGCCTCGGGCAGTCCCTTGGCGCGCAGGGCGTCCAGGGAGAGTTCCCAGGTGCTGCTGGCGAGATGGCGCGAGTCGTGGCCGCCGCCGTACTCGGCCCCCTGGTCCAGTAGTTCGATGGCGTCCACCTCGTGCCCCCGGTCGAGGGCCCTTCCGTACTCCGTCATGCTCCACGGACTGATCACCTGGTGCGCCAGGTAGCCGCCGGCGAGGGTGAGCGCCAGTGGCAGTCGTCCCAGCCGGTCCGCGATCTCGGTCGCGTCCGCCACCGTTCCGCTCTCCGGGGCCAGGTCGCACAGCACCCGGGCCGCGTCCTCGCGCGGCAACACCCCCACGTGGTGCAGTTCGGCGCCGGGCCACCAGTGCGCGGCGACCTGCCGGGTGGTGACCAGGGTGATGCCGCGCGGGCTGGTGCGCAGCCAACTGCCGTCGCGCAGTACGGCCGGGTCGTCGGCGTTGTCGATCACCAGGAGCCACGGTTCGTCGGACCGGTCCAGCCGGTCCCACACCAGGTCCGCGGCGACGGCGAGCATGGAGGCGCGCAGCGAGGTCAGGTCGGAGGCGTTGACCCACAGTCCGATCCGCGCGCCCCCGGTGGTCACGGAGCGGAAGAGTTCCGAGGCGACGGCGGTCTTGCCGCAGCCGCCCAGACCGTGCAGGACGTAGACCTGGTGGGCCCGGCCGTCTTCGAGGGCGGTCCGCAACCGGGCCATCAGTTCCGCCCGGTCGCGCAGGACCACCGGTGGGCGCCCCACGGCCGGTCGCCGCACGGAGTCCGGTGCGGTGCCCGAGGTGCCGGGCCGGGCGTCCCCGTGGTGGTGGTGCTCGGTGATGTGCTGGTCCCCCCGGGACTGGTAGACGCGGCCGTTGTCCTCGGCCCGGCCCTCGGTGGACCCGCTCATCGCTCGGTGATGTGCAGGTCGTGGCCGGCCTGGTAGATCCGGGAGTCGCCGGAGGCGGTGGCGCGCTGGGAGAGGGTCGGTGCGGTCGTCGGGCCGGGGGCGAGTGCGTCCAGCAGGCCCCGTAGTTCGACCGCGACCTCGGGCCGGTCGAGGAGCAGCCGCCCGATCCGGACCTGCCAGGCGGCTGCCAGTTCGTCCTCGGCGCCCGGGGTGGTGGTCAGGTCCTCATGGGTGCTGTCCAGTTCGGCGGCGACCGCGTCGGCCCGCTCGGGACGGGCCCGCCGCCAGAGGGCGACGACTCCGTCCCTGGTGTGCTCCCAGGCGTCGGTGGCCAGCAGGGTGACGAGGGTCAGGCCCGCGCTCTGCGCGAGCGCGGTCAGCTCCGGGTCCATGGCGCACGCTCCTCGTGCTGCTGCGTGGTGGTTGCCGGGTCACAGGACGGCGGGTGGTCCGAGCGGGGCGATCTCCCGCTCGAAGAACTCCGAGAACTCCTCGCCCGCGCGGTACAGGGACGCGAATTCGGCGAGCGTCGTCGCGATCTCCCCGGAATCGGTGAACCGGCGGGCACCCGCGCCCTTCCGTTCCTCGTCGTAGATCACGGCGTACATCACCGCATTCCCGAGCACGACGACCTCGGGAAAGGGAACATCACGTTCCCATTGTGCGATCTCCCGGGCGTCCAGTACCCGGATCTCCTCGCCCAACTGCGATCGGAGCCGAAAGGAGTGCATTTCCCACTGGAGGTACGGAGTCACCGGGAATTCGACGATACGGAGCCTGCGGAACACCAGGTCGCGTCGGGCGGCGTCCTGGAAGTACGCGGCGACGGAATCCCGCTCGGCCTCGATCAGTCGCAGGGCGCCCGGCCAGTCGCCGTGGGCGAACGCCTCCCAGCTCGGTGAGCCCTGCTCCTTGAACGTCTGGCCGCGCTCGATCTTGGCGAGGAGACGGATGTCGCCGCCGTAGAACCGGCCGAAGTCTTCGAGGTAGTCGGGCCTCTTGAGGACCTCGCCGGCGCCGGCGCGGAAGGATTCAAACACGGGGGATGTCCGTCTTCGCCGAGATGAGCATGGTGCGGGGGATGACCACGAGGCGCTCGTCCGGGCCGATCGAGACGCCGTCCGGTAGGCGGACGCCGAGGGAGGCGGTGAGGTCTCGTCCGATCACGGCGAAGTCGCCGTTCTCCAACTCCCAGATGTCCGGGCATTCGGGGCCGGAGTTGGTCAGGCCCAGTTCCAGGGCCGACTTGCCGAGGCGCCTCTTGAAGTGTGATTCCCGGTCTGCTTCCCACGGCCTGCTCATGGCGTCGCCCTCCTCCGACCTCGTTGCGCGAAGGCTAGCAGCGACGGGCAGTCAAATACGTTGCTGCATAAGGTATTTGGCCTGATCGGGTGAGGGGTGCGGTACTGGGTGTCCAGCTGGGGCGCGGGGGAATTCGGTTCAGAATTCGAACGGGTACGGGACGCCCCGGACCGTCACCGGACGCACCGGCACCGCACCGCCGCAGCCGGCCCCGGCCGGAGCAGCGGTGCGGTCAGTCGCCGGTGGCGTGGGCCCGGAGGAAGGTCCGTACGGCACGTTCGGCGATCGCCCGGGCCTCGGCGGTGGAGATCGGACGGGTGCCGAGCCGGGAGCGTAGTTCCAGCGGGCCGGTGAGCAGGGACAGCAGCTGTTCGGCCGCGTGGGCGGGGTCGCCGGCGCGCAGCCGTCCGGCGAGGGTGAGCCTGGCCAGTCGGTCGGCGAGGGCGTCGGCGACCCGGACCGCCGTGCGTTCCTGCACGGCGACCACGAGGTCGGGGAACTCGGCGACCTGGGCGTGGGTGAGCCAGCGCAGCGCGCCGGCGCGTTCGCCCCGGCAGACCTTCAGCAGCCGGAACGCCACGTCGTCCAAGGCGGCTTCGAGGTCGTCGCCGGGGGTGCGCAGGCGGTCCAGGACGGCGAGGTTCTCCTCGGCGACCGCGTCGGCCGTCGCCTCCATCGCCCGACGGAAGAGGTTCTCCTTGCCGGTGAGGTGGTTGTAGACGGTGGGCTTGGCGACCCCGGCCTCCGCCGCGATCTCCTTCACGCACGCCCCGGCGTAGCCCCGGCGCGCGAAGACGACGAACGCGGCGTCCAGGATGGCCCGCCGCTTGTCGATGCGCCCGCTCCCGCCGGCGCCGCCGGCGCCCGTGCCCCGCACGACACCGGTCGATGCGCCGTGTCGCTCCGTCATCCGACCACCCGTGTCCGCCGACCGCTCATGTCCGCATGGTAGCCCTGCGCGCCAATTTTGAACCCACGGGTTCAACTCACCACACCCAGGTGTTTTACTAGCAAGCACAAGAGATTGAACCCATTGGTTCAACTTTTCAGGGGCGAGGGCAGCCCCAGGACGAGGAGGTCGAGGAATGATCGTCAACATCCTGCGCTTCAGCTTCCGGGACGACACGACCGAGGCGGAACGGGAGGAGGTGTTGGCCGCGATGCGCCGCACGTCCACCAGTGAGTGGGCGGAGTTCGGGGCGGTCGGTCGGGACGTCGGCGACCCCGCGGAGGGCTTCACCCACACGTACCTCGCCGGCGTGCGGGACCTCGACGCGCTGGAGCGTTACCTGTACGACCCAGTCCATCTGCGGGGCGACGACGTGGTCATCCCCCGTCTCGCGCGACTGGTGAGCCTGCGGCTGTCGGACGACCCGGCCCCGGACCTGGAGGAGCGGATCGCCGCGCTGCACCGGGGGAAGCGGGCGAAGTATCCCGAGTGGGCTCGGCAGCTCGATGCGATCCCGGACGTCCGTTTGCGGTCCGGCGACGCCGCGGTGCACTGACGGGCTCGGCGCCCGGCCGATCCGGTTCCGCTCGGCGTGCGCGGTCCGGCTCGGTGCGCTGTGGTTGCCCGCACAGTTCCCCGCGCCCCCTCGGGTGCGACCCAATCGACGTACGCGGTCCAGCCCGAGTGCGCTGGGCGTTCGCGCAGTTCCCCGCGCCCCTGATCGGGGTGCGAGCCGGCGGAGGCGCCCCGATAGGGGCGCGGGGAACTGCGCAGAACGACAGCGCACCCGCACAGAACCCTGCACCCGCAGGTGAACGCACCCGACGAGGGGCACGGGGAACTGCGCATCCCCCGCGCACCGAGCCGGACAGCGCACCGCCAGGAGGACGCACCCGAAGGGGCGCGGGGAACTGCGCGGGCAACCACCGCGCACCGAGCCGAACAGCGCGCGGGCAACCGCCACGCACCCGCACGGGAACCGCTCAGCGGACGCACGCCTCCGCGCAACGGACCATTTCGAGCCAACGTTATGACGCGCTCCTGACAAGTGAGCCGCCGGAGTGCAAGTCTTCCCCTCGGTCGCCGTACCGCACGGTCCGTCCCGCTCGCCCCGGCGGCACCGTACGGCACCCCGGCCTGGCCGGCCACCCGCAGCGACGCGGGCTCCTCCCGCCCCGGCGACCCGAGCGCCGCCGCAGACCCCCGGGCTGGGACCACCACGCACCGCGCGCTCCCGCCGTCCCCCAACCGGGGGGACACCGACCGCACATGGTTCCGCCACGATCTGCCCGGACGGCCACCCGCCGCCCGGCTCCCCTGGTCGCGCACACCGGCGACCACGCAGAAGGAGTCCGTGTTGAAACCCATCTCCCCCCTGCCCCCCGCGCAGCACCCCGGTAGCCGCCGAACCCGGCGCCGCCGGGCCACGACCGGGGGCGCGCTCGTCGCCGTCGCCGCACTGCTGGCCGTCGCCGTGCAGACCGGCGCCGCCACCGCAGCTCCCGAAGGACGGGCCCAGGCCGCGTCGACCAAGGCCGACCCCGGCTCGCTGCCCGCCAAGCTCTCCCCCGCCCAGCGCGCCGCACTGATACGCGACGCCGAGGCGAGATCGGGCGCGACCGCCCGGGAGTTGGGCCTCGGCGCCAAGGAGAAGCTGGTCGTCCGCGACGTCATCAAGGACCGCGACGGCTCGACCCACACCCGGTACGAGCGCACCTACGACGGGCTCCCCGTCCTCGGTGGCGACCTGGTGGTGGACAGCGCCGCGTCGGGCGCCACGCAGGGCGTCACCAAGGCGTCGCGTTCCGCGCTGAAGGGCATCGCCGCCGCCCCGCGCATCGCGGCCGACACCGCGGAGAAGCAGGCGGTGCGCGAGGCCGCCGCGGAGGGCTCGAAGAAGAAGTCCGCCGACCGCGCCCCGCGCGAGGTCGTCTGGCTGGCCTCCGGCAAGCCGGTCCTCGCGTACGAGACCGTGGTCGGCGGTTTCCAGCACGACGGGACCCCCAACGAACTCCACGTCGTCACCGATGCCGCCACCGGCGAGAAGCTGTACGAGTGGCAGGCCATCGAGAACGGCGTCGGCAACACCCAGTACAGCGGCCAGGTCACCGTCGGCAGCACCCAGTCGGGCGGGAACTACACCCTGACCGACTCGACGCGCGGCAACCACCGCACGTACAACCTCAACCGCGCCACCAGCGGCACCGGCACCCTGTTCTCGCAGTCCAACGACACCTGGGGCGACGGCACTCCGAACAACCTCGGTACCGCCGGCGCCGACGCCGCGTACGGGGCCGCGGAGACCTGGGACTACTTCAAGGAGGTCTACGGGCGCAGCGGCATCCGGGGCGACGGGGTCGGCGCGTCCTCCCGCGTCCACTACGGCAACAACTACGTCAACGCGTTCTGGTCCGACTCGTGCTTCTGCATGACGTACGGCGACGGCGCGGGCAACGCCAAGCCGCTGACCTCGTTGGACGTAGCCGCGCACGAGATGACGCACGGCATCACCTCGAACACCGCGGGCCTGATCTACAGCGGGGAGTCCGGCGGACTCAACGAGGCGACCTCCGACATCTTCGCCGCGGCCGTCGAGTTCTACGCGAACAACACCTCCGACCTCGGTGACTACCTGGTCGGCGAGAAGATCGACATCCGCGGCAACGGCACCCCGCTGCGGTACATGGACCGCCCCAGCCGGGACGGTTCGTCCAAGGACTACTGGTACGCGGGCATCGGCTCGGTGGACGTGCACTACTCGTCCGGCCCGGCGAACCACTGGTTCTACCTGCTGTCCGAGGGCAGCGGCACCAAGACCCTCAACGGGGTGTCCTACGACTCGCCGACCTCCGACGGGCTGCCGGTGACGGGCATCGGTCGGGAGAAGGCCGCGCTGATCTGGTTCCGCGCGCTCACCACGAAGTTCACCTCGTCCACCAACTACGCGGGCGCCCGCACGGGAACCCTCGCGGTCGCGGGCGAGCTGTACGGGACGACGAGCCCCGAGTACAAGGCGGTGCAGGACGCGTGGGCCGGCGTCGCGGTCGGCAGCCGTCCGGGCGGCGAGCCGCCCACCGGGACGGTCTTCGAGAACACCGCGGACGTCGCCATCCCGGACCGCGGATCGGCCGTGACCTCGGCGGTGAGCGTCACGGGCCGCACCGGCAACGCCCCGAGCAACCTGGCGGTGGGCGTGGACATCATCCACACCTGGCGCGGTGACCTGGTGGTCGACCTGGTGGCACCGGACGGCACGGCGTACCGCCTGAAGGGTTCGAGCAGCGGCGACTCGGCGGACAACGTCAGCGCCACGTACACCGTCGACGCGTCCTCGGAGGTGGCCAACGGCACCTGGCTGCTCCGGGTGCAGGACGTGGCCGCCCAGGACACGGGGTACATCAACAGCTGGAAGCTGACGTTCCCGTAGCCTGCCCGGCTCGACGTGACCGGGCGGCCGGGGGAACGACGGGTCCCCCGGCCGCCCCGCGGCGCGCCTCAGCGCAGCAGCACTCCCGCGCCGGTGGCCGTCCCGGTCACCGGCGCGGCGACCAGTCCCAGCTCCGCGGCGGACCCCAACAGCGGATGCGCCGGCAGGATGCGGACGGTGTACCCGAAGGGTCCGGTCCTCGCGAGGTCGAGTTGCCCCTCGTACACCCAGCACCCCTCCAGGTCGGCACCCCCCGCCGGTTTCAGCGGCACCGCCACCGCGTCGACGATCCGGTCGTCCGGGTCGACCCGGCCGGCGACCGCCTGCACCTCCACGTCCCCGGGCGCCAGCTCGCCGAGCCGCACCCTGACCCGCAGCGGCAGCACCGCCCCCAACTCCGGCGGCGCGCCGGCGCCCGACGCCTCGACGTGGTCGACGGCGACCCGCGGCCAGGCGGCCCGCACCCGCGCCTTCCAGCCGGCCAGCTCCCGGGCCGCGTCCGCGGTCAACGCCCGGTGCGCGGTGGTCGCGGGCACGTACAGCCGCTCCACGTACTCCCGGACCATCCGGGCGGCCAGCACCTTGGGGCCGAGCCGGGTCAAGGTCTGGCGGACCATCGCGACCCAGCGGTCGGGCAGGCCGTCCGGCCCCCGTTCGTAGAACCGGGGCGTGATCCGCCGCTCCAGCAGGTCGTACAGGGCCCGCGCCTCCAGGTCGTCCCGCCGCTCGGGGTCCGTGGCGTCCCCGTCGGCGGTGGGCACCGCCCAACCGAAGTCGGGCTCGTACCACTCGTCCCACCAGCCGTCGCGGACCGACAGGTTCAAGCAGCCGTTGAGGGCCGCCTTCATCCCGGAGGTCCCGCACGCCTCCAACGGGCGCAGCGGATTGTTCAACCAGACGTCACAGCCGGGGTAGAGCTTCTGCGCCATGCCCATGCCGTAGTCGGGCAGGAACACGATCCGGTGCCGCACCCGCGGGTCGTCGGTGAACCGCACCAGTTCCTGGACGAGCCGCTTCCCGCCGTCGTCCGCGGGGTGCGCCTTCCCCGCGACGACGACCTGCACGGGCCGCTCCGGGTGCAGCAGCAGCCTCGTCAACCGTTCCCGGTCCCGCAGCATCAGGGTGAGCCGCTTGTACGAGGGGACCCGGCGGGCGAAGCCGATGGTGAGCACGTCCGGGTCGAGCACGGAGTCGATCCAGCCCAGTTCGGCCGCCGCCGCGCCCCGCTGCCGCCAGGACCGGTACAGCCGCTCGCGGACCTCGCCGACGAGTTGTTCGCGCAGGGTGCGGCGCAGTCCCCACAGGTCGGGGTCGGGGATCTCCGCGAGGGCGTCCCACCGGGAGTCGTCGCCGGTGGAGAGCGCCTCCTCGACACGGCGCGCCCCCAACTGCCGGGCGCTGAGCCGCAGCACCTCGGGCGCGACCCAGGTGGGGGCGTGCACGCCGTTGGTGACGGAGGTGATGGGCACCTCCTCGGCGTCGAAGCCGGGCCACAGGCCGGCGAACATCTCGCGGCTGACCCGTCCGTGCAGCAGGGACACCCCGTTGGCCCGCTGGCCGAGCCGCAGTCCCATGACAGCCATGTTGAACAGGGTCGGATCGCCGCCGGGATAGGTCTCCCGGCCGAGGCGCAGCACCTGGTCGGCGTCGAGTTCGGGGAGTTCCGCGTCGGGGCCGAAGTGCCGGGCGACGAGAGCGCGGTCGAAACGGTCGATGCCGGCCGGGACGGGGGTGTGGGTGGTGAACACGGTGCCGGCGCGGACCGCCTCGACCGCGGCGTCGAAGTCGAGACCGCGGCCGACGTGTTCGTGGATGCGTTCGACGCCGAGGAACCCGGCGTGCCCCTCGTTGGTGTGGAACACCTCGGGAGCGGGGTGACCGGTGAGGCGGCAGTACGCACGCACCGCCCGGACCCCGCCGATGCCCAGCAGCATCTCCTGGAGCAGTCGGTGTTCGCTGCCGCCCCCGTACAGCCGGTCGGTGACCTCCCGCGCGCCGCTGTCGTTCTCCTCCAGGTCCGAGTCCAGCAGGAGCAGTGGCACCCGGCCGACCTGGGCGACCCAGATCCGCGCGCGCAGGCTCCGCCCGCCGGGCAGGGCCAGCGCGAGGTGCGCGGGGGTGCCGCCCGGTTCGCTGAGGACGGTCAGCGGGAGTTCGTCGGGGTCGAGCACCGGGTACTGCTCCTGCTGCCAGCCGTCCCGGGACAGGGTCTGCCGGAAGTAGCCGTGCCGATAGAGCAGTCCGACGCCGACGAGCGGAACGCCCAGGTCGCTCGCGGCCTTCAGATGGTCCCCGGCGAGGATGCCCAGGCCGCCGGAGTACTGGGGCAGGGCCGCGGTGATGCCGAACTCGGGCGAGAAGTAGGCGACGGCCGCCGGTCCTCCGCCGCCGGTCCGGGTCTGGTACCAGCGGTCGCCCCCGGTGTACTCGCGCAGGTCCTCGGCGCAGGCGGCGAGCCGGTCCAGGAACGCGGGGTCGTCGGCGAGGGCGGAGAACCGTTCGGCGGTGACGGTGCCGAGCAGTCGGACCGGGTCGCGGTGGGCGGCGTCCCAGCGCTCGGGGTCGAGGGAGCGGAAGAGCTCGCGGGTCTCCTCGTGCCAGGACCAGCGCAGATTGCGGGCCAGGTCGTTCAGCGGGGCCAGCGGCGCGGGGAGCACGGGTCGGACGGTGATGCGACGGATGGCCTTCAAGTTTCCACCTTCGCAGTGGGACGCAGGAGGGAAGCCGCGCGTCCTGCTGCGGGCTCCACGTCAAGCTTCGAAGGTATCGGCGCGCGCGCCGCACGGGTCAGCGCGGCGCACAGGCTCCCGGCCCGAGGTCACACGTCCGGACCCATCGGCCGGACGGCGCCCATCCCAGTGCGGTCAGAAGTGTGGTCAGAAGTGGTCGGCGTACCGGGCCGGATCGCACAGTTCGACGACGACCTCACCGGACGTCGGATCGGTCCCGGGGTCCGCCGCGTACCGCACGCGGGCGCCCACCCACACCAGGTGGGGCTCGGTGCCGACGACCCGGCAGCGGAAGATGAACCCCTCGGGGAACCGGACCAGTGACTCGTTGCGGGCCAGCCGGGTGTACCGGTGGACGACCATCGAGCGGACGACCACGCCCTCCCCGGTGCTGCGCTCGGACTCCAGGTCGCTGGAGGAGCACACGGGGCAGAGCAGCCGGCGGAAGGACGGGGTGCCGCACCAACGGCAGCGCTGGTACGGCAGACCGGTCTCCCCGTGGGTGTCTGACGTGGTGTCGGTTCCGGGCTGGGACATGGACGGACCCCCCTGCGCTCGGCTCGGTGGCGCACCGGCCGCGTCGGCGCGACCGATGCGCGCACCATATGACACTCAGTGCCGAGTGGGCTAGGCACTGAGTGTCGTTATTTTGGGCCGTAGGTCCTGACCTCGGCTTTCGCCGGATTTATCTGCTCTCGTCAGCTCGCGTCGGTTGTCGTCTGCTCTCGTCAGTTGTCTTCCAGGGCCGACTCGATCCGTTGGACCATCTGCCACAGCGGCGCGTTCCGCTTGGCGACGACCACGATCACGTCATCGTCATCGCTCCTGTCGGCCCTGTCGGCCGGGGCGCCGGTCGCGACGGACCCTGGCGACCGGGTGGGCACCGACACCTCGCCGGACTCGTTCCACACCCGCAGCACCAGGTCCAGGGCGTGGTCGACCTCCTCGTCGGGATCGCCCGCGCCCCCCGCGCGCAGCCAGGTCCGCAACCCGTTGTTGTGCGCGGCGACCACGGCCGCGGCGATCATCTCGGCCCGCAGGTCACCGTCCCGGGAGGCACCGAAGCGCCCGCGCAGGTAGCCGGCGAGGGTCGCCTCGTACCGCCGGACGACCGATAGTTCGTACGTCCGCAGCCCGGACACCTCACGGGTGAGCCGGTAGCGCTGGACCGAGAACTCGGGGTTGGCCGCGTACAGCCGCAGCACCAGTCGCGCCGCGTCGCAGACCCGGGCCACCGGGTCCCCGCCCGGGTGCGCGTCGAGGAACGCCCGCATGTCCGCGAGGCACCTCTCGTGGTCCGGGAAGACGGCGTCCTCCTTGGACGGGAAGTACCGGAAGAACGACCGACGCCCGACACCCGCACGGGCCACGATGTCGTCCACCGTCGTCTGCTCGAAGCCCCGCTCCAGGAAGAGCTGGAAGGCGGCTTCGGCCAGCGCCTCGCGCATCGGGGGCTTCCCCTCGCGCACGGGGCCGGGGCCAGGGCCGCCGGTGGCCGGATCTGCGTCTGCGGTCATGCGGGGAACGTAACACCGCGAGCCCTCTTTTGGCACTACGTACCTTTACAGAGGGTACTGAGTGCCATAGTGTCGCATTGCTGGTACGGGTACACGTACGCGTAGGGGCCGTCTCGCCGATAGGAGTGTTCGCTGTGAGCTTGCGGATCGTTGTGTGTGTGAAGTACGTGCCGGATGCTGCGGGTGAGCGGGGGTTCACCAAGGAGGGTGTGGTGGATCGTGAGGGGGTGGATGGGTTGTTGTCGGAGTTGGATGAGTATGCGGTGGAGCAGGCGTTGCGGTTGGGGGAGGCGGTTGGTGATGCTGAGGTGACGGTGGTGACGGTGGGTCCGGATGATGCGCGGGATGCGGTGCGGAAGGCGTTGTCGATGGGGGTGGATCGTGGGGTGCATGTGGAGGATGGGGGTGT
>NZ_JBHWIQ010000046.1:0-37793 GCF_042732055.1 Streptomyces sp. NPDC059816
GAGCGGCCCTGCCGCTCCGCCCCCGGCGCTCAGTGCGCCCCGGCGCGCGGACCGGCTAGCGCAGACCGGCGCGCCGCAGGGCGTCCGCCATCGCGCTGTTCGCGGGCGGTGGCGCCTGCCGGGACCCGCCCCGGCCCTGCGGGGAAGCACCCCGTCCCTGCCGGGGCTGCGGCGCCTTCCGAGCGCCGCCGCCCGCGCCGCCGCCACTGCCGCCCGAGCCGCCGCGTCCGCGACCCGCGTCCCGACCGGAACCGCCCTGGCCCCCGCCCTGGGACGCCGCGGCCTCGTCGTCCAGCCGCAGCGTCAAGGAGACCCGCTTGCGCGGCACGTCGACGTCCAGGACCTTCACCTTGACGATGTCCCCCGGCTTCACGACGTCCCTGGGGTCCTTGACGAACGTCTTCGACATGGCCGACACATGGACCAGACCGTCCTGGTGCACCCCGACGTCCACGAACGCGCCGAACGCCGCGACATTGGTCACGACCCCTTCGAGGACCATCCCGGCGACCAGGTCGCCGAGCTTCTCGACGCCCTCCTTGAACGTCGCCGTCCGGAACGCGGGCCGGGGGTCGCGCCCCGGCTTCTCCAACTCCCGCAGGATGTCGGAGACCGTCGGCAACCCGAACGTGTCGTCCACGAAGTCCGTGGCCTTCAGCGAGCGCAGCGCGGCGCGGTCCCCGATCAGGGCCGTCACCGGGCCGCCGGAACGCTCCACCATCCGCCGCACCACCGGATACGCCTCGGGGTGCACGCTGGAGGCGTCCAAGGGGTCGCTCCCGCCCTGGATGCGCAGGAAGCCCGCGCACTGCTCGTACGCCTTCGGCCCGAGCCGGGCGACGTCCTTGAGCGCCGTCCGCGCGGGGAACGGACCGTGGGCGTCGCGGTGCGAGACGATGTTCTCGGCGAGCCCGGAGCTGATCCCCGACACCCGGGCCAGCAGCGGCGCCGACGCCGTGTTCACGTCCACCCCGACGCCGTTCACGCAGTCCTCGACGACCGCGTCCAGCGAGCGGGACAGCTTCACCTCGGACAGGTCGTGCTGGTACTGGCCGACCCCGATGGACTTCGGGTCGATCTTCACCAGTTCGGCCAGCGGGTCCTGGAGCCGGCGGGCGATGGACACCGCGCCGCGCAGCGACACGTCCATGTCCGGGAGTTCCTGCGAGGCGAACGCCGAGGCCGAGTACACCGAGGCGCCGGCCTCGGAGACCATCACCTTGGTGAGCTTCAGCTCGGGGTGCCGGGTGATCAGGTCACCCGCCAGCTTGTCGGTCTCCCGGGACGCGGTGCCGTTGCCGACGGCGATCAGCTCCACCGCGTGCTCCCGGGCCAGCTTCGCCAACACGGCCAGCGACGCGTCCCACTTGTTCTGCGGCACGTGCGGATGGATCACCTCCGTCGCGACGACCTTGCCGGTGGTGTCGACCACGGCGACCTTCACCCCGGTACGGAAACCGGGGTCGAGCCCGAGGGTCGCACGGGTGCCGGCCGGGGCGGCCAGCAGCAGGTCCCGCAGGTTCGCCGCGAACACCCGGACCGCCTCGTCCTCGGCGGCCGTCCGCAGCCGCAGCCGCAGGTCGATCCCGAGGTGCACCAGGACCCGGGTGCGCCAGGCCCAGCGGACCGTGTCCTTCAGCCAGCGGTCCCCGGGGCGACCCCGGTCGGCGATGTCGAACCGGGAGGCGATCGCCTGCTCGTAGGAGGTGGGCACCGGGGTCGCCGTCGGGTCCTGCGGCTCCTCGGGCTCCAGGACGAGGTCGAGGACCTCTTCCTTCTCCCCGCGCAGCAACGCGAGGACCCGGTGCGAGGGCAGCTCGGTGAACGGTTCCGCGAAGTCGAAGTAGTCGGCGAACTTCGCGCCCGCCTCCTCCTTGCCCGTCCGGACCTTCGCCTGGACCCGTCCGCGCGTCCACATGCGTTCCCGCAGCTCGCCGATGAGGTCCGCGTCCTCCGAGAACCGCTCGGTGAGGATCGACCGGGCCCCGTCCAGGGCGGCCTGCGGATCGGCCACGCCCCGGTCGGCGTCCACGAACGCCGTGGCGGCGGCCGTCGGGTCCACCGACGGGTCGCCCAGCAGGCCGTCGGCGAGCGGTTCCAGCCCGGCCTCCCGAGCGATCTGCGCCTTGGTCCGCCGCTTCGGCTTGAACGGCAGGTAGATGTCCTCCAGGCGGGCCTTCGTGTCGGCGGCCCGGATCGACGCCTCCAGCACCTCCGTCAGCTTGCCCTGCTCGCGCACCGAGTCGAGGATCGTGGTCCGCCGCTCCTCCAACTCGCGCAGATAGCGCAGCCGCTCCTCCAGGGTGCGCAGCTGGGCGTCGTCCAGCGACTCGGTCGCCTCCTTGCGGTAGCGGGCGATGAAGGGCACCGTCGAACCGCCGTCGAGCAGTTCCACCGCGGCCCGCACTTGCCGCTCCCGCACGCCGAGTTCCTCGGCGATCCTGCCTTCGATGGACCCTACGAGGGGTGTCGTCACGTTCCCGTACCGCCTTCTCCACTGGGGTTGCGCGGCAATTGTGGCAGGTTACGGCGGCGGCGGGCCCGCAGGGCGAGCATCGGGCACGCCGTGGGACGGGCCGTCCCCGCCGCCCGGCGGGTCAGCCCTTGCCGAAGGCGTCGGCGGGGAACGCGCCCGCCGCCAGCGCCGTGCGCGTGAAGCCTCCGGCGAGTTCGGTCAACCGTGCGACACCGGCTTCGCCCAGGTGTTCGTAGGGGGCGCTGTCCAGCCGGTCGGTGCGCTCCTCCACCTCGGCGCGCAGGGCGCGTCCCGCGTCGGTCAGCTCCCCGTCCTCGGTGAGCAGGCCCCGGGCGCGCAGTCGTTCGCCCGCCGCCTCCCAGTTGGTGCGCCGCCAGCCCCGGGAGCCCGTGGCCCACTTCGGTGTCATGCCCTTGCCGGTCGCGGTGTGGCTGACCATCGCCTCCACCGGGTCGAGCCCGAGATCGAGCAGCACGGCCACGTGCCCGTCGCCCCGGTGCTCGCGCAGCAGGGTCGAGGCGTGCCAGAGCGCGAGGTGCGCGGCGCCGGGGACCTCCAGCTGGGCGTGGGCCGCGTACAGGGCCCGGCCGTGCGGGGCGCACCCCTCGGCGGCCCGCAGGGCGAGCCCGGCCGCCTCCGCCATCTCCGGCGACGCCAGCGCATCCGCCCCGAGCAGCCGTCGCAAGGACGCGTCCACGACGCGCAGTCGGGCGGCGAGCACCGCACCGGGGGCGGCGGTGCGCCACGCTCCGGGCAGGTGCGCGGCGACCAGAGCGGGGCTGAACACGTAGAACGCGGCCGTCACCGGCCCCGGTCCGACCGGCCCCATGGCGGCCGAGCGCAGCGCGAAGTACGTGGCCGACCAGCCCTCGAAGCCGAGGGCCGTCATCTCGGCGGAAGCCTCGGGGGCGAAGTAGTGCGCGGAGTGGAGGGGATTGAGGACGTGGTGGCACCGGCGAGCGGCGCGCTCCGGGAGGGAACCCATGGCCGTACGTTACTGACCGGTCATTAGGTAGCGGAAGGGGTGCCGGGCCCCGGGTCCGACGGTGGCAGGAAAGGAGGGACACCCGTCATTGCGGTCACCGGCCACTCCGTCGAACAATCGATCACATGTCGCAGCGAACCGTTCTCGTCCTCCTCTTCGACGGGGTGCAGAGCCTCGACCTCACCGGACCGGTGGAGGTGTTCAGTGGCGCGGCGCGCGCCCTGGGCGACCCGAACCGCGGATACCGGGTTCGCACGGCCTCCGTCGACGGCCGGCCGGTGCGCACCTCCAGCGGGTTGACCCTCGTCCCCGACTCGGACCTGGCGACGGCGTCCGTACCGCACACCCTGGTCGTCCCCGGCGGCGTCGGCACCCGGCCCGGGCATCCGCCGCTCATCGAGTGGCTGCGGAGTTACGGCCTCTGTGCCGAACGCCTGGTGTCGGTCTGCACGGGTGCCGCCCTGCTGGCGAAGGCCGGACTCCTCGACGGTCGCCGGGCCACCACCCACTGGGCGCACAGCGACTCCCTGGCCCGTGACCACCCCGCCGTCGAGGTCGATCCGGACCCGATCTTCATCCGTGACGGAAAGGTGGCGACCTCGGCCGGCGTCACCTCGGGCATCGACCTGGCGCTCGCCCTGGTGGAGGAGGACCACGGTCGGGACGTCGCCCTGACCATCGCCCGGTACCTGGTGGTGTTCCTGCGCCGCCCGGGCAACCAGGCCCAGTTCAGCGTTCAGCTCGCCGCCCAGACCGCGAGCCGTTCGCCGCTGCGCGAGGTGCAGCGGTGGGTCACCGAGCACCCCGGCGACGATCTGTCGGTGGCGGCCCTCGCCTCCCGCGCCGCGCTGTCGCCCCGGCACTTCGCGCGTGCGTTCCACGCGGAGACCGGGATGACTCCCGGCCGGTACGTGGAGCGGGTGCGCGTCGAGCACGCCCGACGGCTGTTGGAGGAGACCACGGACGGGATCGAGCAGATCTCCCGCAGCAGCGGCTACCGCAACCCGGAGGCGCTGCGCCGTGCGTTCGTCCGCGCCCTCGGTGCCCCTCCGACCGACTACCGCCGTCGCTTCCGTCCCGCCGCCTGACCTCTTTGACCACCCCGCCCCCGTGACCGATCGTCACCTACCGTCATCGACCGAAAGGCCGTGCCATGCAGATCGCCGTCGTCCTGTTCGAGGGCTTCACCTCCCTCGACGTCGTGGGGCCCTACGAGACGCTCCAGCACCTCCCCGGAGCAGAGACCGTCCTGGTCTCCGCGGCCCGGGGCCCGGTCCGCAACGATTCGGGCAGCCTGGCGCTGGTCGCCGACCGGACCTTCGCGGAGGTCGCGACCCCGGACATCGTCGTCGTCCCGGGCGGAGCGGAGGTCGGCCCGCAGACCGAGGACGCCGTGCTCCTGGAGTGGCTGCGGTCGGTCGACCGCGGCACCACCTGGACCACCTCGGTGTGCACGGGCTCGCTGATCCTCGGGGCGGCCGGTCTGCTCACCGGCCGGCGCGCCACCACGCACTGGCTGGAGCGGGAGCGACTGCGGGCCGCCGGCGCCGAACCGAGCGCCGAGCGCGTGGTGTTCGACGGGAAGTACGTGACGGCCGCGGGGGTGTCCGCGGGCATCGACATGGGGCTCACCCTGGTGGGCAAGATCGCGGGCGACCGCGCGGCGCGGTCGGTCCAACTGGTGCTGGAGTACGACCCGCAGCCGCCCTACGACTCGGGCTCCCCGGAGAAGGCCCCGGCCGACCTGGTCGCCGAGTGGCGCGCGAGGGCCGGGCAGCAGGTCTGAGCCGCAACAGCGTGCGCCGGGGCACACAGGGGGGTCCCGGCGCACGCGAGCCCATGAGCGGGGGCCGCCCCCCCCGTCCGGCTGGCCCGGCCCCGTCCCTACTCGACGGGCTGGGGCGGCCAGGGGAAGCGGGGCGGCCGGTGTTCGAGGAACGCGGCGACCCCCTCGGCGGTCTCCCCGGTGCCGCGGGCCAGCGCGGCCCAGTGCTCGGCCCGGTCCGAGCGGCCCGCCGAGAAGTCCTTGGCCGCGGCCTGGGTCAGCTGGGAGCGCGCCGTGAGGATCTCCGTGAACTCGGCGACCCGCGCGTCCAGCGCGTCCGGTGCCCACACCTCGTCCACCAACCCGGTGCGCAGGGCCCGCGCCGCGTCGATCAGCTCCCCGGAGAACAGCAGGTACTTCGCCGTGGCGGGCCCCACCAGGGAGACCAGGCGACGGGTGGACGACTCGGGGTAGATGATGCCGAGCTTCGCCGGAGTGACTCCGAACAGGGCGTCCTCGTCGGCGAACCGCAGGTCGCAGGCGGCGGCGAGCTGGCAGCCGCCGCCCACGCAGTGCCCGCGCACGACGGCCAACGTCGGCTTGGGGAAGGCGGCGAGGGCTTCCTCGGCCCGCACCGAGAGCTCCTGGGCCGCCTCCACCGTCCCGGGCGGCCCACTCAGCGTCGAGATGTCCGCGCCCGCGCAGAACGTTCCGCCGGCGCCGGTGAGCACCAGTGCCCGTACCGCGGGGTCGACGGCCAGTTCGTCGAGGATCGGCGGCAGGGACCGCCACATCTCGTCGGTCATGGCGTTCCGCTTCGCGGGCTGGCAGATGACGATGGTGGCGACCCCGTCGGTCACTCCGTACGGCAACTGAGGCTCCATGTGAACGGATGCTATCTGCACCGGCCGAACGTACGATCATCAGTGGGGGGCGCGCAGGCCCTGGGAGGCGCTGATGAGTACGCCCCGTACCGAGGTCAAGAAGCTGCGGCGTGGGTTCACGGGACTGGTGGTCCTCGGGATCCTGCTCGTCATCGCCGGAGTGGTCGGCCTGGTCTACGTCGGCGTGGCGACGCTGACGACGATGCTCCTGTTCGGCTGGCTGTTGTTGATCGGCGGGATCATCGGGCTGGTGCACGCCGTCCAGTCGCGACACGAGAGCTACTTCTGGCCCGCGGTGCTGATCGCCGCGCTGTACCTGGCCGCCGGCGTCGTGATCCTGCGCCGGCCGGACGTGGCCGCGGCGACCCTCACCATGTTCGCCGCCCTGCTGCTCCTGGCGGGCGGACTGTTCCGGCTGGTCGGAGCGCTGGTGGCGCGCGGCCCGCAGCTCGGTTGGGCGCTGGTGCAGGGCGCGCTGGGCGTGTTCCTGGGGGTACTGGTCCTCGCGGAGTGGCCGAGCAGCAGCGTGTACGTCATCGGCTGCTTCTTCTCGCTGGCCCTGCTCTTCGACGGACTGGGATTGATCGCCACCGGGGCCGGCGGACGCCAGGTCGTGGGCCTGGTGACGGACACCCTGGCAGGGCCGGAGGAACCCGCGGCCGGGAGCGGACGGCACGACGACCGGCCGCCCGGGGCCACGGGCTAGCCGGGGCGCGAGGACGGCCGCGCGCGAGTCCGACACCGGGGTGCCCGTTCCGGCGACCGGGGAAGCGCCTTGGCGCGTACAACCTGAAGAGCGTCCGAACGCGGCAAATCGGGTCAGGGGTGGTCATGTGCGCCGACGCGGTCAAGCGTGATCGGTCACAATGCGTCGATAGTTGCTGACTTTTGGTCAGGTATCCGGTGTGGGCCCGGTCGTTCCTAACACTCGACGTGTGGAGACAATCGAGCGCGAGGGCGGCGACCGGACGATGGACAGTGCTGGCAGGCGGGATTCCGGACCGCTCCCGGTATCCGGCCACGGAGCGTCACCGGGCACCGTCCCCGGCCCCCTGCCGTACGAGGGCGTGTGGCGCTTCCAGGCCCCGGCGGTGGACGCCTCGGTACCCCGGGCCCGACGGGCGGTCCGCGACCTGCTGCTGAGGCAGCGGGTGCCGGTCTCCGACGAGCTGCTCCAGGGGCTGCTGCTGATCGTCTCGGAACTGGCGACCAATGCGGTCAAGCACGCAGCGGTGCTCTCCCCGCTGCTCACCGTGGAGCTGGCGGTCGGCGCCGAGTGGGTGCGGGTGTCCGTCGAGGACAACCACCCCTACCGACCGACCGCCCTGGAGGCCGATCACGGCCAGACCGGCGGCCGGGGGCTGCTGCTCGTCCGGGAGGTGACCCGGGAGGCGGGCGGCGTCTGCGACGTGGAGAAGACGCCGAACGGCGGCAAGGTCATCTGGGCCGCCCTGCCGCTCGGGCCGCTGACGGTCCCCGCCCACCGCGTCGCACGGTACTGACGGTGACCTGAGGTACAGGGGGTGGTCCGGCTCCCGGCCGGACCACCCCCTGCGGCTCACCAGCCCGCGGACGGGCCCGTCAGCTCCCTGACGGCGGGTCGCGCGGCGTCCAGCACGGTCATGAACCAGGCCGAGAAGGGGTCCTTCTCGTGTCGCGCCAGCAACTCCTCGGACGTCACGAAGGCGGTGTCCCCGACCTCGGTGTCGTCGGGCTGCGGCAGCTGCTGGACCATCCCGACGAACAGGTGGTTGAACTCCTGCTCCACCAGCCCCGACGCGGGGTCCGGGTGGTTGTAGCGGACGGTCCCGGCCTCGGCGAGCAGGGACGGAGAGACCCCCAGCTCCTCGAAGGTACGACGGGCCGCCGCCGCGAAGGGGGCCTCGCCCGGGTACGGGTGGCCGCAGCAGGTGTTCGACCAGACGCCGGGGGAGTGGTACTTGCCGAGTGCGCGCTGTTGGATCAGCAGTCGTCCTTGCTCGTCGAACAGGAACACCGAGAACGCCCGGTGCAACTGCCCGGGGGCCTGGTGGGCGGAGAGCTTCTCGGCCGTGCCGATGGTGGCGCCGTCCTCGTCGACCAACTCCAGCATGATCGCTTCGGCGGTGGTGCCCGGCGCGGTGTGCTCCGCGTTCGCAGGTGTGATCGGCATACCCATCCTTCGCTTCGGTCCTCGCACGTCAAGTCTGCCGCATATCACCGACACTTCCGGCATCGAAGACGTCCGCCGCGTGCCGCGGGCCCGTCGTCCGGGCACGTCACGCAACGGTCCGGAGGCCCGGGGCGATCGGCTACCTGACTCGGTTCCCGCCCCTTGTGGGGGGAAACACCCGCCGGCCCCCTAGCGCACCAGTTCCCCCCGGACGCCCGGTTGCGCACCACGCCCGGGGAGTCCGATCGGTGGGGCCGGGCTCCGGCGAACCTCACGTGCGGCGGTGGGTCAGTGACACACCCTCGCCTCGTGCGCGGCGTGCCCGCTGGGCTCCAACTGGAACGTGCAGTGCGCGACGTCGAAGTGGTCCCCGAGGCAGTGCTGGAGGTCGTGGAGCATCCTCTCGTGCCCCGTTCGATTCAGGACCTCCTCGCTGACCACCACGTGCGCCGAGAGCACGGGCATCCCGGAGGTGATCGTCCAGGCGTGGAGGTCGTGCACCTCCTCGACCCCTTCCAGCCCCAGGATGTGCGACCGGACCTCCTCCATGTCGACCCCCTTGGGCGCCGACTCCAGCAGCACGTTCAGGGTCTCGCGCAGCAGTTTCACCGTCCGCGGAATGATCATCAGGCCGATGACGAGCGAGGCGACCGGGTCCGCGGCCTGCCAACCGGTGGACATGATGACCAGTGCGGAGATCACGACCGCGAGGGAGCCGAGGGCGTCCGACAGGACCTCCAGGAAGGCGCCCCGCACATTGAGGCTCTCCTTCTGGCCGCGCATCAGCAGGGACAGCGAGACGAGGTTCGCGACCAGACCGATCAGGCCGAAGACGACCGTCAGCCCGCCCTCGGTCTCGGTCGGCGTGATGAACCGCTGGACCGCCTCGTAGAGCACGTAGCCGCCGACTCCGAGGAGCAGCAGACAGTTCGCGAGCGCCGCGAGGATCTCCGCCCGGGCGAACCCGAAGGTGCGGTTCACACTCGGTGGACGGTTCGCGAAGTGGATCGCGAGCAGGGCCATGCCGAGCCCCACCGCGTCCGTGGCCATGTGGGCGGCGTCCGCGACGAGCGCCAGCGATCCGGTGACGACGCCGCCGATGACCTCCATCACCAGCACGGTCAACGTGATCGAGAGTGCGATCCGCAGCCGTCCTCTGTATGCGGCTGCGGCCGTGCCGGTCAGGGGTGCGCCGTGGGTGTGCCCGTGATCGTGCCCTGCCCCCATGAAAACCATCCTTCGATGTGGTGGTCGGTGCCCTTTCCGCGTTTCAGTCAACTACGGGTGGGGGGTATCTGGCAACACGGCACTGAACACCGTTGTCATGTGCCCTGACCTGCGGAAATGAACCGCAGGTCAGGGCGTCGACAAGATCGAATACGGGGGTTCCTGCCGGTCCGTGAAACCGTCCGTCGATAACTGCGCGAAGCGTGCGCGAGCCGTGCGCGAGCCGTGCGAAACCCCCTGCACCACTTCCTCCGGCAGGCCGCGCGGCAGCGGTCGAGCACCCGCACATCGGGGGTGACGCAGGCGCGCCCGCGCCGCCGCACCCCGTCGCCGGACCGTCCGCCGCGGCCCACCGGGGAGCCCCCCGCCCCCGGCGGTTTGTGATACCGCTCCTGATCAACAATGATGACCGCGGCGGCGCGGGGGCGGTGGACCGTGCTGATCGGGCCGTGAACGGGTGGTGAACACCCATGGGTACGCATCCGATAGCCTCTGCCGACATGCCGCCCGGCCGACCCCGGTCCCGGGGCGCGCCCTCACCTATGCACACGTCCGGCGCCAGTGGGCCGGAACCCAGGGAGTGAGTTCCTCTGTCGACCGCCATCCTCACCGGCCGGCCGGTCCCGGGATCGTCGCTCGAAGGCGATCTGCGGGACCTCGGCTTCGACGTGCGGGTCGCCGAGGAGGCGGCCGACGTCCCCGCGCTGCTCGCCGCCGCCCCCGCCGGGCAGCGGGTGGCGCTCGTGGACAGTCGCTTCGTGGGCCACCTCCACGCACTGCGGCTCGCCCTCACGGACCCCCGCTTCCCCGTCGCCGCCGTCCCCGGCGCCGTCACCGCGCAGCCCGCCGCCCGGGGCGCCCTCGACCGCGCGGTGCGCGAGAGCGCCCCCGGTGCCGGTGGCGAGACGCCCCCGGCGGACGCCGGGGCCGCCACCGGGGGGCCGGGCACCGCCCTGACCTCCGAGCGCACCGCCCCCGACCGGGCCGCCGAACTCGTCGAGGCCGCGGGCACCCCGGTGCACCGGCCCGAACTCGGCACCCTCGTCGCCGTCGTCCCCGCCGACCCGCAGACCCGCAACGAGGCCCGACAGGCCGTCGCCGCCGTCGACGACGAGGCCGTCCGCCTGCGGACCGCGGTGAAGTCCCGGGACGGGTTCATCACCACCTACGCGATCAGCCCGTACTCGCGCTACCTGGCGCGCTGGTGCGCCCGCCGCGGACTGACCCCCAACCAGGTCACCACCGCGTCCCTGATCACCGCACTGATAGCCGCGGGCTGTGCCGCCACCGGTACCCGGGGCGGATTCGTCGCCGCCGGCGTCCTGCTGCTGTTCTCGTTCGTCCTCGACTGCGCCGACGGACAGCTCGCCCGCTACTCCCTCAAGTACTCCACGCTCGGAGCCTGGCTCGACGCCACCTTCGACCGGGCCAAGGAGTACGCGTACTACGCCGGACTGGCCCTCGGCGCCGCCCGCGGCGGCGACGACGTGTGGGCCCTCGCGCTCGGTGCGATGGTCCTCCAGACCTGCCGCCACGTCGTGGACTTCGCCTTCACCGAGGCCAACCACGACGCCACCGCGAACACCAGCCCCACCGCCGCCCTCTCCGACCGCCTCGACAGCGTGGGCTGGACGGTCTGGGTCCGCCGCATGATCGTGCTGCCGATCGGGGAGCGCTGGGCCCTGATCGCCGTGCTCACCGCGGTCACCACCCCCCGGATCACCCTGGTCGTACTGATCGTGGGCTGCGCGTTCGCCGCCTGCTACACCACGGCCGGGCGCGTCCTGCGCTCGCTGACCCGCAAGGCGGTCCGCAGCGACCGGGCCGCCCGGGCCCTGCACGAACTCGCCGACACCGCAGTCCTCGCCGAGGCCTTCGCCAAGGCGGCCACGGGGATCGCCCGACGGCTCCCGTCCTTCGCGCCGCCCGCCGTGGCGCTGCTCGGCGGCGCGGCCGTCGTGGCGAGCGCCGTCCTCACCGACTTCGGCGGCTGGCTGCCCGTCGCCGCCGCCTGCCTGTACGTGGTGGCCTCCGGCCTCGCGGTCGCCCGCCCGCTGAAGGGCCCCCTCGACTGGCTGGTGCCACCGTTCTTCCGTGCCGCCGAGTACGGGACGGTGCTGGCCCTGGCCGCCCAGTCGGGGGTGAACGGAGCGTTGCCGGCTGCTTTCGGGCTGGTGGCGGCCGTCGCCTACCATCACTACGACACGGTCTACCGCATTCGCGGTGGCACCGGCGCGCCGCCGAGCTGGCTGGTGCGCGCGATCGGGGGGCAGGAGGGCAGGGTCCTCCTGGTCGCCCTCGCCGCGGCCCTGCTCGGCAACACAGGTTTCACCGCCCTGCTCACGGCCGTCGCCGTGGCCGTGGCACTCGTGGTGCTCGTCGAGAGCATCCGCTTCTGGGTCTCCTCCGGAGCACCCGCCGTACACGATGAAGGAGAACCCGCATGATCGGCCTCGTGCTGGCGGCCGGCGCCGGACGGCGTCTGCGCCCCTACACCGACACCCTCCCCAAGGCCCTCGTGCCGGTGGGCCCCGAGGGAGCCGAGGGAGCCGAGGACAGCATCACCGTCCTCGACCTCACCCTCGGCAACTTCGCCGAGATCGGGCTCACCGAGGTCGCGATCATCGTCGGGTACCGCAAGGAGGCCGTGTACGAGCGCAAGGCGGCCCTGGAGGCGAAGTACGGCCTCAAGCTGACGCTCATCGACAACGACAAGGCCGAGGAGTGGAACAACGCCTACTCCCTGTGGTGCGGTCGTGACTCCATCGCCCACACGGTGATCCTCGCCAACGGCGACACCGTGCACCCCGTCTCGGTCGAGAAGACCCTGCTCGCCGCCCGCGGCGAGGGCAAGAAGATCATCCTCGCCCTCGACACGGTCAAGCAGCTCGCCGACGAGGAGATGAAGGTCGTCGTGGACCCCGCCAAGGGCGTCCAGAAGATCACCAAGCTGATGGACCCCGCCGAGGCGACGGGCGAGTACATCGGCGTCACCCTCATCGAGGGCGAGGCCGCCGCAGAGCTGGCCGACGCCCTGAAGACCACCTTCGAGCGGGACCCCGACCTCTACTACGAGGACGGCTACCAGGAGCTCGTCAACCGCGGCTTCAAGGTGGACGTCGCCCCCATCGGCGACGTCAAGTGGGTCGAGATCGACAACCACGACGACCTCGCCAAGGGGCGTGAGATCGCGTGCCAGTACTGACACGCCTGATCCCGTCGCCGCTCGTCGTCGACATCCGCGCGGGTGCCCTCGACGACCTCGTCGGGGTCCTCGCGGACCAGCGCATCTCCACGTCGGGCAAGCTCGCCGTCGCCATCAGCGGCGGATCGGGCGCCCGGCTGCGGGAGCGCCTGGAACCCGCACTGCCGGGAGCCGAGTGGTTCCCGGTCGACGGCGGCACGCTGGACGACGCCGTCAAGCTCGCCGACGCCATGAAGAAGGGCCGCTACGACGCCGTCGTCGGCCTCGGCGGCGGCAAGATCATCGACTGTGCCAAGTTCGCCGCCGCCCGGGTCGGCCTGCCGCTGGTCGCGGTGGCGACGAACCTGGCGCACGACGGGCTGTGCTCCCCGGTCGCGACCCTGGACAACGACGCGGGCCGCGGCTCGTACGGGGTGCCGAACCCGATCGCGGTCGTCATCGACCTCGACGTGGTCCGTGAGGCCCCCGTGCGGTTCGTCCGCTCCGGCATCGGTGACGCCGTCTCCAACATCTCCTGCGTCGCCGACTGGGAACTGGCCCACCGCGAGACCGGCGAGTCCATCGACGGCCTGGCCGCCGCCATCGCCCGGCAGGCCGGCGAGGCCGTGCTGCGCCACCCCGGCGGGGTCGGCGACGACGGGTTCCTCCAGGTGCTCGCCGAAGGGCTGGTCCTCACCGGCATCTCCATGTCGGTCGCGGGCGACTCCCGTCCCGCCTCCGGCGCCTGCCACGAGATCAACCACGCCTTCGACCTCCTCTTCCCCAAGCGGGCCGCGAGCCACGGCGAGCAGGTCGGCCTGGGCGCCGCGTTCGCCATGCACCTGCGCGGCGCGCACGAGGAGTCCGGGCACATGGCCGAGGTGCTGCGCCGCCACGGGCTGCCCGTGGTGCCGGCGGACATCGGCTTCAGCGTGGACGAGTTCGTCCAGGCCGTGGCGTTCGCCCCGCAGACCCGACCGGGTCGCTACACCATCCTCGAACACCTCGACCTGAACACCGACCAGATCAAGGACGCATACGCCGACTATGCCAAGGCCATCGGTAGCTGAACTCCGCCCGGTCGTGCACCCCGAAGGGGTCAAGGACCGGCGCAGCGGTGAGCACTGGGCGGGACGCCTGTACATGCGGGAGATCTCGCTGCGCTGCGACCCCTACCTGGTGAACACCAGGATCACGCCCAACCAGCTCACGTACCTGATGATCGTGGCGGGCGTCCTGGCGGGCGCGGCACTGTTGGTGCCCGGGCTGACCGGGGCGCTCCTCGGGGCGGTCCTCATCCAGCTCTACCTGCTGTTGGACTGCGTCGACGGAGAGGTGGCCCGCTGGCGGGGCCAGACCTCCATCACGGGCGTCTACCTGGACCGCATCGGCCACTACCTCTCCGAGGCCGCGCTCCTCGTCGGCTTCGGCATCCGTGGCGCCGACGCGTTCGGCGACGGCGGTCCTGAGTGGCTGTGGGCCTTCCTGGGCACCCTGGCCGCGCTCGGTGCGATCCTGATCAAGGCCGAGACGGACCTGGTCGACGTGGCGCGGTCCCGCAGCGGCCTGCCGGCCGTCAAGGACGAGGCGGCCACGCCCCGCTCCTCGGGGCTCGCGCTGGCCCGCCGGGCCGCCGCCGCCCTGAAGTTCCACCGGCTGGTGGGCGGGGTCGAGGCCAGCCTGTTCATCCTGGTCGTGGCGATCCTCGACACGATCGGCGGGGACCTGTTCTGGACCCGGCTCGGCATCGCCGTGCTCGCGGGCATCGCCCTGCTCCAGACCCTGTTGCACCTGGTGTCCATCCTGGCCTCCAGCCGGCTGAAGTGAGGCCGCAGGTGAGCACCCCCCTCAAGGTCGGCGCGGTCGTCATCACCATGGGCAACCGCCCCGACGAACTGCGCGCCCTCCTGAGGTCGGTGGCCGAGCAGGACGGCGATCCGATCGAGGTGGTCGTCGTCGGCAACGGTGCGCCGGTGCCGGAGGTGCCCGACGGGGTGCGCACGGTGGAACTGCCCGAGAACCTGGGCATCCCCGGCGGACGCAACATCGGCATCGAGGCGTTCGGCCCGTCCGGCGGCGAGGTGGACGTCCTGCTGTTCCTCGACGACGACGGGCTGCTGCCCCGCTCCGACACCGCGGAACTGTGTCGCCGGGCGTTCGCCGAGGACCCCCGGCTCGGGATCGTGAGCTTCCGGATCGCGGACCCCGACACGGGTGTCACCCAGCGCCGTCACGTCCCGCGCCTGCGGGCCGCGGACCCGATGCGCTCCTCCCGCGTGACCACGTTCCTCGGTGGCGCGAGCGCGGTGCGCACCCGGGTCTTCGCGGAGGTCGGCCCGCTGCCGGGGGAGTTCTTCTACGCCCACGAGGAGACCGACCTCGCCTGGCGGGCCCTCGACGGCGGCTGGTTGATCGACTACCGCTCCGACATGGTCCTGCACCACCCCACGACCGCACCGTCGCGGCATGCGGTCTACCACCGGATGGTGGCCCGCAACCGGGTCTGGTTGGCCCGCCGCAACCTGCCCGCGCCCCTGGTTCCCCTGTACCTCGGGGTGTGGCTGTCGCTCACCCTCGCCCGCCGTCCCTCCGGGCCCGCCCTCAAGGCGTGGTTCGGCGGGTTCCGGGAGGGCTGGGGCGGACCGTGCGGTCCCCGACGTCCGATGAAGTGGCGTACCGTGTGGCGACTGACCCGGCTGGGTCGTCCCCCGGTGATCTGACAAGCTCGGGTCTGAGAACATTCCGGCCGTGCTCTCACCCCCGGAGGGCAGCCGGCACTCGCCCGTGTCCGGCCAGGCAGCTCATCTCTTGAAGACGAAAGTTTCCACTTGTGAGTGAGACAACGCATGACGGCGGTGTCGCGGTGAGTGCGCCCCCGTCGCCCGATGACGGGCTCTCCCCGGCGGCACTGGCCGCCAAGCACGGACTGTCCGTGAGCGGTGCCCGCCCCGGACTCGCGGCGTACGTCCGCGAGCTCTGGGGGCGGCGCCACTTCATCCTGGCGTTCTCGCAGGCCAAACTCACCGCGCAGTACAGCCAGGCCAAACTGGGCCAGCTCTGGCAGGTGGTCACGCCGCTGCTGAACGCGCTGGTCTACTTCCTGATCTTCGGGGTCATCCTGGACGCGAGCCGGGGTATGGAGACGGAGGTGTACATCCCCTTCCTGGTCACCGGGGTGTTCGTCTTCACCTTCACCCAGAGCTCCGTGATGGCCGGGGTCAGGGCCATCTCCGGCAACCTGGGCCTGGTCCGGGCGCTGCACTTCCCGCGCGCCTCGCTGCCGATCTCCTTCGCGCTCCAGCAGCTCCAGCAGCTGCTGTTCTCGATGCTCGTGGTGTTCGCCGTCGCCGTGGCGTGCGGCAGTTACCCCACCCTGTCGTGGCTGCTGATCGTGCCGGCCCTGGTGCTCCAGTTCTTCTTCAACACCGGACTGGCCCTGATCATGGCCCGGCTCGGCAGCAAGACCCCGGACCTGGCGCAGCTGATGCCGTTCGTGATGCGGACGTGGATGTACGCCTCGGGCGTGATGTTCTCCATCCCGATCATGCTGAAGGACAGGCCCTCGTGGATCGCTGACGTCCTCCAGTGGAACCCGGCCGCTGTCTACATGGACCTGATGCGGTTCGCGGTCATCGACGGCTACGGCTCGGAGAACCTGCCGTCGCACGTGTGGGCCCTCGCGCTGGGCTGGGCGGTCCTGGTGGCCGTCGGTGGATTCGTGTACTTCTGGAAGTCCGAGGAGCGGTACGGCCGTGGCTGAGCAGAGCGGGGGCGCCCTGCGCCCCACCGTGATCGCGGACGAGTTGCACATCGTCTACCGGGTCAACGGTGCGAAGACCGGCAAGGGCAGCGCCACCTCGGCGCTCAGCCGCATCATCCGGCGCGGCGAGGAGCGCGGCGTGCGCAAGGTGCACGCGGTGCGCGGGGTGTCCTTCATCGCCTACCGCGGCGAGGCGATCGGCCTGATCGGCTCCAACGGCTCCGGCAAGTCGACCCTGCTGCGGGCGATCGCCGGGCTGCTGCCCGCCGAGCGCGGCAAGGTCTACACCGACGGCCAGCCCTCGCTGCTCGGGGTGAACGCGGCCCTGATGAACGACCTGACCGGTGAGCGGAACGTCATATTGGGCGGTCTCGCCATGGGCATGTCCCGTGAGCAGATCAGGTCGCGCTACGAGCAGATCGTGGACTTCTCGGGCATCAACGAGAAGGGCGACTTCATCACCCTCCCGATGCGTACCTACTCGTCGGGAATGGCGGCCCGCCTGCGGTTCTCCATCGCGGCGGCCAAGGACCACGACGTCCTGATGATCGACGAGGCGCTGGCCACCGGTGACCGCAGCTTCCAGAAGCGGTCCGAGGCCCGCATCCGGGAACTGCGCAAGGAGGCCGGCACGGTGTTCCTGGTCAGCCACAACAACAAGTCCATCCGCGACACCTGTGACCGGGTGCTGTGGCTGGAGCGCGGTGAACTGCGGATGGACGGTCCCACGGCGGACGTCCTGAAGGAGTACGAGAAGTTCACCGGGAAGTAGCCGACTTCCCGTTGTGCGACCCCGCCGCCCCCACCGGGCGGATCCCTGGCACCACGAACGGACCCCGCCGGAGCCACCGGGCGGGGTCCCGTCATGTGCCGGTCCAACTTCCCTGTCGCGGGCAGGCCCTGACGTTCCGTGGAAGTGTGCCCCGGTCGGAACCTGGGGGAGGGCCGGTTCGTTCCTCTGGAGTGCGGGAGCCCGGGCCGACGCTTCCACGCCGTACAACGTAAGCTGGACCGGTCCTGACTCACGGCAACCGGGGAGAGCGCGATCAACGCCCCCCGGCACCCCCGCTGCGAATCATGTGGGCGGTGTGTCCGAAAGAGGATGTTTTAGGTCGGTAGTGTAGAACGGAGATGTGACGGCAATGGCTACGGAGAGTCTCCGGCTCCGCGACACTTCCGCAGTCTCCTCACCGGGCGGCGCGCGGTGAAGGAAGCCGAGAGGACGCCCATGCACAGCACGTCCCGCCCCGGGCCCCCCGCGGCCCGCGCCGGCGCCGCGGCGCCCGCGGAGCGCCGCCCCCGTCCCGTCTCCGACGCCACGGAACTGCACACCCTGGACAAGGCCGCGCACGAGAACTTCCCCGTCGCCCCCTTCTTCCTGCCACGCGCCTGGCGGACCGACCTCATGGCGCTGTACGGGTACGCGCGCCTGGTGGACGACATCGGCGACGGAGACCTCGCCCCCGGCGGCGCGGACGCCCGCCACCTCGGCCTCGCCCCCGCCGACGCCGCGGACCGACTCGTCTTCCTCGACGCCTTCGAGGACGATCTGCGCCGGGTCTTCGCCCCCGCCTCGGACGGCCCCCGCCACCCGCTGCTCCAGCGCCTCGTGCCCACGGTCCGCCGCCACCGTCTCGACCCCGAACCCTTCCTCGGGCTGATCGCCGCCAACCGGCAGGACCAAGTCGTCAGCCGCTACGCGACCCACGAGGACCTGCTCGCCTACTGCGAACTCTCCGCCAACCCGGTCGGCAGGCTCGTCCTCGCCGTCACCGGCACCTCCACCCCCGAGCGCGTCCGCCGCTCCGACGCCGTGTGCACCGGCCTCCAGATCGTCGAGCACCTCCAGGACGTCGCCGAGGACCTCGCCCGCGACCGGATCTACCTGCCCGCCGAAGACCTGGCGCGCTTCCACGTCCGGGAGGACGACCTCGCCGCCCGCTCCGCCGGAGCCTCGGTCCGCGCCCTCGTCGCCTACGAAGCGGAACGCGCCGACGCCCTGCTGGCCGAGGGGACCGCCCTGGTGGGCAGCGTCCGCGGCCGGCTGAGGCTCCTCCTCGCCGGTTTCGTGGGGGGCGGCAGAGCGGCCGTCCACGCCCTCAAGGGCGCCTCCTACGACGTGCTTCCCGGGCCCCCCAAGCCCACCAAGGTCCAACTCCTGCGCGAGGTGGGCGTCACACTGCGAGGAGAGGGGTGAACCAGGCCGTGGAGCAAGAGCCGCGCGTGTCCGCGCCGGTACTCGCCGCATACAGCTACTGCGAGACCGTCACCGGGCAGCAGGCCCGCAACTTCGCCTACGGCATCCGGCTGCTGCCGACCGCCAGGCGCCGCGCCATGTCCGCGCTGTACGCGTTCTCGCGGCGCGTGGACGACATCGGCGACGGCCGGCTCGCCGCGGAGGTCAAGCAACTCCGCCTGGAGGAGACGCGCGCCCTGCTGTCCCGGATCCGGGACGGCGCGGTCGACGAGGACGACACCGACCCCGTCGCGGTCGCCCTCAGCCACACCGCGAGCGCCTTCCCGATCCCCCTGGAGGCGCTGGACGAACTCATCGACGGCGTCCTCCTGGACGTCCACGGCGAGACCTACCAGTCCTGGGACGACCTCAAGGTCTACTGCCGCTGCGTGGCGGGAGGCATCGGGCGGCTCTCCCTCGGGGTGTTCGGCACCGAGCCCGGTGCGCGCGGCGTGGAACGGGCCCCCGAGTACGCCAACACCCTCGGCCTCGCCCTGCAACTCACCAACATCCTGCGGGACGTTCGTGAGGACGCCAGGAACGGCCGGGTGTACCTGCCGGCCGATGACCTCGCCAAGTTCGGTTGCTCCGAGGGCTTCGACGGACCACGGCCCCCCGCGGGCGGCGACTTCACCGGCCTGATCCACTTCGAGGTGCGCCGCGCCCGCGCCCTCTTCGCCGAGGGCTACCAACTGCTGCCCCTGCTGGACCGCCGCAGCGGCGCCTGCGTCGCCGCCATGGCGGGCATCTACCGCCGTCTGCTCGACCGCATCGAGCGCGAGCCGGAGGCCGTCCTGCGCGGCCGGGTCTCGCTGCCCGGCCACGAGAAGGCGTACGTCGCCGTGCGCGGGCTGTCCGGGCTCGACGCCCGGCACATCGCCCGACGGACCGTCAGGAGGCGCGGCTGATGCGGACGTCGACGGCGCCCGTCGCGCCCCGCCCGACAGCCGGCGCCCCCACCGCACCGGGCCGCGGAGGTCGGTCAACCCGTACCGGCCGTACCGCGTCCCTGACCGCGACGGCGCCCGCCGACGCCCGGCGCGCGCCCAGGCCCGGGGCGTCCACCCGCCCGGGGCACCCGAACCGAGCACCCGGGGGACCCGCGTGAACGACACCGACCCGCGGTCCACCCACCCGGACCCGGACGGGGAACGCCCGGCCAGCGCCGTCGTCATCGGCGGCGGACTCGCCGGGGTCACCGCCGCACTCGCCCTCGCCGACGCCGGGGTCGGCGTCACCCTCCTGGAAGGGCGGCCCCGGCTGGGCGGCCTCGCCTTCTCCTTCCAGCGCGGCGACCTCACCGTCGACAACGGTCAGCACGTCTACCTGCGTTGCTGCACCGCCTACCGCTGGTTCCTCGACCGCATCGACGCGACCGCACTGGCCCCGCTCCAGGACCGGCTCACGGTCCCCGTCCTGGACGCCGCGGCCCGGGTACGGACCCGGTCGGGTGAGGGACCGAAGCTGGGCACCCTGCGCCGTGCGGCCCTGCCCGTACCGCTGCACCTGGCGCAGTCCCTCGCCACGTACCCGCACCTCTCCCCGGGCGAACGCCTCGGCGCCGCCCGGGCGGCGCTCGCCCTCCAGCGGCTCGACCCCGACGACCCCGCCCTGGACGACCAGGACTTCGGCAGCTGGCTCGCCCGGCACGGCCAGTCCGCACGCGCCGTCGAGGCGCTCTGGGACCTGGTGGGCGTGGCCACCCTCAACGCCGTGGCGGCGGACGTCTCCCTCGCCCTGGCCGCCAAGGTCTTCAAGACCGGACTGCTCCAGGACCCCGGCGCCGCCGACATCGGCTGGGCCGCCGTCCCCCTGGGCGAACTGCACGACACCCTCGCCCGCAAGGCCCTCGACACCGCCGGGGTCCGCACCGAACTGCGCACCCGGGTCTCGGGCATCTCCCGCACCCCGGAAGGCCGTTGGGCCGTGAAGGCACAGGGCGCCACCATCGAGGCGGACACCGTCGTGCTCGCCGTGCCGCAGCGCGAGACCCATGAACTGCTGCCCACCGGATCGCTCGACGCCCCGGAGCGGCTGCTCGCCCTCGGCACCTCGCCCATCCTCAACCTGCACGTCGTCTACGACCGCACGGTGCTGCGGCGCCCGTTCTTCGCCGCAGTGGGCTCGCCCGTGCAGTGGGTGTTCGACCGCACCGAAGCCTCCGGACTGGCCGACGGCCAGTACCTGGCGCTCTCCCAGTCCGCGGTCCACCACGAGATCGACGAACCGGTCGCCGCCCTGCGCGAGCGCTACCTCCCCGAACTCGAACGCCTGTTGCCCGCCACCCGGCGCGCTCAGGTGCGCGACTTCTTCGTCACCAGGGAGCGGACCGCCACCTTCGCGCCGGCGCCGGGCACCGGCGCCCTGCGGCCCACCGCGCGCACCCGGGCCCCCGGTCTGTTCCTGGCCGGAGCATGGACCGCCACCGGCTGGCCCGCCACGATGGAGGGGGCGGTGCGCAGCGGTGTCAGCGCCGCCGACGCGGCACTCGGCGTCCTCGGCCGGTCGCGCGCCCATCTCTTCCGGGAGGCGGCATGACACTCGATCTCCGCGGGGCGGGTTCCCGCACCCCCGGCACCACCGCAACTAGAGGAGAGACTGTGCCCACTGTGCCCCCGGGCGAACCGTCCGCCGAGGCCGTGGACGTGGCCGCATTGTTGGAGCGAGGCAGAACCCTGGCGACCCCCGAGCTGAAGGCCGCCGTGGACCGGCTCGCCTCGCCCATGGACACGGTCGCCGCCTACCACTTCGGTTGGATCGACGCCCACGGCAACCCCGCCGACGGCGACGGCGGCAAGGCGGTGCGCCCGGCGCTCGCCCTGCTGTCCGCGGAAGCGGCCGGAGCCCCGGCCGAGACCGGTGTGCCCGGTGCCGTCGCCGTGGAGCTGGTGCACAACTTCTCCCTGCTCCACGATGACCTGATGGACGGCGACGAACAGCGCCGACACCGTGACACGGTCTGGAAGGTCCACGGCCCCGCCCAGGCCATCCTGGTCGGCGACGCCCTGTTCGCGCTCGCCGGCGAGGTGCTGCTGGAGATCGGCACCGTCGAGGCCGGCCGCGCCACCCGACGCCTCACCAGCGCCACCCGCGCCCTCATCGACGGCCAGGCCCAGGACATCGCGTACGAACACCGCGAGCGGGTCACCGTGGCCGAGTGCCTGGAGATGGAGGGCAACAAGACCGGCGCCCTGCTGGCCTGCGCCTCGTCCATCGGCGCGGTGCTCGGCGGCGCCGACGACCGCACCGCCGACACCCTGGAGAAGTACGGCCACCACCTGGGGCTCGCCTTCCAGGCCGTCGACGACCTGCTCGGCATCTGGGGCGACCCCGAGGCCACCGGCAAGCAGACCTGGAGCGATCTGCGCCAGCGCAAGAAGTCCCTGCCGGTCGTCGCCGCCCTCGACGCCGGCGGCCCCGCCTCCGAGCAACTCGGCGAACTCCTCGCCGCCGACGCCAAGAGCAACGACTTCGACAGCTTCTCCGAGGAGGAGTTCGCCGCCCGCGCCGCGCTCATCGAGGAGGCCGGCGGCCGGGAGTGGACCGTCCAGGAGGCCCGCCGCCAGCACGCCATCGCCGTCGACGCCCTGAACTCCGTGGACATGCCCGACCCCGTCCGGGCGCGGTTCACCGCGCTCGCCGACTTCGTCGTCGTACGAAAGAGATGACCATCGACATCCGGAGCATATGACTCGCAGTCGCCGGCCGGTGCCCATCCAGCGCACCGGCCGACGGCGGACCCAGCAGAAGAGCCACTGCACTGTAAGGGGAAGCCATGACAGCGACGACCGACGGAAGCACCGGAGCGGTACCGCCCCGCGCTGCCTCGGCCACCGACGAACACTCCGACCCGACCCCCCGGGCGGTCGACGACCCCGTCGCCGTCCGGCGCGCGGCGCACCGCGCCACCGACCGTCTGCTCTCCCTCCAGGACCCCCAGGGCTGGTGGAAGGGCGACCTCGAAACGAACGTCACCATGGACGCCGAGGACCTCCTCCTGAGGCAGTTCCTCGGCATTCGCGACGAGGCCACCACCCGGGCCGCCGCCCTGTTCATCCGCGGTGAACAACGGGAGGACGGCACCTGGGCCACCTTCTACCAGGGCCCCAGTGACCTCTCGGCCACCATCGAGGCGTACGTCGCCCTCCGGCTCGCCGGGGACGCGCCCGACGCGCCGCACATGGCGCGGGCGGCCGACTGGATCAGGTCCCGCGGGGGGATCGCCGCGGCCCGGGTCTTCACCCGCATCTGGCTGGCCCTGTTCGGCTGGTGGAAGTGGGACGACCTGCCCGAGGTCCCGCCCGAGGTCATCTACGTCCCCCGGTGGTTCCCGCTCAACATCTACGACTTCGGCTGCTGGGCCCGGCAGACCATCGTGCCGCTCGCCATCGTGTCCGCGAAGCGCCCGGTGCGCCCCGCCCCCTTCCCGCTCGACGAACTCCACACCGACCCGGCCGACCCGTGCCCGTCCCGCCCCCTCGCCCCGGTGGCCTCCTGGGACGGGGTCTTCCAACGGCTCGACAAGGTGTTGCGCCTCTACCAGCGGGTCGCACCGGGGCCGTTGCGCGCCGCGGCCATGCGGTCGGCGGCCCGCTGGATCATCGAACGCCAGGAACAGGACGGCTGTTGGGGCGGCATCCAGCCGCCCGCGGTGTACTCGATCATCGCCCTGCACCTGCTCGGCTACGACCTGGACCACCCCGTGCTCCGCGCCGGACTCGATTCCCTCGACCGGTTCACGGTGTGGGGACCGGACGGTTCCCGGATGGTCGAGGCGTGCCAGTCACCCGTGTGGGACACCTGCCTCGCGACGATCGCGCTGGCCGACGCGGGCGTCCCGGCCGACCACCCCCAACTGGTCAGGGCCGCCGAGTGGATGCTCGGCGAACAGATCGACCGGCCCGGCGACTGGTCGGTGCGCAGACCCGAACTGGCCCCCGGCGGCTGGGCCTTCGAGTTCCACAACGACACCTATCCCGACATCGACGACACCGCCGAGGTCGTCCTCGCCCTGCGACGCGTGGCGCACCCCGAGACCGAGCGGCTGGAGGACTCCATCGCCCGCGGCGTCGCGTGGAGCCTCGGCATGCAGTCCCGCGACGGGGGGTGGGGCGCCTTCGACGTGGACAACACCAGCCCCTTCCCCAACCGGCTGCCCTTCTGCGACTTCGGCAAGGTGATCGATCCGCCGTCCGCCGACGTGACCGCGCACGTCGTGGAGATGCTGGCCGTCGAGGGACGCTCCGCGGACCCGGGCACCCGCCGCGGCATCGACTGGCTGCTCGCCGCCCAGGAGTCCGGCGGCGCCTGGTTCGGCCGCTGGGGCGTCAACTACGTCTACGGAACGGGATCGGTGGTGCCCGCCCTGGTCGCCGCCGGACTACCCCCCGCCCATCCGGCGATCCGGCGGGCCGTGGCCTGGCTGGAGTCCGTACAGAACGACGACGGGGGCTGGGGCGAGGACCTGCGTTCCTACCGGGACGCACCGGGCTGGGGCGGCCGGGGCGAGTCCACCGCCTCGCAGACCGCATGGGCGCTGCTGGCGCTGCTCGCCGCGGGGGAGCGGGACACCAAGGTCACCGAACGGGGTGTCGCCTGGCTGGTGGAGACCCAACAGGAGGACGGCTCCTGGGACGAACCCCACTTCACCGGCACCGGGTTCCCGTGGGACTTCTCCATCAACTACCACCTGTACCGACTGGTGTTCCCGCTGACGGCCCTGGGGAGGTTCCTGCACGGCGATCCGTTCGCGAACCTGCCCGGCGCCCCGCGGGCCGCCCGCACCGGTGACGCCCCGGAGGCCGGTGCGGGGCCCCCGCCGCGCCGCGCGCCGCGCCCGACCGTCGTACGGGCCGCCCGGTCGCTGGTGGCCGCCGCCGCCGGACGGATCGCCGAGCGGACCGGCAAGGGGGGCTGATGCGGCGCGCCCCGGCCGATCCGGCCGACCCCCCCGATCCCACGAGCCCGGCGGGTGGCGCCGGGGGGCCGCTCCTGGTCGCCTGCGCCCTCGGCATCGAACGGCTGGCCCTGAGCCTGGCGGACCGGTCGACGGCCGGGAACGTGACGGTGCTCCGCACGGGCATGGGGCCGCGCGCGGCGGCCTCGGCGGTGGGCCGTGCGCTGGGCCGTGCGGAGCTGCACGGTGCGTCCGTCCTGGCCACCGGCTTCTGCGCCGGGCTGGCCCCGGGCATGCGCCCCGGAGACCTGGTCGTCGCCGGGGAGACCCGGGACGAACTCGGCCAGGTCCCCTGCTCGGGCACCGCGCCGCTGACCGAGGCACTGGCCCGGGCCCTGCCGGGCCGGACCGTGCACACGGGGCCGCTCATCGGCTCCGACCACGTCGTCCGGGGCGCGGAGCGCTCCACCCTACGGTCCACCGGGGCGATCGCCGTGGACATGGAGTCGGCGGTGACCCTGCGCACCGCGGTGCGCACACCCGCCCCGGTCGGTCCCGTCGACACCCGGGGGCTCGTGGGCGGCGGCGAAGACCGATGGGTCCGCCCGGTTGCGGCCGTCCGGGTGGTCGTGGACGCTCCAGAACATGAACTGGTCCGCATCGGCACGCTGCGCGGTGGAATATCGGCTTTCCGTGTTCTCCGTGCCGTGTTCCCCGTCTTCTGTGAATGGCACCGCATCGTGACGCTCCCCCGGAGGTGAGCTGAAATGGCCATGCCGCTCCGTCAGTCCATCAAGGTCGCGACCTACCTGTTCGAACAGAAGCTCCGCAAGCGGGCCAAGTTCCCGCTGATCGTGGAGCTGGAACCGCTCTTCGCCTGCAACCTCAAGTGCGAGGGCTGCGGCAAGATCCAGCATCCGGCCGGGGTGCTCAAGCAGCGGATGCCGGTCGCGCAGGCCGTCGGTGCGGTCCTGGAGTCCGGGGCGCCGATGGTGTCCATCGCAGGCGGCGAACCCCTGATGCACCCCCAGATCCACGAGATCGTGCGCCAGTTGGTGGCCCGGAAGAAGTACGTCTTCCTCTGCACCAACGCCCTGCTGATGCGCAAGAAGATGGAGAAGTTCACGCCCTCCCCGTACTTCGCGTTCGCCGTGCACATCGACGGACTGCGCGAGCGGCACGACGAGTCGGTGGCCAAGGAGGGCGTCTTCGACGAAGCCGTGGAAGCCATCAAGGAGGCCAAGCGGCAGGGCTTCCGGGTCACCACCAACTCCACGTTCTTCAACACGGACACCCCCCAGACCATCATCGAGGTGCTCGACTTCCTCAATGACGACCTCCAGGTGGACGAGATGATGATCTCGCCCGCCTACGCCTACGAGAAGGCCCCCGACCAGGAGCACTTCCTCGGCGTCGACCAGACCCGCGAACTCTTCCGGAAGGCGTTCGCGGACGGCAACCGGCGCCGCTGGCGGCTCAACCACTCGCCGCTCTTCCTCGACTTCCTGGAGGGTCGGGTCGACTTCCCCTGCACGGCCTGGGCGATCCCCAACTACTCCCTGTTCGGCTGGCAGAAGCCCTGCTACCTGATGAGCGACGGCTACGTACCCACGTACCGGGAACTCGTGGAGGAGACCGACTGGGACGCCTACGGCCGGGGCAAGGACCCCCGCTGCGCCAACTGCATGGCGCACTGCGGCTACGAGCCCACCGCGGTCCTGGCGACCATGGGATCACTCAAGGAGAGCCTGCGGGCCGCCCGCGACACCGTTTCGGGCAACCGCGGCTGAGGACCCGGGGGCCGAGGTCCCGGACGGGGTGTCGACCCACGTCCCGTCGGGCGGCCCGGCCCCCGGGCCGCCCGTTCCCACCCGCCGGCGGGACACCGCCGGCCTACCAGCTTCGAAGACGGCCGCCCGGAGCACGGGCCGCAGCGGGGGCACGGCCGGGCCGGGACACCGGAAGGACCCATGACGGACGCATTCGACCTCGGCGCGCTGCTCGCCGAACGCGGCGGCGAGCGGTACGCCCTGCACACCCGCCATCTGAACCACCAACTCCCGCGCATGCTGCGCACCATCGGCTTCGACAAGGTGTACGAAAGGGCCGAGGGCGCGCACTTCTGGGACGCGGACGGCAACGACTACCTCGACATGCTCGCCGGTTTCGGCGTGATGGGCCTCGGTCGCCACCACCCCGTGGTCCGCAAGGCGCTGCACGACGTGCTGGACGCCTCGCTCGCGGACCTCACCCGCTTCGACTGCCAGCCGCTCCCGGGCCTGCTCGCCGAACGGCTGCTCTCCCACAGCCCCCACCTGGAACGGGTGTTCTTCGGCAACAGCGGCACCGAGGCGGTCGAGACCGCGCTCAAGTTCGCCCGCTACGCCACCGGGCGGCCCCGGGTCCTGTACTGCGCGCACGCCTTCCACGGGCTGACCACCGGGGCCCTCTCCGTCAACGGCGAGTCCGGGTTCCGCGCCGGCTTCGCCCCCTTGCTGCCCGACACGGCCGTGCCGCTCGGCGACCTGGACGCCCTCGCCCGGGAGCTGGCGCGCGGCGACGTGGCGGCGCTCATCGTGGAGCCGATCCAGGGCAAGGGCGTCCATGCGACGCCGCCCGGCTATCTGCGGGGGGCCCAGGAGCTGCTGCGGGCGCACCGGGCGCTGCTCATCGCCGACGAGGTGCAGACCGGGCTGGGTCGGACCGGGGACTTCTACGCGTACCAGCACGAGGAGGGCGTGGAACCGGACCTGGTCTGTGTGGCGAAGGCGCTGTCGGGCGGCTACGTCCCGGTCGGGGCGACCCTCGGCCGGGACTGGATCTTCAAGAAGGTGTACTCCGCCATGGACCGGGTGCTGGTCCACTCGGCGAGCTTCGGTTCGAACGCGCAGGCAATGGCGGCGGGCCTGGCGGTGCTGTCGGTGCTGGAGTCGGACCGGCTGGTCGAGCACGCCCGGGTCACCGGGGACCTGCTCCGTTCCCGGCTCGCCGCACTCGTGGACCGCTACGAGCTGCTGAGCGAGGTGCGCGGCCGTGGACTGATGATCGGGATCGAGTTCGGGCGGCCCCGCTCGCTGAAGCTGCGCAGCGGCTGGGCCATGCTCCAGGCGGCCCGCAGGGGCCTCTTCGCACAGATGGTGGTCGTGCCGCTGCTCCAGCGGCACCGCATCCTCACCCAGGTCTCCGGCGACCATCTGGAGGTCATCAAACTGATCCCGCCGCTGGTCGTGGACGAGGCGGACGTCGATCGTTTCGTCACGGCCTTCACCGCGGTGATGGACGACGCACACAGCGGGGGTGGGCTGATGTGGGACTTCGGGAGGACACTGGTCAGACAGGCCGTCGCGAACCGCTGACGCGGCCCGGGCGGGGGAGGCGCGGCCCGGCCGGGCGTCGTGCGGTTCTTGACCTTCGACTTTTACCTCCCAGGCAAGAGATTTGCCCGGGAGGCATTTTTCTGGCTCAATCGATGACATGAACCCCTCCGAGTCGACTCCCCACGAGGAGCCGCAGCCCACCGCCGGGTCCCCCGACCCGGCCGGTGGCCCCGGTGGCGAGCTGCCCGTCGTGGCCCCCCGACTGCGGGAGCGCCGGCGGGGCGCCGGACTGACGCTGGAGGCCGCGGCCGCCTCGGCCGGGCTGTCCCCGGCCCATCTGTCCCGACTGGAGACCGGCCGTCGGCAGCCCTCGCTGCCCATGCTGCTGTCGCTCGCCCGTGTCTACGGGACCACCGTCTCCGAACTGCTCGGCGAGACCGTCGCCGACCGGGAGGCGATCGTCGAGTCCGCCACCATGGAACCCACCCGCGCCGGCGGCTGGACCTACTGGCAGGCCGGCGCCCCCGGCCGGGGCATGCAGGCCCTGCGCGTCCGAGTGCCGTACGGCACCCAGGGCGACATCGTGCGGGTGCACCCCGGCGAGGAGTGGCTGTACGTCCTGTCCGGACGGCTGCGGCTGCGACTCGGGGACAGCACCCATGTGCTCGCGCCCGGCGACAGCGCGCACTTCGACTCGCTGACCCCGCACCGGATCGGCGCCGCCGACGAGGACGGGACCGACCTCCTCTTCGTGCACACCTTGTTGCAGAGCCCGACCGCCGCGCTGTGCCTAGGCCCGACGGACGTCCACACCCCGGGAGACTTCCGATGACCGAGCCCCTTCCCCCCACCGACCCGGCGGCGCCCCCGGCGGTCGAGCCGGTCCGGCGCCCGCGCATCGAGGACAAGATGCCGCCGAGCATCTGGATCCGACTGCTCATCTACGTCGCGGTCGGCCACCTCGTCGCCGCCTTCATCTGGCTGCTGTTCGAGGTCGGAGCCAAGTGAGCTGATCCGCCCCGGGTCCGGTACCCCGGTGCTGGACGCGCCGGGCTCCCGGTGCCCGCGCCCCGCGGTGCACCGGGAGCCCGGCGTTGACGTCAGTCGAGCAGACGGGACCGGAGGCGGTCGCGCAGGTCCGGCGTGAGCCCGATGGCCCGAGCGAGGTAGGCGTCCGTGCCGCCCCAACATCGATCGATGCTGTCGAAGGCCGCCGCCAGGTACTCCGAGCGGGCGTCGAACAGCGGGCTCAGCAGCTCCATCACCTCCGGCGCGTACCCGTCGACCGCGTCCGCGCTGCGCTGCACCCGGTACCGGCGGTGCGCGGCGTTGGACTTCAGGTAGTCCTCCTCGATCGCGTCCCGTTCGACGCCGAGTGCGAGCAGGGTGACGGCGATGGACAGGCCCGCCCGGTCCTTGCCCGCCGCACAGTGCATGAGCGCCGGCACGCTGTCCTGCGCGACCGCCCGCAGCACCCGTGCGTGCTCCGCGGTCCGCTCCTCGATCAGCACGCGGTACGACGTGACCATCTGCTCGACCGCCCGCCCCCCGGCCAGGAGGTCACGGAGCTGGGCCAGGTCGCCCCGGCGCACCATCCGCCAGAACTCCGCGCCGTCGGCCGGGTCGCTCAGCGGCAGGTTGACGTTGCGCACGCCGGGCAGTTCCACGTCATGGCCGTCGAGCCCGCGGTCGGCGTCGTTGCGGAAGTCGAAGATCGTGTGCAGCCCCAGCCCGGTCAGGTACCGACGGTCCTCGTCGGTCGCGTGGGCGAGGTGGCCGCTGCGGAACAGCACCCCGTGTCGGACCCGCCTGCCGTCCGCGGTCGGCAGACCACCCAGATCACGGAAGTTGCGCACGCCGGTCAGTTCGGGCTCGGTGGACGGGATCTGCTGCGTCACGGGGGCTCCTCCCAATCCCCCGCCGGCGCCGTCCGTCGGCGGGGCGCTTCAGACGATACGACATCACTTGCTCGGACAATCACCCTGCACGAGGGCTTTTGTTGGTGATCCCGAGTCATGTCATGCATGAGGGAATCCACCAGTGAAAGGGTGATTTGCGCCTTTGGTCGGATTGAGTGGCTTTGATGTAACTGGCCATGAAATAAGGCGCCCCAGGGGCATGCGTCGTGACCGGGATCATAGTCGTCACAGTGGGTGGTGATCACCGGTTCGCCGGCTGCCCGCCCCGGCCCGGGAATTGGCATCCGGTCACCCTGCCGCCATCGACGCAGGGTGACCGGAACGGACGGCGAGGATCAAGAAACCGCAGGCCGCTGACGGGTGCTCGGTTGTCCGGGCCGTTGCCGCTCGCTTAGCGTCACGCTCACTCCGGGCGGACGCCTAGTCCTGCCGCCGCTCGGTAGCCCCATCTCACCACCCGACATCGGCAGGAGCGGGGAACCCACACGCAGTACGCCGCATCCGGGCGACCGGACCGGCTCGGGGTGAAGCCGCGCGAGCGCGGCCGGGCAGCTCCAGCCCGAACCCGACAGCTCACCTCGTAGGCGCCGGAGAGGAACGCACCATGCCCGCGACGGGAAAGCACCGCCGCCCCAAGTCCGCCCGGCTCGTCCGGACGATCGCCATCACCGGAACCGGCGGCGCGGCAGCCCTTGCCCTGCCGCTGATCGGCGCCACCCAGGCCCAGGCCGCGACCCAGTCCGCCCCCGGGCTCGCCCCCGTGACCTCGGTCGCCGTGGCGGCCCAGGCCGCCCCCGAGGCGCCCGCGCAGCAGCGCGCCGAGCTCACGACCTACTCCGTCAAGGTCGGCGACCACCTGTCGAAGATCGCTGACGACCAGGACCTGCGCGGCGGTTGGCAGCGGCTGTACCAGGACAACCGGACCGCCGTCGGATCGAACCCCGATCTGATCACCCCCGGCCTCAAGCTCACCCTCGGCGGCAAGGCCGCAGCCACGGCCACCGCGCCGAAGCCGGCAGCTCCGAAGCCCGCTGCTCCCCGGGCCGCCGAACCGAAGGCCGCCGAACCGAAGGCAGCTGAGCCGAAGGCCGCCGCTCCCGAGGCGACCGGGCCCAAGGCCGTGCAGCCCGAGCAGGCGGCCCCCGCGGCCCCCGCCGCCCCGAAGCCCGCCGCCCCGAAGGCCGTGCCCGTCGCGGCCCAGGCGCCGGCCGCCACCGCGAGCGCCGGCGGCTACACGCTGCCGGTCGCGAGTGGTGTGGGCACGCCGTACCGCGCCTCCGGCAGCATGTGGTCCAGCGGTTACCACACCGGCGTCGACTTCAGCGTCCCCTCCGGTACCCCGCTCAAGGCCGTCGGTCCCGGCACCGTCGTCTCCGCCGGTTGGGCGGGCGCCTACGGCAACCAGGTCGTCATCCAGCTCGCCGACGGCAAGTACGCCCAGTACGCCCACCTCTCGCAGCTCGGGGTCTCCGCCGGCCAGTCCGTCTCGGGCGGCCAGCAGATCGGCACCGCGGGCTCCACCGGCAACAGCACCGGACCGCACCTGCACTTCGAGATCCGCACCTCCCCGGCCTACGGCTCCGACATCGACCCGCTGTCCTACCTGCGGTCGAAGGGCGTCGCGATCTGACCCCCGCGGCCACCGGCCGCACCAGCCCACGCGGGGCCGTATCGGCGGATACGGCCCCGCGTCGCATGTCGGCAGCGGTGCCGAGCGGTGCCGAGCGGTGCGGGGGAACCGCTATTCCCGACTCGACGAAATGAGTCGCATGGCTTTTATCACGTGCCGTCAAGCCCCAATGGCGCATTATTACGGTGGCGTAGGTCACGTGGGGAGGTGAAAAATGGGCCGACGTGACAGCAGAGTCGACATTCCTCGCCCTTGACGACATCCGGTCCTACGCAGCCGTCGGCGACAGCTTCACGGAAGGTGTCGGAGACCCCGGCCCCGACGGTACGTTCGTGGGATGGGCCGACCGGCTGGCCGTCCTCCTCGGCGACCGGCTACCCGAGCCCACCTTCCGCTACGCCAACCTCGCCGTCCGCGGCAGACTCCTCGATCAGATCGTCGAGGAGCAGATCCCCCGGGCCCGGCAACTCGCGCCCGACCTGGTGACCTTCAGCGCGGGCGGCAACGACATCATCCGACCGGGCACCGACCCCGACGAGGTGGCCGAGCGGTTCGAACGGGCCGTCGCCGATCTGGCCTCGTCCGTCGGCACGGTCATGGTCACCACCGGCTTCGACACCCGCGGCGTCCCCCTCCTCAAGCACCTGCGCGGCAAGATCGCCACCTACAACGGCCACGTACGGGCCATCGCCGACCGCTACGACTGCCCCGTCCTCGACCTGTGGTCCCTGAAGAGCGTCCAGGACCGGCGCGCCTGGGACGAGGACCGGTTGCACCTCTCACCCGAGGGCCACACCCGGGTCGCCCTGCGCGCCGGGCAGGTCCTTCGGGTCGGGGTCCCCGCCGACCCCGACCAGCCCTGGCCCCCGCTGCCGCCCCGCGGCACCCTCGAAGTACGGCGCGACGACATCCACTGGGCCCGCGAGTACCTGGTGCCCTGGATCGGGCGGCGACTGCGCGGGGAGTCGTCCGGCGACCACGTCGCGGCCAAGCGCCCCGACCTGCTGCCGCTCTGAGCGGCAGCCGCTCCGCCCGGTGACGCGGGGCCCGGCCCTCGGATCACCGGGGACCGGGACCCGCGGGTATCCGCTCCAGCACCCCGCCGGCGAACACGTCGTACAGGGGCAGCGTCTCCAGGTGGACGTACCCGATGTGGCAGTCGCACCGGGCCAGCGGGCAGGCCCGCGGGGCCAGCGCGGCACGGTAGGAACCGTCGTACAGATTGCCCAGCTCCGCCGGGACGAAATGACAGCGCCGGACCGTGCCGTCACCGTCGACCGACACCACCGACGACCCCGTCCGGCAGGGCAGGCCCCCGCTGCGGTGCGGATGACGGCTGTACGGGAACAGCGGGTCCAGCGCCGTCCACCGGTCGGCCTCCTCGTCGGTGTAGGCGTGCCCCTCCGCGGCGTTCACCCACAGGTACACCCGCTCCGGCAACTCATCGCGCAATCGGCGGGCGTGCGCCAGGTGTTCGGGCAGCCCCACGATCCCCACACTGAACCGCACTCCGCGATCCGCCAGCCCGCGGCACTTGGTGACGAACCGTTCGTAGGGCGTCTGCCCGGGGTGGTACGTGCACCACAGGGCGAGCGTGTCGAGGTCCGCCCCGTCGAGCCAGTCGGTGCGGCAGCTCAGGTTCGTCTGGATCGCGACCCGTTCGACGTGCTCCCGGTGCGACAGCTCCACCAGCGCCCGCCGGTACCAGGACCGCACCAGGCCCTCGCCCCACGGGGTGAACAGCACCGACAGCCGCCCGTCCGGATAGGCGTCCGCCCACTGCGTGAACCGTTCCAGCGCGGCCCGGTCCGCCCGCAACTGCTCCCGGCTGTCCCGCCGCTTCGCGAACGGGCAGTACGGACAGTCGTAGTCGCAGGAGGCCAGCGGGCCCCGGTACAACACCGTGAGGTCCACCGCGTTCACCGCGCCTCGTAAGCGGCCATCGCGGCCCGCACCGCGGGCGAGAACAACTCGGGCCCCAACGCGTCGGAGTGCGCCAGCCCCCGGGCCGACAGCCGCAGCACCCCGGCCGGGGCCGATCCGTCGAGCCAGCCCCGTGCGGCGAACCGCGCCAGCTCGTCGGGGAAGTCGTCCTCGGGGTCCGTACCGAACCGCGCCCGGTAGGACTCCTGCTCCATGCCCCGCGCCTGGAGCAGCGATTGGAGGAGGTGCCGGCGCCGGGCTTCGTCGCCCCCGGTCGCACCCTCCACGTACCGGCCGTGCACCGCCCGGCCGAAGTCCTCCGTCGCCGTGTACGCGTCGATGATGGAGCGGACCTGGCGCGCGTCGACCGCGTAGTCGAAGGAGTAGTGCAGCGACGAGGTGTACGAACGTGCCCCGCAGCCCAGGCCGATCATGCCGTCCGTCTGACAGGCGTGGTCCTCGGGCCCCTCGGCCGGCGCGTCCGCGCGTCGGAACATCCGCATCGACCGCTGTACGTACCCATGGGCGAGGAGGTGGTCCCGGCCCACCCGGTACAGCCGCAACCGCTGTGCGTCCCAGGCCCGCTCCGCGACGTCCACCCGGGCGCGCAGCGCGGTGAGGTCCCGGACGTACAACGGGTACAGGTACAGCTCCTCCGGTCGCCAGGCCAGGGCGGCGTCCAGCGAACGGAGCCAGGACTCCTCGGTCTGTCCCTCGATCCCGTAGATCAGATCGATGTTCAGGACGGGTATCGCGGCCTCGCGTATCCGTCCGAGCGCGGCTTCCACGTCCGCCCGACGCTGCGGACGCACCGCCGCCCGCGCCTCCTCGGGCACGAAGCTCTGCACCCCCAGGCTGAGCCTGGTGGTGCCCCGCTCGGCCAGCACCGCGAGCCGATCGGCGGTGGCCGTCGACGGCGACGCCTCCACCGACAGCGGGACCGCCCGCAGGTCCGCGCCCATGCGCAGCTCGGCTATGTCGAACAACCGGGTCAGTTCCCCGGCCGTGAGGAACGTGGGCGTGCCGCCGCCGAACGCCGCCGTCGCGAACCGCACGGGGCCGTCCCCGTCGAGCGCCTCCCGCACCGCGACGGCCTGGCGCTCCAGCGCGTCCAGGTACCGCCGCGACAACTCGTCCGGCGCACCGATCCGGGTGAACAGGTTGCAGAACCCGCAGCGGACCTCGCAGAACGGGATGTGCAGGTACAGCGAGAGCGCGTCCTTGGGCTCGCCGCGCCACAGCTGTGCGAGCCGCGGACCGGGAGCGGGCAGCGGTCGGTACGCGGTCTTGTGCGGATAGGCGTAGACGTAGTGCTGGTAGGGGCGCGGCGGCGCGGACTCCGGCGCCGTCACGACGTCGGTCGGGAAGGTGGTGCTCATCACGGTGCCTCGGTCCGGTTCAGGGCGTCGGGGTCGACAGGAAGAAGTGGGCGTAGGGGACGGTCCACACCACGTCGTGGCCCAGCCGGTGACCGGTGTAGCCGTCGTCCCCGTAGGCCGTGCCGTGGTCCGAGCACACGATCGCGAAGCACCGGCGGCGGCTGCTCATCGCGGTGAACAGGCGTCCCACGTGCCGGTCGACGTACTCCAGGGCGGCGGCGTGCGTCCGGCGGCTGTCGCCGTCCGCCCGGGTCGTGCCCGGCAGGTGGAACCAGTTGGGCTGGTGCAGGGCCGACACGTTGACGAACAGGAACAGCCGCTGCTCGGCGGGGAGCCGGGCCACGATGCGTTCCGCCCGGGCCACCTGCGCCTCGAAGGACGTCGGCGACGCGACGCCGAACGCGGGTTCCCAGTGGCTCTCCTGGAACATGCCGGGCAGGACGTCCCCGAGGGCGCCCTGCTTGTTGAAGAACCCCACACCGCCCAGGCACACCGTCCGGTAGCCGGCCCCCGCGAGCCCTGACACCAGGTCCGGGGTGTCGTAGACGAACGTGCGCCGCTCGGTGGTCTCGCTGCCCGCGAACCTGGCCGCGAACAGCCGGGGGTGCGGGCCCGGCGCGGCCGGAGTGGGCAGGAACCCCGCGAACATCGCCTGGTGCGAGGCGTAGGTGAAGCTGCCCGGCGCGTGCCGCTCCTCCCACCGGCCGTTCGGGAGGTACCGGGCCAGGTTCGGTATCCGGCCCGCGGCGGCGAGTTCGACGGCCACGTCGTAACGCAAGGTGTCCAGAGTGACGAGGAGCAGGTCGTCCCGCCCGACGACCTCGTTCATGTCGGGGGCCTCGGGCCGCTGTACGGGGGCTTCCACCGTCTCAGGCCGTCGCACGGTCGTCCTCCGATCCCCGGCCCCGGAGCGTCTCCGCCACCTGTGCCGCATAGGTGTCCAGCCCTTCGAAGCCGCTTCCCGGTAGTCCCGTCAGGCCCGGCAGCAGATCGCCGAAGGCATTGACCTCGGCCACCGCGAACCGACGCCAGCCGATGCCCGGCAGGAGGTCCACCCCCACGCACCGGGTGCCCGGGAAACAGGCGGCGGCCCGCTCGCAGATCTCCAGGGCGCCGGCCCAACTGCCCCCCGCCCGCTCCACGGCGGCCCGCACCCGGTCCAGATCGCCCCGGGCGCCCCCGAGGTGCAGGTTCGTCATCGGTGATGTGCTGGTCCGCACCACGGCGTGCGACGCGCGCCCCCCGACCACCACGACCCGCAGGTCCGCCACCCGACCGTCGAGCGACGCCTTGGGCAGCCATTGCTCGACGTGCAGACCGTCCGGGGCGAGCGCGTCGACCAGGGCGCCTACGGCCCGCTCCGACCCGTACCGCCGCACCCGCAGCGAGTTGAACAGGCCGTGCGGGGTGCCCTCGACGGAGGTGGTGGCCCGGACCCGGCCGGGCCCGGCGCGCTCCACGGCGAGCACCCCCGAGGCGGACGAACCGTGCGCGAGCTTCACGAACACCCGCGGCAGCCCGTCCTGCATCAGCTCCCGCAGATCGTCCCACCCCCGCACCGCGACCCGGCCCCCCGAGGTCGGGGACTGCGGGACCGGGACGCCCGCACCGGCCAGCCGCTCGTGGCACCGCCGCTTGTCGAACAGCACCGCGAGGTCGTCCGGGTCGTCCAGCAGCCGGCACCCCGCGGCGCGCGCCGTCTCCGCAACCTCCCGGACCGCTCCCGTGAACCGTGCGTACCAAAGGGCCGAGCCCTCCACGCGCGCGGGATCGTCGGTGTCGCGCAGGATCCGTTCCACCTCGGCGTTCTCGCCGGGGGAGTCGATCCGGACGGTTTCGCCGGGGCGGAACCCGTCGCTGCCGTGCAGCACGTCCAACCAGGGAAGCACCCGCGCGCCGGGCAGCCCGGCGGCCCGCACGGCGTCCAGGAAGTACGTGGTGCGGCGGTTGTCGGGGTTCCCGACGACCACGAAACGGGGAGGCTCGGCGCGCATGGTTACTCCGACACCGCCACGTACCGCCAGACGCCGCCGTCTTCCTCGTCGTCCTCCTCCTCGGCGTCGTCCGCGTCCACGTCCAGCGCCACCCCGGCGGGCTCCAGCTCCTGCCGCAGCCGCTCCCGCAGTTCGTCACTGAGGTAGTTGTGGGACAGGTCGAGCGAGGCGAGGTGGGTGAGCGGCTGCCCGGCCAGCAGGGCCGCCGCGCCCTCGTCGGTGAGGACGCCCATCGACAGGTCGAGGTCCCGCAGTTGCGCCACGACCGGCGCGGTGGCCGTGGCCGCGGCGATCTCGTTCTGGATCTCGCTGTTGCACAGGGCGAGCCGCCGCAGTGCGGGCAGTCGCGCACCCGCCAGGATCGGGGCGACGTCCGCCGCCTCGCAGTCGCCCCCGTACTCCGACGTGCCCAGCCACAGGTCCAGTTCCTCCAGCGCCGGGAAGTCGCTGGCGGCGACCCCCTGCACGACCTCCCGGGGCAGCCCGCCCGTCTCGATCGTCAGGGTCACCAGCGCCTCGTGCCGCACCGGCGGGAACGCCAGGCTGCTGCCGCCGCGCACGGTGAAGTCCCGGAGCCGGGGGAACGCGTCGAGCAGCTCCGTCACGGTGCCCTGGGTGATCCAGGAGATCTCGCACTCCTCACCCGTTATCTCCCCCAGGAACAGCGAACGCAGCGCGCCCAGTTCCTCCCGCGCCCCCACCAGGGCGTCGATGACCCCCTGGGGGCTCGTCTCGTACGGCTCCTCCCAGGCGCCCACGATCAGCGAGGTCACCCGCTTCAGCTCCACGGCTGCGCGGAACCGCTCGAACGCCTCCGCCCACTTCTCCTCGTTGTTGTACGACGCGACGGAGATCCGCCAGGTCACGGCCCCGGCGTCGGGCAGCTCGGGCGGGACCTCCTCGCCGTGGCGGGGGAATTCGAAGACCGGCAGGCCGAAGTGCGTTTCCTGATGGGACGAGATCATGCCGCTGCTCCTGGATGGGTTCCTGGCACCGTTCCGATGAGCTCGGCCCGATGTGCCTGAAGTTGTACCAAGTTCCACTGACATCCGGGTGCGAGGGGGGG
>NZ_JBHWIQ010000047.1:0-36750 GCF_042732055.1 Streptomyces sp. NPDC059816
GTTGTGGGGGGGGGGGTCATGGGTCCTGCGGGGGGGGGGGGGGGGGGGGGGGGGGGGGGGGCCCGCCCCGCGGCGCCCCCCAGCCCGCGAATCTGCTGACTGTGGACCGCGTCAGCTCTCGTCCGCCGACTCGGTCACCTGGCCCTGGCCCTGGTCCGCGAGTTCGGCGAGGGTCTGCTCCTCGGCCGGGGCCAGCACTACCTCGTCCGGGTGGAACTTGACACGGTCCTGGAATCCGCCCATGCGTACGACCTCCTGAGACTGAGGAACCGGCCGCCTGGCCAGCGGCCGCGATCCGGGGCGCCGCCCCTGCTCGGGGAGACGTCCTCTCACTCATCGTGGTGTTCGAGTGACGTCAGGTGAATGCTTGTCCGTTCGTGCTACTTGCGCGAAAGTCCGCACATGGCCGCATCGCTGTCCGCGCCCCCACCCAGGTCCGCAACCGTGCGCGATCCCCTCACCAAGACCCTCGAACTCACCGGCGCGCACTGCGCCCTGTCGCGTGGCCTCACCGCCGCGGGGGACTGGGCCCTGGCCTTCCCGGCGCCGGGCCGCCTCAAGGTCCAAGTCGTGCTCCGGGGCGTCATCTGGCTGCTGATGGAGGGCATCGACGAGCCCGTCCGTCTGGAGGCGGGCGACGTCACCGTCTTCACCGGAGACCGTCGCTACACCCTGGCGAGCGACCCGGCGGTGCCGTCGGTCGACGTGCTCCCCCTGCTCCGGGCGACCACCGAGACCTTCCTGCACGTCGGGGGCGAAGGCCGGGAGACCGCCGTCATCGGCGGCCACATCGACCTCAACACCACCGGCAAGGACCTGCTCCTGAGCGTGCTCCCGCCGTTGATACACGCCAGCGCCACCACGGCCGAGGCCCCCACCGCCTGCTGGCTCATGAACCAGACGCTGCGCGAGACCCGGTCGGACGCCCCGGGAGCCGCCTTCGCGGCAGAGCACCTCGCTCAACTGCTCCTCGTGCAGGTCCTGCGCATCTTCCTGACCCGTGCCAACGCCGAAATCCCCCCGACGGGTTGGCTGCGCGCCCTCGCCGACGACCGCATCGCCCCCGCTCTGCGCCTCATGCACGGGAACCCGGCCCGTCCCTGGACCCTGGCTGAACTCGCCCGCGCCGCGGCCATGTCCCGCACCAGCTTCACCCTGCACTTCAGGGAGGTGGCGGGAGTTCCGCCCCTGACCTACCTGAGGGCCTGGCGGATGCGCCTGGCGCAGCACGCCCTGTGGCGGCAGGACACCCCCGTGTCGGCCATCGCCTCCTCCTTGGGCTACAGCTCGGAGAGCGCCTTCAGCAACGCCTTCAAGCGCACCACGGGCATGGCCCCCAGCCGCTACCGGGAGACCGTACGAGCGAGCTGAACCGACCACCGGCCAGGGCCCGCGGGGCCGCCGTCGAGGGATCGAACGGCCGTCTCCATTGACGTGATAACGCTGTTAACAATAGAGTGGCGATAACAGTGTTAACGGATGATGATCGTCTCGACCGTGAAGTGAGGGAACTGATGCAGCGGCTCAAGGTTCTGATCTCCGGCGCAAGCATCGCCGGCCCCGCACTGGCGTTATGGCTGGCCGAGTACGGTGCCGAGGTCACCGTGGTGGAGCGGTGGCCCGAACTGCGCACGGGCGGCCAACTGGTCGACCTGCGTGGGGTCTCGCGCGAAGTGATCCGGCGGATGGGCATCGACGCCGACGTCCGGGCCGCGAGCGAGGACAACTTCGGCCTCTCCTTCGTCGATCGTCGAGGGCGTACGCGGGGGACGCTCAGGTCCGACCAGTTCGGTGGCGACGGGCCGGTCGCCGAGATCGAGATCCTGCGCGGCAGTCTGTCGCGCGTGCTCCACGAACGGTCGCGGGACCGCGTCGACTACCGGTTCGGCGACCGGATCACCTCGGTGCACGACGAAGGGGCGAAGGTCCGGGTCGAGTTCGCGTCGGCATCCGTCGAATCGTTCGACCTCGTGGTCGGGGCCGACGGTCTGCACTCGGAACTGCGGGAGATGCTGTTCGGCCCCGAGGCCCGGCACGTGCGGCACCTCGGGACGTACGTGTCCTTCTGGACCGCCCGCAACCACCTGGACTTGAAGGACTGGACCGTCGTCTACAGCGAGCCGGGCAGGTCGATCGGCATGCGGTCCATCCTCGGGAGCACCAAGGCGATGGCCTTCCTCACCTTCCGTGCGGGACCCCCCGCGTACGACTGGCGCGACGTGGATGCGCAGAAGCGCATGGTCCGGGCCCGGGGGTACGGCATGGGGTGGGAGGCCGCGGCCCTGCTGTCGCAGATCGACACGGCCCCCGACTTCTACTTCGACACCTGTAGTCAGGTGAACCTCCCCGTGTGGTCGACCGGACGCGTCGGGCTCCTGGGGGACGCGGCCTCCTGCGCTTCGCCCTTGTCGGGCCACGGCACGACCATCGCGATGGTCGGCGCGTACGTCCTCGCCGGCGAACTGGCCCGCACGCCGGACGACGTCACGGGGGCCTTCGGCCGGTACGAAGCCGGACTGCGTCCCTGGGTCGAGCGGATCCAGCGGTCGGCCCCCGGTCAGGGCCGGGTGATGACGCCTGAGACGTCGCACGGCATCGCCCTGCGCAACGGAGTGACGCGCCTGGTCAGCCACCTACCCGGCAAGGCGCTCCTCCTGCGGAACCAGGCCCGGATGTCCCATGCGGTTCCCCTCGACGACTACTCCCGGCATCGGGTGGGGACCGACCCTTCCCGGAGCGCCCGCTCGGAGTGACGCGCTCGGCGGTCCGTCGCGGCGACCCGACCGGCCCAATCATCGGGACGGCCGGACCGGGGACGGCGACGTGCGCGCCACTCCCGAAGTCGATAACATCGTTAACATGTCGACTGCTCGCCAAGGGCCCCCGCCCGGCCCCATCAGCGCTCCACCACCCGCCGACCGTGCCCGTGCCCTGGTGGCCGCGGCTCGGCACATCGTCGACAGCGACGGCCTCGAAGCGCTCACCATGCGGCGCCTGGCGGACGCCCTGAGGCTCCAACTCCCCGCCATCTACCGCGTCTTCAGCAACAAGCAGGCGCTCCTCGACGAAATGGCGGAAGCGATCCTGGGCGAAGCCCTGCCGGACCGTCACGGAGACTGCTGGACGGCCGAGGTCGCCCTCCTCGCCGGACAGCTGAGGCGAGCCCTTCTGGCACAGCGCGACGGTGCCAAGATCGTCGGCGGCAGCTACACGTCGAAGCGGAACACACTGGCCTACGCGGAACGCTTCGTCGGCGTAATGCGGCGAGCCGGACTCGACGGCACCGCGGCTCTCTGGGCGACCTCCACGGTCTTCTGCTACGTCCTGGGCGAAGCCCTGGAACAGCAGGGTTCGAGCGACGGCGCCCTCGACGGGCTCGACTTCACCACGGGGCGCACGACGTACCCCCAACTCTTCGCCACGCCCGTCGAGGAGATCGTCAACTTCGACGACCGCTTCGCGTTCGGTCTCGACCTCATCGTCGACGGACTCCGCGGGCGGGTACCCACCGTGGTGGGGCCGGAACCGTCCTGCAATTAGGCTCAGCTGGCGGGGAGCCCGGCAGGCCGGTGCGCGCCGGTGCGCATCCTGGCGTACGTCCGGCCCGTCCTCACCGTCAGGTGACGAAGAGGTGGTCGGCGAGCATCTCGTCGAGGCTCTTCGCGAAGGCGTGCGCGATCTCGTCGAGGTCGTCGAGGGTGTGGGCAGCACTGATCAGGAAGCTGTGGAGCTCGGGTAGGTACACGCCGTGCTTGCGCATGTAGTACGCCAGGGCGATGGTGGCCTTGAAGTTGCTTCCCGTCATCCGGTCCCGGTACAGCTCCGGTGCGTTGTGGCTGAAGGTGACGGAGAAGATGGAGTTGCGGGCCTTGACCCGGCAGGCGATGCCGCGGTCGTGGGCGGCCCGGCTCAGCATGGCGGCGAGTCGCCCAGTGTGGTCGTCGAGTTGTCGGTACAGCTCGGGGTGTGCCTTGAGGTGGCGGAGGACGGCGACGCCGGCGGCGCAGGTGAGTGAGTTCCCGCTGAGCGTGCCACCGGCGAAGATACGGTTCTCGTAGTCGGAGAAGGGGTCTTGGGAGCTCTTGGCCATGTCGATCAGCCCAGCGCGCCCCACGACCGCGCCGCAGGGCAGCCCGCCGCCGATGACCTTGCCCAGGCAGGTGAGGTCCGGTTCGATGCCGGTCATCACCTGGACGCCTCCGTAGGCGACCCGGAAACCGCTGACGACCTCGTCGAAGACCAGCGGGATGCCGAGTTCGGTGCACTCGCGGCGCAGCGCTGCGAGGAACGGGGCGTTGAGGGCGACCACCGACGTGGGCATGGGTTCGACGATGACGCAGGCCAGGTCCTCGGCGTACTCGCGGAGCCGGTCGAGGCCGGGGAGGTCGCCGTACTGGAGCACGAGGGTGTTGTTCACCGTCCCGGGGTCGGAACCCAACGACCCCGCGATGGGCTCGGGAACGTCCCGGTCGCCGGCGAACCGGAACCACGAGCTGACCATCCCCTGGTCGGAGAAGCCGTGGTAGTGGCCCTCGAACTTCGCCACCTTGTGGCGCCGGCGGTGCCCGCGGCACATCCGGACGGCGAACAGGACGGCCTCGGTTCCCGAGTTGCACAGCAGGGCCCGCTCGGCTGCCGGGAACGCGTCGACGAGGAGTTCCGCCAGCTCGACCTCGCGCGGGTGGCCCATGCCGTTGACCAGTCCCCCTTCGAGCCCCTCGACGAGGGCTGCCTTGACGGCCGGGTGGCCGTAGCCGAGGAGGTGAGGGCCGTACCCCCCGCACAGATCGAGGTACTCGTTGCCGTCGAAGTCGCTGACCCGTCCGCCCGACGCCCGGTGGACGAAGACCGGGAAGACGCTGGGGAAGAAGTACCGGTCGATATGGGTGGGAGCCACCAGCACCCCTGCCGCGCGTTCGCGCAACTGGAGTGAGGTGGGCATCTGCTGGGAGAAGACCTCCTGGAAGCGGGCCTCCACCTCCGCGCTCATGTAGGGCGAGTAGCGGTCGGTGAACTTGCGTGCGTTGGCCCAGATGTCGATCCCGGGGTCGACCTGCGAGGCGAAGCCCTCTCCCGACAGGAACACCAGCTCCACCTTGGTGAAGTTGGCCGTGTAGCGGGAGGAGTACGTCCGCAGCACCTCGTTCACGTCGTTGAAGTAGGAGACGGTGGACCACCGGTTCGAGCTGATGTCGAAGTGGAAGGTGAGCGTGCGCGTCATGTCCGCGTCGTACTCGGCCCGCCGGGAGATCAGTTCGGGTCCGGCCTGGACGAAGAAGCGCGTGAAGCGGTCGATCGCCACCTGCCACTCCTTGCGGATGCAGGCGTAGTAGAAGGAGGACAGGCCCCATTTCTCGTCCTCGCTCAGTTCCGCGGTGACACCGAAGTCGAGGAGGACGATCTTCCCGGTGGGGGTGAACATCACGTTCCCCGGATGGGGATCGCCGTGGCTGAGCCCGTGCAGGTACAGCATGGTGTTGACGGTGTCCTGCATGCGCTGGGCGAGTTGCCGACGGGAGATGCCGACCCGGTGGGCGTACTTCCCCGGGATGCCGTCGACGAACTCCATGACCAACATCCGCGTGGTGACCAACTCGTGCTGCACGGCGGGTACGCGCACGTAGGCGTGGCCGGAGAAGTTGTCGCCGATGCGCTGCTGCTGGCGGGCTTCCTGTTCCATGTCGGCCTGGGGCCGCAGCAGGCGGGCCACCTCGTCGAAGCGCCGGGACACGTCCAGCTGTCGAGCCCGTGACGAGCAGCGGTCGACCAGCCGTAGCAGCGTGGACATGGCACGCAGGGACTTCTCGATCTCTTCCGGAACACCGTCCTTGACCAGCTTCACCGCGACCTTCCGCCCGTCGGGCAGTTCGGCGACATGGACCTGCGCCACCGACGCGCTGGCCACGGGCTCCAGATCGAAGGTCGGGAAGACGGATTCCAACGGGCCGCCCAGCTCCCGTTCGACCGCGCGCCGTGTGTCCGACCGGGACATGTGAGGGGTCTGGTCCTGGAGGGTCCGCAACGTGTTCACCCAGTCCGGGCTGAGCAGATCCGATCGGGTGGCCGCGACCTGGCCGAGCTTGATGTAGATCGGGCCCATGTGGAGCAGGAATCCCAGGACGGCCTCGGCCCGGCGCCGATCACGGGTCGTGACATCGCGCTCCACCACGGCAGTGCGCGCGTACCCGGCCCCCTCCCGAACGATACCGAAGACGGCTTTGACGAGGTGCCGCAGCATGTTCCTCCCCGCGGGAGATCAGAGGACGAAGGTGAACGCGCCGAAGGACATCCCGGCGCTGCCGACCCAGCCGACCGCGCGCTGTCCGGGGCGGAGCCTGCCGGCTTCGACCGCGGAGTCGATGGCCGCGGGGACCGAAGCGGAGACCACGTTGCCCATCCGGTCGTAGACGTGATGGATCACCGAGCCGAGCCCGAGCCGGTCCGCGCCGGCCTGCCACTCGCGTTTGCTGGACGCGTGGGTGAAGAGCGCCGCGACCTCGTCGATCGGGGGATCGAGTTGTTGGAGGACCTTGTCCGCCTCGGGCTTGCCGGCCGCGTGCATGTCGAAACCGAAGGAGGTGAAGGTGCCGACCCCGTTGCGGGCGATCTTGTCCGACGGCTCGCAGTAGCCTTCGTAGCCCTCAAGGGTGACGTTGCACAGCGGGGCGAGATCCGGCCGGGAGATGAAGCGGAACCGCCAGGGCTCGGCCTCCTCCGAGGTGAGCACGGTGGCGGTGGCGGCCTCACCGAGCGTGTAGACGGGCAGCGTTGATTGCAGGTGCTCGACGTTCTCCAACCGGAACGTCCGCGGATAGACCGGGCCCCCGGCACGGAGGTTGAACTCCGCGTTGACGATCATCGCCGTGCGGTACTCCCCGGTCCGGAAGAGCGCGTCGGCGAGCTGCACCGCTCGGGTCCAGCTCATGCACGCGTCGAGGATGTCGAAGCACTGGGCGTTGTCCAGACCGATCGCCGCGGCCGAGTGGTAGGCGCCCGCCGGTTCGAGGAATCCCCGGGCCACCCCGGTGTAGATCAGCACGTCGATCTCCCCCGCGGCGATGTCCGCCTTCGCCAGCGCGGAGTTCGCCGCGGTGCGCAGCAGATCGATGGGACGTTCCCCGGCGTCGAGCCAGTGTCGCGTGACCGAGCCCGAGTACCGCAGGAACGCGGTGATCCTGCTGAGCGTGTGATCGAGGTCCCCCACGAAGCCCTCCGCGCTGTGTCGCTGGATCAGCCGGGTGACGTCCGCGTTGGTGACCTCGCGAGAGGGAAGTTCCGTTGCGACGGAACGCAGTTTCATGTCAGTCCTTTCCCGCCCGGGCCGGGCACCCGGGAAGCCGCTCCGTGGTGATCCGGGCAGCACCGGCGGGCGCCATGGTCACACTGTTGAGAACAGCAGCCTCCGGGTTCGACCGGTCGGTACTGACGGCGCGTGTGGAGAACAGCACCCGCAGCACCTCGACGGACTGGATCAGGGACAGGTGCGCCCCGATGCAGCGCCGTGCGCCACCACCGAAGGGGATGAAGGCGTGCGGCGGAACGTCGTCGTCGACGAAGCGCTCGGGGCGGAAGACCTCCGCGTCCGGGTAGTGCGTCGCGTCCATGTGGACGATCCCGATCAGCGGCATCAGGGTGGCTCCCTCGGGCAGTCGGAACCCCGCAAGCGCGACGTCCTCGGTGAGCGTCCAGATCGACTCGAAGATCGGCGGACGTCGCCGCAGGGACTCCTTCACCACCGCTTCCAGGTAGGCGAAGTCGCCCGCTCGTGCCGCCCGCGCGGTCTCGCGTGCCACCCGGGGATCGCGGGCCAGCTCGTGCAGGGCCCACGCCAGGGTCGTGGCCGTGGGTTCATGGCCCGCGAGGAGCAGGGTGATGATCTGGTCGCGGATCTCGCCGTCGCTGAGCCGCTCGCCCTCCTCGCCCGCGGTGATCAGACGCGAGAGCATGTCCTCGCGTTCGTGTAGATCGGGCTCTTCCCTGCGCTCGGCGATCGTCTCGTGGATGAGGGAGTCGAACCGCGCCAGTTGCGCTGCGGCACGCTTCCACGGCATGACGCGGCGCGCTGCCGTGCTGTTCAGCCCGAACAGCACGGCGAGTTGCCCTACCGGAAGCAGGCCCACGAGATCACGCGTCTCCGCGAGCCGTGCGTCCTTTTCGGGGCCGAAGATGATCCGCCAGATGATGTCGAGGTTCAGCGTGCGCATTCTGTCGAGGCTTTTGAAGGGCACCCCGACGGGCCAGCGCTCCAGTTCGCTCTCCGCCATCTCCCGGATCGCGCTCCGATACCCCCGAACGGCGGACTTCCCGAACAACGGGGTCATCAGTCTCCGTAGCCGCCGGTGCTGATCGCCGTCGGAGGTGAGGAGCGACCGTTCACCGAACACCGGTGCCAATACGCGATTTCCCTCACCGACGTGGAAGAGGGATGGTGGTGCGGCGAACATGGCACCGATGTGTTCGTTGTTCATGACCAGGATCACGGTGCGCCAGGGAAAGACCTTCAGTGCGACGACATCGCCGTAGCGTTCACGCAGCTTCTTGGCCCACTTGTGTCGCCACCAGGTGAAGACGAGGGTCTGTACGGGCCGGGGCATGCGCGGACCCGGCGGAAGCGGTCCGTGCCGTTCTCCGTGCTCGATCCGGCTCAGCATCAGGAACCTCTTCCTTCCCACGGTTCGGGCGCGTCCGTCGGCGCGTTCAGGGAATCCGAACGGCTTGCCCGGCGTAGGCCAAGCCCGCGCCGTATCCGACCAGCACCGCCCACTGGCCGCTGCGGATCCGGCCCGAAGCCAACAGTTGGTCCAGGGCGAGCGGCACCGACGCGGCACTGGTGTTTCCGGTGGCACGACCGTCGTCGGCCACCACGACCTTCTCCGGCACATCGAGCTTCGCGACGACCCGCTGGATCATCCTCCAATTGGCCTGGTGGGGGATGAATGCAGCCACGTCGTCCCAGGCGATGCCGCTGACCGCCAGGATCTCCCGTACCGCGGCGGGAACGGTGGAACAGGCCCAGCGCGTCACCGCCAGGCCGTCCATGTGCAGGCGCGGATGCACCCGCGCGGCGATGTCCAGCTCACGAGGGTGCGGACGCACTTCCAGCGCCGCCGCCCGCTGCCCGGACGAACCCCACACCACCGGGCCCACCCCGGAAGTCCCCTCCGTGACCCGGAGGACCACCGCGCCGGCTCCGTCGGCGAACAGCGGAGCGGTGACGGGATCGTCCTGATCGACCATGTCCAGCATGCGGTCCGCACCGATCACCAGGACGGTGCCGCAGCCGCCCGCGCCGATCAGCGAACGGGCCACGTGCAGGGCGGTACAGAACCCCGCGCAGGCGATGCTCACGTCGAACGCGGCCACCTGCAACCCGAGGGCCGAGGCCACCTGCGGGGCGATGGCCGGGCACAACTGGAGATTGGACGACGTGGCCACCAGCACCACGTCCACCGAGTCGAACGGCAACTCCGCCGCGGCCAGGGCTGCTCGCCCGGCACGGGTGGCCATGAGGGTCAGCGACTCGTCCGGCCCGGCCACGCACCGGGACTCCACGCCCGTCCGTGACAGAACCCACTCGCGTGTCACCCCCAGGCGCTGCGCCACCTGCTGGGAGTCCACCGCCGTCGGTCGGTAGGAACCCGTGGAGACGATGCTGCACGGGCGCACGGCTTCGGCGATCATGCGAAGCCCTGGCCGTCAGCCGCGGCCACGAATTCCATGACCGAACGCGGGGTGGTGAGGTTGCCGGCCTCGTCGTCACCGATCTCGACCCGGTAAGTGTCGCTGATCACCGTCATCAACTCGGCCCGTGCCAGCGAGTCCACGTCCAATTCGTCGAAGGACTGGTCGAGTGCCTCGTCGGGAAGCCTGATCTCCTTCTCGGGGGATGCGTTGTCGCCGTGGACGACGCGCGTCAGGATCTGCTCGAATTCCTCAAGCGTCACGACATCTCCATTCATGGCAAAGACTCTGAGGCATAGGCGTTCGCGCATGACAAGAGGGCGGATGAAGCGCGCTCCACCGAGAGTCGACGCTCACGGTGAGCGGGTAGCCCTGGAAGTATTCATGTACTCGCCACATATGAAAAGGGAGTGTGAGAGGTGCAAGGGTGGTGCAGGGGTGCGTGGGCGGCGTGCGAAGCAAGGAGGGGATTGACAGAGCGCAATTGGTCGGCGAAGCGCCGTTTGCGCGCCGGGGGTGGGTGTCGATGGGCCGTGGATTCGGGCTGTTGTTCGGGTTGTGACTCTGGCGAAGCATGAAGTCCTCCCCTCGTACTCCACGTCCGTGCAATGCCCGGCGGTTGAGGAGCACGCAGCGCGTCGGAAGCGGCACGGAGGCCGCCGCCATCGCGGTCTTACTGGACGCCGATCTCCTCCCCATCGCGCGTCAGGGTTCGACGGCGGCGGTCGCCGTCACGGCCGTCGCCGTCGAGCACCCCTGCACGGCCGAACGGATCGTGGGTGCGGAACACCTAGGGACAGAACGGCCTGGTCGCGGCGCCGCACCGCGGCGAAGCTGAGGGTCAGGGGGCGGCATCACCACCCCGCGCCGTAGCCGTGCCGACGAGGCGACCACTCCACCGAGGAGCGTTCCATGAGCAGCCGCATCGACACCGTGGCCTGGAATTCCGAGGCTCTGGCCCAGATCCTCGCGAACGACGAAGGACGTCCCGTCCTGTTCGCCAACGCCCGCATCCTGACCATGGATCCGCTGATCGGGACCATGACCGGTGCCGACCTGCTGTGCGTCGGTCGGCTGCTGGTGGGGGTCGGTCCCGGCATCATCACCGCCGCCGAGGACGACCACGCCATCGTCGTCGACTGCACCGGGCTGACCATCACCCCCGCCGTCGTGGACACCGTGGCCCTGACCGAAGGCCGCGGTCAGCGTTCCGAGTACGTCGCGACCCTGGCGCCGGGGAACACCTCGGACTTCCTGGTACTGCCCGACGGAGTCGCCGCCGACGTCCCGAGCGCGGTTGTCACGCTCCTGACGCGACCGGAGCAGGTCCGCGCGCTCGTCGCAGCCGGACGGCCGGTCCGCTGGTCCGGCGCCGACGTCCCCGGCCGGGCCACCGCGCCGGAAGCGGGCGTCCCGGCCGCCGGGGACCTGACCGGTGGCCCGCGCATCGGCACCTGGACGGATCGCAACGGATTCCTGCACCAGGAACTCACCGCGGACGGCCGTTACGACGAGACCCGGGGCGGGCGCCCGCACGCCTATCAGGGCCGCTACTGGATCGACGACGACCGCATCGACTACCTGGACGACCTCGGCTTCTGGGCCTACGGCGAGTTCCGGGACGACGAACTCCACCACGCGGGTTACGTCATGAAGCTCCGCTGATCCCCCTGGTTTCCCTCTCCCGCCTCCGTCACGAAGGAAGAACCCATGAGAGTCCACGGCACCACCAGCGCCGCCGTGCTCGAACAGATCCGGCGGCGGCCGGCCGACCAGCGGCGCATCCTGTTCACCGGCGCGACCCTCATCACCATGGACCCCGCCCTCGGCGTCATCGACGACGCCGACCTCCTGATCGAAGGGGACACCATCGCCGCCGTCGGCCGCGCCCTCGACGCGGGCGACGCCGTGACGGTCGACGCCACCGGCACCATCCTCACCCCCGGCTTCGTCGACACCCACCGGCACGCCTGGGAGACCCAACTACGCCGGATCATGCCGGACGTGGACGACCTCGGCGGCTACGTCGCGGCCACGCTGGCCGGCTACGCCACGGTCTACCGGCCCGAGGACATGTACATCGGCACCCGACTGGCCGCGCTGACCGCCATCGACAGCGGCATCACCACCATGCTCGACTTCTCGCACAACTCCCGCACCCGTGAGCACACCGACGCCGCGGTCGAGGCGCTCCGCGCCACCGGCATCCGCGGCGTGCACGCCGCGATGGGCCCGCACTTCGGCGACTGGGACCGGCAGTGGCCCGGCGACCTCACCCGGGTGAAGGACCGGTACTTCAGCAGCGACGACCAGTTGCTCACGCTGCGTCTGGCAGCCCTGGCCACCGACGAGATCGCTGGACCGGCACTCGCCTACGGCCCCGAACTCGCCCGCGTGGCAGCGGAACTGGGCATCGGAGTGAGTGTGGACGCCGTCCTCGGTGCCGCTTCCTCCGAGGCGGTGCTGCGCTGGGCCGCGGACGGCATCCTCGGCCCGGGGGTCACGCTCATCCACTCCACGGGGCTGACGCCCGACGCATGGCGGCTGATGGGTGACACCGGCACCACCGTGGCCCTCGCGCCGACGTCCGACGCGCAGATCGGCCTGGCGACCGCGGTCCCCGCCGTTGACGAAGCGCTGTCCGTCGGCATCCGCCCAGGACTGAGCATCGACGTCGAAGTGGCGCTCGCCAGCGACATGTTCACGCAGATGCGCGCCCTCCACGCCATTCAGCGGATGCGCGGTCAACGCCGTCCACGGCACCGGCCGGCAACCCTGCCGTATCACCACCCGTGATGTCCTGGACTTCGCCACCCTCCAGGGTGCCCGAGCCAACGGCTTGGCGACCGTCACCGGCTCCCTCGTCCCCGGGAAGAAGGCCGACCTGCTGGTCATCCGGGCCGAAGACCTCAACAACATGCCCCTCAACGACCCGATCGGCACCGTGGTGCTCGGCTCCGACGCCCGCAACATCAGCGCCGTCCTCATCAACGGCGAGCCCCGCAAGTGGGACGGTCACGTCCTTGACGTCGACCTCAACGCCCTGCGCAGCGCAGTGCACGCCTCGCGCGCGTACGTACTGAACACGCCGGCCGCCGTCTGAGCGGCGCCCGGGCACCCGCTTCCGCGGCGACCTCGTGCGCGGGGCACGGGTCACCACGGGAGACCGGTCTCAGACGGCCTGGGCGGTGGGCAGGATGGTGATCTCGGTGAGGTTGACATGGCGCGGGACGGCGGCCATGAAGGCCACGGTCTCCGCGATGTCGGCGGACTGGAGGACGTCGATGTCGCGGATCAGGTCGGCCATCAGCTGGGACGCGTCGGGGTCGGTGACGTGATCGGGGAGCTCGGTGTCCACCATGCCCGGCTCGATGGTGGCGACACGGATCATCCTGCGGCCGAGTTCCACGCGGAGCAACCGGGTCAGATGGCTGACGTACGCCTTGGTGCCGGAGTAGACGGAGAACTTCTCCAGGATGCGGGTGGCCGCGATGGACGAGGTGTTGATCAGGTCGCTGGGCTTGCCCTGGGAGGCTGAGTCCGTCAGGTGGGGCAGGAACGCGGCGATGACGTTCATCAGGCCCGAGACGTTGAGGTCGATCTGGCGCTGCCATTCATCGACCTTGAGTTCGTCGATGCCGGAGACGAGTTGGACGCCGGCGTTGTTGAACACCAGGTCGGCCTTGCCGAAGCGGGTGGCGACCCGATCGGCGGCGCCCTGGACGGCGGCCCGGTCGGTGACGTCGACGGCCAGGGCGAGCGCCGTGCCACCAGCGGTCTCGATGTTCCTGACCAGACCGTCGAGACGTTCCTTGCGTCGGGCCAGTACGACGACGGCGGCGCCGAGTTCGGCGAGTCGTCCTGCGGTGGCGGCACCGATGCCGCTGGACGCACCGGAGACCACGGCGACCCGGCCGGCCAAAGGAGTACCGGTGAGCAGAGCAGCAGACATGACGGGACCTCGATCTCTTCGACGGGGTAGTGCGAGGGAGGGGACTGACCCGGGCCCGTGCGGGTGGGTGACGGGTCGGGCCGTGTCGGGTCCGGTGGTGGCGGACTTCCCACCACGGGGCGGGGCACGTTTCGAGTCTCCCCATCGGCGGCGGCGTGATGAAGGCCGTGTTCTTCCTGGGTGTCTCGCACCCAGGGCAGCGAGGTACGTCCGAGCGGGCCCGGCCTCCCCGCGGGTGCTGCGTCCCCCGGGGGCCACCGATCCCCGGTGACGGACGTGGACCGTGCGTGAAGACGATGGCGCTGGCCGCGAACTTCCGAGATGGCGGTTCTCCCCGCCGGACAGGCACCTAGTCTTGCCGTATGAGCAAAGGGACGCCCTTGGGCGATTTCCTCAGAGGTCGCCGAGAAGCGGTGAAACCGCAGGACGTGGGCCTCCCCGAGCACGGGCGGCGGCGGGTGCCGGGTCTGCGCAGGGAGGAAGTCGCGCTGCTCGCCGGAGTGAGCTCCGACTACTACGTTCGTCTGGAACAGGGCCGCGAGAACAACCCGTCCCCGCAGGTCCTCGACGCCGTCGCGCAGGCGCTGAAGCTCGATGCGGAGGCGACGGACCATCTCCACCGCCTGTGTCTCGCGCCTTCACAGCGCCCCCGCGACCGGGATGACTCGGCCGTCAGCCCGCAGCTCCTCCAACTGATGGACGGGTGGGAGCACACCCCGGCCTTCGTCGTCGGTCCGGCCCTCGACGTCATGGCGGCCAACTCCCTCGCCGTGGCACTGCACAGCGGATTCGACCGGTTCGACAACCTCGCCCGCATGGTGTTCGCCGACCCCGCCGGACGCGACTTCTACCAGCAGTGGGAGCGGGCCGCGCACTCCTGCGTCGCGGAGATCAGGGCCGCGTACGGACACGACCCCGCGTCCTCCCGGATCGCCCGGGTGGTGGCGGAACTGTCGCACGTGAGTGAGGAGTTCGCCCGACTGTGGCGCACGCACGACATCAAGGGAAAGTCCCAGGAGGGAAAGCACCTCAAGCACCCCCGGGTCGGGGACCTGCACATCGCCTTCGCGGCCTTCACCGTCAATGGAGCCCCCCATCAGCAACTGGTGGTCTACCAAGCCGAACCGGGCGGTCCCACGGCAACCGCCCTCGACACGTTGAGGTCGACGACGACCGCCGAGGTCACCGGTGACGGAGAGTAGCGGCCCGGGCGGGGCGTGGCGGACGGTCCGCTCGGACGCCGGGCCGACGGCGACGAGGTTGTAGCGGCCACGTGCCGGCGGTGACCAGCACGTGGCCGCCGTCGACGGGGTCGTGGAAGGGGCCTGGGGATGGACAACCGCAGCACCGGCCGCACCGCACCGGCCGGGTGGCCCACCGGCGCCGTGGAGCACGCGCTCGTCGGTCGTGAGGCCGACATGGAACGGCTGGGGGCCTTCCTGGCCGACGTTCCGCGTCTGGGCGGGTCGCTGGTGGTGCTCGGCGAGCCGGGCGTCGGCAAGACGGCGCTGCTGGCGGCTGTCGCCGGGCGGGCCGGAGCCGCAGGAATGCGGGTGCTGAGCGCGACGGGTGTGCAGTACCGGGCCCAGACCAGCTGCGGCGCACTGCGTCAGTTGTTGACGTCGGTGCCCGAGAGCCGGGAGGCAGCGAGGGAGCTGCCCGCTCTCGCCACGGCCCTGGACTTCACGCGGGGCAGGGCGCCCGGGCGGGACGAGGTCGCCGAGGCCGTGGTCACCCTGGTGGCGGAACTCTCCCGGGCACAGCCGGTCCTGCTCGTCCTGGACGACGCGCAGTGGATGGACCGGGCCAGTGCCGCCGTCCTCGGCCGGGTGGTGCGTCTGCTCCCGGACTCCGGTACGGGCGCGGTGTGCTCGGTCCGGCTCGGCGACGAGAGCTTCTTCGACCACGCCGGGCTTCCGCTGCACGAGCTGGGGCCACTGAACGAGGCCGCGTCGGAGGAACTCCTCAGTCACTGCTTCCCGGCGCTGACCGCGCGCGTGCGCCGACGGTTGATGGCTGACGCCGAAGGAAATCCGTTGGCACTCCTCGAACTCCCCGCAGCCCTCACCGACTTACAGCGCACCGAGTCCCATGTCTTGCCCCAACGCATTCCACTGACCCAACGGTTGCAGGCGACGTTCGCCTCTCGGATCACGAGCCTGCCCGCACCGACCAGGCACCTGCTGCTGGTGGCGGCCCTGGAGGGCAGTGGAAACCAGTTGATCGTGCGCCGGGCGGTGGAGGGGCGGTGCGACCTGAAGCACCTGGCCCCCGCCGAGCGGCTTCAGCTCGTGCGCATCGAAGAGGCCACCGGACGGCTGGCGTTCCGGCACTCGCTCACGCGCTCCGCGGTGGTGGAACTGTCCACCAGCGACCAGCGCCGCAGCGTCCACCGCGCACTCGCCAAGGCCTGCACCGGTGTCCCCGACCAGCGGGCCTGGCACCTGGCGCAGGCCGCGGTGGAACCCGATGAGCAGATCGCCGGTCTCCTCGAAGACGCCGCCGGCATCAGCGCCCGGCGCGGTGACGGGCCCAACGCGGTGGCAGGGCTCGTGCGTGCCGCGGAGCTGAGTCCCGATGCCGCCGAACGGGCCCGGCGGCTGGCCCATGCGGCGTACCTCGGCACGATCCTCACCGGCGGGGTGCGCGACGTACCCCGGCTGCTGGACGACGCCCGCCGGGCCGCACCGGACGGCGCGTCGCTGGCCGGCGCGGTGGCCACCGCCCTCTACCTGCTCAACAGCTACGGTGACGTGGACACCGCCCATCGCCTGCTGTCCGGGGCGATCGCGCTCCAGCCCGAACCGTACGATCCTGCTGACGCGGCCCTGCTCGAAGCACTGTCCACCCTGCTGATCGTGTGCGTGTACGGAGCCAGGAGCGAACTGTGGTCCGGCTACGACACGGCGGCGGCGAAGTGCGCCGCCCTCCCCGACACCCTGCGGCTGTTGAGGACCACCTTCGCCGATCCGGCCCGCGCCCTTCCCTCGGACTGGGCCGCGCTCGACGCCGCCGTCGAGGCTCTGCACGACGTATCCGACCCGATCCGGATCGTGCGGATCGGCACCGCCGGCGCCTACGCGGACCGCCTCGGCGCCATGGACGAGCCGCTGAGGCGCACCGCGAGGGGCGGACGCTCCGGGGAGAACAACTTCCCCGCCATCCAGGCGTCGTTCCTGTGGGGCAGCCACGCCTGGTTCACCGGCCAGTGGGTGGAACTGCGCCAAGTGGTCGGCGACGGGCTGGCCCTGTGCGAGGAGTACCGGTATCCGCTGCGCTCCTGGACCGGGAAGTTCGTCCTCGCGTGCGTCTCGGCGGCCTGCGGTGACTTCACCACCGCCCGCGACTTCGCCGACCAGATGGACCAGTGGGGCGCATCCCGCCGCGCCCACGCCATCACCTGCTACGCGGCGCACGCCAAGACGCTCATCGCCCTGTCCCGGGGGGACTACGAAGAGGCCTACCAACAGGCATGCCGCATCACCCCGACCGGCACCCTGGCCCCCTTCACCGGACACGCCCTGTGGGCGCTCCTCGACGTGACGGAGGCGGCAGTGCGAACGGGGCGGCGGGACAAGGCACTTGAACACACGGAGGCGGCCCGTGACGCCGGCGTCGATACGGTGTCACCGCGACTGTGCATGGTCCTGCACGCCTGTGCGGCCCTGGCCGTGGAGGACGACGGCGCAGCGGCCCGGGGCTTCGGCGAGGCGCTGTCCGTCGAGGGCGCCGAACGCTGGCCCTTCGACCTCGGCCGCATCCACCTGCTCCACGGAGAGCGCCTGCGCCGCGGTCGGGCTCCGGCCCGGGCACGCCACCACCTGCGCACCGCAGCGGACGTCTTCCAGCGGCTGGGCGCCACCCCCTGGTCCACCCGGGCCGAGCAGGAACTGCGCGCCTGCGGCGGCCCCTTACACGCCGGATCCGGTGACGCGCTGACCCCCCAGCAGAGGGAGATCGCGTCCCTGGCCGCGGCCGGTCTGTCCAACAAACAGATCGCCAGCCAGCTGTTCCTGTCCCCACGCACCGTTTCCACCCACCTCTACCAGGCGTTCCCCAAACTGGGAGTCACCTCGCGGGCGGGCCTGCGCGACGCGCTGGAACGGCTGCGCCGCCCCTGACCCGACCACCCCGGAACTACGTCATCTGACGGGGGCGACCGGACCGGCAGCGTTCCTACAGTGCTCGGCACGGGCCGCCAACCCCGGCTCGGACGATCCGGGAGGAACAATGAGCGACAGCACACCGCTCGGCAGTGTCGTGCTCGTCCACGGAGGCTTCGTGGACGGTTCGGGATGGCAGGGGGTGTACGAGGCCCTGAAGGCCGACGGCCACACCGTGGCCGTCGTGCAGAACCCCACCCTCTCGCTGGAAGGTGACGTGGCTGCCACCCGGCGGGTCATCGATGCCCAGCCGGGGCCGGTGACCCTGGTCGGGCACTCCTACGGCGGAGTGGTGATCACGGAAGCCGGCAACCACCCGAAAGTGAGGGCACTGGCCTACATCGCTGCCTTCGCCCCCGACAAGGGCGAGTCGGTCAACACGCTGATCGCCGATCCGCCGCCCGGTGCCGCGGTCCCGCCGATCCTGCCGCCGAACGAGGGCTTCCTCCTCCTGGACCGCGACAAGTTCGCCGAGTCCTTCGCCGGCGATCTGCCGATCGCCCAGGCCCGATTCCTGGCGGACTCACAAGTCCCCTGGGGCTTGGACGCGGCCGGCGGCGCGGTTTCCACACCGGCCTGGCGGACCAAGCCCGCCTGGTACCTCGTGGCCACCAACGACCGCATGATCCCGCCGCCCGCGCAGCGCGCGATGGCCGAGCGGATCGGAGCGCGGACCGTGGAGGTGGCCGGCAGCCACGCCGTCTACGTCTCCAGGCCGGCCGCCGTCGCCAACCTGATCAAGCGGGCGACCCTCGGCTGACCACACCCGGCGAACGCACACCGGCGGCGGGGCCTTCCCGCCCGCCGCCGTCAACGCTCGAACGGCACCGGCCTCCCGCACGCGCTGAGGCCGGTGCCGATCTCGCCGTGAACCTCAGCCAGGTGCCCACGGCTTCGGCCCGCTGCGCACGGTCGACCGATCAAGCCAAGGAGCCTTCGCCCCATGCCCTTGGCGTGCCGCCTGCTCGCCGTACTCCTGACGCTCGGCTGCCTGTCCGGCCCGTCCGCTTTCCGACACGCCAAGGTCCAGACCGACGTTCCGGTCTTGGTGGAGCGCCGCGCGCACCGTTTCCTCACCGCAGGAGATGCCGAGGATGGCGTGGTGGACGCCGTCGCCTTTGCGGCGGCGGTCGCGGGGGATGAGCAGGCCGGTGCTCCGGTAGCCGCCGTCCGTGATCACGGTGGTCCTGCCGACTGCGGCTCTGGTGCCGGACGGCTCCCACGCCGTGCAGCCGTTGCGGTTCCTGAGGGGGCTCATTCTCCCATGCGAGCGGGCAGCCAAGTCGGGTTGGCTATCAATGACCTGTCGATTTCTTTGAGTTCGGAAACGCTGTGGCAGGGTGGTCACGTCAACAGAATGACGCCCCCGCTCACCAGGGTTGCTCAGAGAAAGTCGACGGAGGAAACATTGAACAGTCGTGATCCGATGACGCGTGGAGTTGGGCGACGCGGCATCCTGAAATTCACTGCGGTCGGCGCGATGGGGATAGGCGTCTCGGAATTCGCGCAGAAGAGTGCGTCCGCGGCTTCGACGGCGGTCGACGGTGACGCGGCTCGACACCTGGAGCAGTTGTACAGGGATGCGCTTGACGAGGGCGGCAAGCTCGTCGTGTGGGCCGGCGGTAGCTCCCCCCAACAGGAGGCCCGGACCCGCGAGGCGTTCGTCACCGCCTTTCCCGAGATCGACGCCGTCTTCACCGTCCGCTACAGCCCTGTTCAAAGTGCCCTAGTTAACAGGCAGTTGGCCCTTGGCGGCCTGGAGCCGGACGTCGTTCAACTGCAGACCCTGTACGACTTCGACCGCTGGAAGGCCCAGAACGCGCTCCTGCCGTACCGTCCCCCGGGCGCCAAAGCGGTGTTCCCGCAGTATCGGGACCCCGACGATGCCTACATCGGCATCGCGGTCCGTTCGTTCGGCCGCGCGAGCAACAGCGCCCTCCTCTCCGATGCCGAGGCGCCGAGGGACGCCAGCGACTTTCTGGCGCCCGCGTTCCGCGACAAGATCGTCATTCCGGACCCCACCGCGGAAGACGCCATCCTGTTCGCGTTCCACCTGGTGACCCAGAAGTACGGTCTGCGATACATGGAGCAGTTCATGGAGCAGCGGCCGCTGATCGTCGCGAACGCAGGGGCGACCACGGCTTCGCTGGTCAGCGGCGAGCGCACCGCGACTCTCGCCCACATCGCGTCGTTGGCGCCCGTCCCGGGGCAGCCCCTTCGATACGTGGTGCCGCGGACGGATCAATTCATGAGCTGGCCGCAAACAGTGGCGATCCTCCGGAAGGCGCGCCACCCAGCGGCAGCGAAGCTCTACGTTGCTTGGCAGATGTCCGTGGAACGTCAGAGCACCGGCCTGCAATGGCCGACTCGCCGCGACGTTGCGCCTGCCAGCGGGTGGAATCCGATAACCCAGTACAACAGCCGGTTGAATGGCTTCCGTGAGTTCCTGCGGGATCGCGCTGAGGTGGAACACTTCCGGGCATTGATAAAAACCTTCGTCGCCCCGTAGCGGATCCCATCGGGATCCCCCCCCCAGAACGACCGACGGCGTGCACCGGGAATACGCCGCGGGCTGACTTCTTCCGGGAGTCGCCGCGGATCCGGCACTTCGGAGAACCTGTTCAAGGGGTACTCGCGGGTGCGCGTGGCGTGGGTGGCCCCGCCGTGCTCAGGACCTTGCTCCTCGTGTCGACGGCGAACACCTTCGTACGCCGGCTTCCGTCAGCAGTTCGGCGGTGAGTTCGGGTCTTGGAAAAACAGGCGCTCCAGGTGGCCTTGGCCGCGACCAGGCACGAGACTGCCGCGTTGGCCCGGGCTGCGAGACGAGTGTCGGCCAGGTCGCGCCGGCCGGTGCGGTCGCGGGCTGTCCGGGCGTCCTGAAGTCGGGCCGTCCGCGGGACGACTCACACCCCACCCGACGACAACCTCCGACTCAGGTCACTAGCCCGGGATCAGCGGTCCTCCCGACCAGGATCCGAACACGAGGTGGGTCTCCACTCGGCCCACCTCCCGGCGTGCGGTGAACTCCAGGACGAGTTGCTGGAGGTCCTCAGTGTCACGGCAGGCCGCGTGGACGAGGAAGTCGAAGGCTCCGGTCACGTGGTGGAGCGCGAGAGTCTCAGGCCGCTTTCTGGCCCATGCCACGAACGGGTCGACGAGGGGACGTGAATGCGCGATGAACTGCACGGCGAGGACGGCCTGGACCTGCCGGCCGATCGCCGCGGCGCTCACCTGGGCCCGGAACCCCTTGATCACCCCTGACTCCATCAGCCTCTGCGTGCGGGCCAGACAGGTGGACGGCGCCACGCCGACCCTCTGGGCCAGTGTCTTGTTCGGCAGCCGACCATCGTTCTGCAGCTCACGCAGAAGCGCCTGATCGATCGAATCCAGGATGACCTTTTCTCTCATGGACCGAATGTAGTGCGGGATCCACTCGCTGCTCCCGACGCTTTGCGAAGACTGCCGTCATGACCTTGCATCACTGGGAAACCCGAGCGATCCATGCCGGCCGTGAGGACCGTGTCGATCTCGGACTGCATGTTCCGCCCATCGACCTGTCCACCACCTACCCCTCCCGCGACACCGTGGCCGAGGCGGCGCGGCTCGACGTGTTCAGCTCCGGAGCCGACGACGGAGGTCCGCCGGTCTACGGCCGGGTGGGAAACCCCACCGTCGCACGGTTCGAGTCCGCGCTGGCCGAACTGGAAGGGGCCGAAGCCGCGGTGGCCTTCGCCAGCGGCATGGCAGCGCTCTGCGCCTGCCTTCTCGTACAGGTCGCCCGGGGACGGCCGCATGTCGTCGCCGTCCGCCCCCTGTACGGCACCACCGATCACCTCCTGGAATCGGGCCTGCTGGGCTCCTCGGTGACCTGGGCGCAACCCCACAGCGCCGGCGATGCCATCCGCAACGACACGGGGCTGGTGATCGTTGAGTCACCCGCCAACCCCACGCTGACGGAGATCGACATCCAGGCGCTGGCCGCGGCATGCGCTCCGGTCGCGGTGCTGGTCGACAACACCTTCGCGACGCCTGCGCTCCAGCGTCCCCTGAACTGTGGCGCCGGCATCGTCTTGCACAGCGCGACGAAGTACCTGGGCGGTCACGGTGACGTGATGGGCGGTGTGGTGGCGTCGGACGAGGGGTTCGCCCGCGCTCTGCGGCAGGTCCGGTTCGCCACCGGAGGGATACTGCACCCCCTGGCCGGCTACCAGCTCCTCAGAGGACTGTCGACGCTGTCGGTCCGGATGCACCATGCCTCGGCCGCGGCTGCCGAGATCGCCCGCCGGCTCGTGCACCATCCGGCGGTCACCAGGGTCCACTACCCGGGGCTGAACGGTGAACCCCGGCCACCGAAGCAGATGGCTGCGGGCGGGGCGATCGTGTCCTTCGAGGTCGATGATCCGCACGCGGTGACCGGCAGCGTTCGTCTCTTCACCCCGGCGGTCAGCCTCGGCAGCGTCGACAGTCTCATTCAGCACCCGGCCTCGCTCACCCATCACGCCATGGACCCGGACTCACGCGAACAGGCCGGTATCTCCGATCGACTGCTCCGCATCTCCGTCGGTCTCGAACACGTCGATGATCTCTGGGCCGACCTCACCCAGGCCCTGACGCGAGACTGACTTCGCACCCGCATTCCTGAAACGATCCTGGCGTGATCACCGACTCGTACCGGCTCGTCGAGTCGCACGCCTGCCCGATGTCCACCTGTCAGGTCCCGGCGGGCTCGCCCCGCCGGATCACCTCCGGCAAGGTCGCACTCAAGTACCGCACCGCGCGCTTCCCGTTCGGCCCCGCGCTCCGCTCCGAACGGCATGTCGCCCGTACGCAGGAGGTCCAGTCCCAAGTCGATGCCCTCGAAGCGTCCGGCGTGCACCGGCTGTTCGAGGAGCACATCAGCACCCGGGTCCGGGAACGCCCCGGGATGCAGGCGGCCCTGGCGGCGGCCCGCGAGTACCGCTCACTGGGCGCGAATGTCACCCTCGTGGTGCGGCATGGTCCACCTCGACGGCCACTGGCAGACCGTCGAGCTCCGGCCACGGGCCGTCAGGCCGGAACCCTCCTATGGGCCGGGTGGAGCGGACGCCGCGGGTGTTCCGGCTCCTGCGGTGTGCACGGTCACCGGGCAGTGGAGGGTCACGACACTTCGCCCCCACCGGCACCCGGGCCTGCTCAGCCCGGCCTCCTGGCCTCTGCGCTCTGGGCCCGCGCCACCTGCCCGAGTGCCTTCTTGAAGGCGGCGTAGGTCTCCTCGCCCAACGACTGTGCGTGCCGCTCCTCGATCGCCCGCATGATGGTGGCGGCCGTCTCCATCTGGAGCAGACCACGTTCGGTGGGGCGAACCAGCTTGGCGCGGCGGTCGGCGGGATCAGGGGCACGTTCGACGTAGCCGAGGCGCTCCAGATCGTCGACGAGCGTGCCGACCACCTGCTTGTGCTGGCCGGACAGACGGGCGAGTTCACTGGCGCGGATGCCCTCGGGACGCAGATGGGCCAGGACGGCTCCCGAACGCGGCAGGATGTCGTCGAAGCCCCGCTCGGCGAGCGTGGCGAACAACTCTCGCTGGACGGAGAACAGGACTCGGGCGGCGAGCACCCCCAGATCCGGTCCAGGTTCTGTCTGCCGGTTGCCGGTCATGCCCCCACGTCCTCCATCCGTGCTCCGCCCCACCACCTCCGCCGTTCCGGTCATGGTGGTCCGGCCAGCGAGTTTAGCCGCCCGGTCGGACCGCGCCCCGCCTCGCTCCAACTCCCGCTTGCCATGCAGACGATGGTCACCTAGATTCATAGTCGTCACCAAAATTGACTATCAAGATTAGTGACCAAACCGAAGGAGAGAAGGCACCATGAGTGGACGCAACAAGTACCTGGAGCCGGTCACCCGCGAGAACGCCGCCGTGGTCCTAGTCGACCATCAGGTCGGTCTGCTCTCGGGCGTCCGGGACATCCCGGTGGCCGAGCTGAAGCACAATGTGGCGGCCCTGGCGCGAGCCGCGACCGTGCTGGACATCCCGCTGGTGGTGACCACCACCGCGGCCGACAGTATGTGGGGACCCACCACCCCTGAACTGGTCGAGGCGCTCCCCGCCGGACAGGAGATCATCGACCGCAGCTCCGTCAACGCCTGGCACGACGACCGGGTCCGCGAGGCCATCGAGGCCACCGGCCGCCGGAAGCTGATCTTCGCCGGGGTGTCCCTGGAGGTCTGCGCGGCCCTGCCTGCGTACGCTGCCACCGACGCGGGCTACGACGCCTACGTGGCCGTGGACGCCTCCGGCACGTTCAGCCGCACCAAGCGGGAGGCCGGGCTGGCGCGCATGCAGCAGGCGGGCGTCATCCTCAGTGACTACGCCACCCTCATCGTCGAGGCGCTCGGGGACAACGCGGCCCCCGAGTCCACCGCCGTGTATGCCGCGCTCGACATGCCGTTCGCCGTGCTGGTCGGTCAGATCGCGGCCGCGCACCGGTCCTGACGCGGCGATGGCACCCGGCCTGGCTGACCTGGTGACCGTCGGGGCGAGTGCGAACCCCGGAGTCGCCACCCCGATCCACCTCGCGGCCAACGGGCAGGGTTTTGACAGGTGCGCCCCAAGGCATCGAGGAGTCGGCCATCGAGCTCACCGTGGCGGAAGTTCGGCGACTCCTGGCAGCTTGTCGTGCCCGGCCCGCACCTGAGCGGACACCGGGGACTACATCACCCGCCGAGCTGGTCGAACTGGCGCCGCCGGCGTCAAGCAGTCGCCCGCCGCTGCCACTACCTGCGGCGTTGCCGCACGATCGAGGGGCGGTCTCCGTGAGACCGCCCCCGGACGGCCGGAGCCCCGCTACACACTCCGGCCACTCGGAGAAAAGACCAGCGAACGCGAGATGCCTGGTGTGTCGTGGTTGCCGGGTTCCGCTGTGCGGCGATATTCGGACGCTATCCGTCCCGGCTAGGCTCGGCCCGGCCGGGACTGCTCGATGGCGGGCGGGCTGTCAGCTCATCGACGGGCGAGGACCACTGGCAGCGGCGGTACCTGACGCCGACCCCGGCCTGACGCCCGTCCGACGGAGCGACGGACTCGAGGAGAACGATGCGGATCGTCCTGCTGACCATTGGTTCGCGCGGTGACGTGCAGCCGTTCGTGGTGCTCGGCGTTGAGCTGAAGGCTCGTGGACACGAGGTGGTGCTGGCAGCCGGGGCGGAGTTCAGGAGCTTTGCCGACCGGGCCGGTCTCGGCTTCCGGGCTCTCGGAGCGCTGCCCGGCGGCTTCGCCGACTCGGTGCTGCGCGATCCGAAGGTGCGGGCTGCCTTGCGGCGTGGGCCGTCGATGTACCGGATGGCCATGGCGGCGCCACGGCCGACCGGTGCCCAGCAGCAGGCCCTGATGGACGAGATGGTGGCCGCCGGCGAGGGCGCGGACATGGTCGTCAACACCACGCTGACCCGGATGGGCGCGCTGGCCGGGCCGGACGTGCCGTGGTGTTCGGTCGCGTCCTGGCCGGTGACCGAGACCGCCGCGTGGCCCGCGCTGGGCGCGCCGGAGCTGTCGCTGGGCGGCGGTTACAACCGGTTCACCCACCGGGCCATGGGCGCGCTGGAGTGGCAGGTGTACCGGCCCAGCGTGAACCGCGGCCGGACCGCCGCCGGGCTGCCGCGGCTCGGGCTCCGCTCACCCTTCCGTGACGACGGGGTCACCCGGCCGCTGCTGTACCAGTTCAGCCCGCACGTGTTCGCGCCGCCCGCCGACTGGCCGGAGCACTGTCACATCACCGGGTACTGGTCGGACAACGTGCGTTGGGACAATCCGGCGGAGGTGACCGAGTTCGTCGAACACGGCGATCCGCCGCTGGTGGCCACCTTCGGCAGCGCCTGGGCGGTGGACGGTCCCGGCCTGCTCGCGGCGAGCGCGGCGGCAGCGGCGGCGACCGGACACCGGCTGGTCGTCGTCGGCGGCCCGGACGACCCGCTGCCCGCCGGCGTCGAGGCGATCCGGACCGAAAGCGCCGACTTCGTCTGGCTGCTGCCCCGCGCCGCCGCCGTACTGCACCACGGCGGCCAGGGCACCACCGCGGCCGTGGTGTCCGCCGGCGTGCCACAGGTCGTCGTACCTTGCTATGCAGACCAGCCGATGTGGGCGAGCCGGATGGCCACGCTGGGCGTCGCACCGCCGCCGGTGCCGTTCTCCCGGTTGACCGGCGACCGGCTGGCCGCCGCTGTGCGCACCGCCGTCGACGATCCGGCGATCGCCACTCGGGCGGTGGCGCTGGCGGCGGCGGTGCGCGCTGATCCAGGCGTGGCCGCCGCCGCGGACGTCATCGAGAACCACGCCGTCACCCGGCGCTGACGGCTTCCGGTGGCAGCCCTTTCCCAGCCGGAACTGGGGGCACCTTGACCGCTCTCCTTGCCTCAGCGGGGAGATCCGGCCCTCGCGAGTCGCGCTTTCTGCTTCACGGCCCGTTGCCGACCCGCTTTCACGGCGATGACCGGAGTGCCGGCCCTCGGTCTTGCACGAGCTCCGCCGAAGTTCGTTCGCTTCCCGGCCTGAAGGTCGGGGGTAGCCACGAAGGAGTCCGAATGACCGCATCCCCAGTCACCCCCGGTGGTCTGCTGCGGACCCACGACCCGTCGGCGGCGCTGCGTCTCGTCCGGTCAACACTGTCCACCCAGGGCACCGCCACGGCCACACCGGACTTCCGGTCCTGGTTCGCCGAACGGCTAGCCGTGGCCAGGACCACCACGGTCGTCGGTATCGACTTCGCCGACCTGGTCGGCTGGCGTTTCGCTGACGACACCGGCAACCTGGTGCACGACAGCGGAAAGTTCTTCGCCATCGAGGGCCTGTCGGTGGCCGCCGCTCACGGCCCGGTGGCGAGCTGGTCGCAGCCGATCATCAATCAGCCGGAGATCGGCGTGCTGGGCATCCTGGTCAAGGAGTTCGACGGGGTGCTGCACTGCCTGATGCAGGCCAAGATGGAGCCGGGCAACTGCAACGTGTTGCAACTCTCCCCGACCGTGCAGGCGACGCAGAGCAACTACACCGCGGTACACCGCGGCCGCCCGGTGCCCTATGTGGACATGTTCCTGTCCGCGCCGCCGCAATCGGTGCTCGCCGACGTGCTCCAGTCCGAGCAAGGCTCGTGGTTCTACCGCAAACGCAACCGCAACATCGTCGTGGAGGCCACCGCGGACGTCGAGGTGCTGCCCGGCTTCTGCTGGCTGTCACTGGGCCAGCTGCATGCGCTGCTCACCGAGGACCACTTGGTCAACATGAACACGCGCACCGTGCTGTCCTGCCTGTCCCTCTCCGGACCGATGCTCGCGGGCGAGCTGGGCTGTGGCGCGTCCGGGTTTCGGGCGGCCCTCGTGCGGTCGATCGGGACGGAGTGGGGCGCACTGCACACCGACGGCGAGATCCTGAGCTGGATCACCGACCTGCGGTCCCGCCGTGAGGTCGAGGCCACCTCGATCCCGCTGTGCGACGTGCGCGGCTGGCGCCGGCAGCCCGACCGGATCACTCACGACACGGGCGTCTTCTTCGACATCCGCGCGGTCGCGGTGGACGGCGGGGGCCGCGAGATCGACAGCTGGACGCAGCCGATGCTCGCCCCGCACGGGCTCGGCGTCGTGGCGTTCCTGGTCGCCCGGTTCTCCGGGGTGTTACACATACTCGTCGGCGTCCAGGTGGAGCCGGGGTACCTGGACTTCGTCGAACTGGCGCCGACGGTGCAGTGCACGCCGGGCAACTACGAGCACCTGCCAGCCGAGGCCAGGCCGCCCTTCCTGGACGATGTGCTGGCCGCGCCGCCCGACCGGATCTGGTTCGACACCGAGCTCTCCGAGGAGGGCGGCCGGTTCTTCCACGCCCGTACCCGGCACATGATCGTCGAGGTCGACCCGGTGGTGGCGAACGGTGCCGGACCGGCCCGGCACCGGTGGATGACCATGGCCCAGATCCTCGGGTTGCTTCGGCACAGCCACTACGTGAACGTGCAGGCCCGCAGTCTGGTGGCGTGCCTGAACAGCCTCTTGGCTCGCCTCGATGACGACAGTCCGGTCGCGCCGGGTGGGGGCGCCTGATGGTGCGGCCTCTCGCGGAACCCGCCCCCGGAGCGGACTTCGACCCGGCGGCGAAGGTGCGGATCGGTGTGCTGGGGACGGCATCCGTGGCCTGGCGGCGCATGCTACCTGCTCTGACCGGTACGGCTGGGGTGTCGGTCGTGGCCATCGCGAGCCGGGATCGGTCCAGGGCCGCGGCATTCACCGAGCGGTTCGGTGGCGAACCGATCGAAGGGTACGCGGCGCTGTTGGGGCGCGCCGACATCGACGCCGTCTACGTCCCGCTGCCGAACTCCCTCCACCACGAGTGGGCTGCGGCCGCGCTCGCGGCCGGAAAGCACGTCCTGGCGGAGAAACCGCTGACGACGTGCGCCGCCGACACCGCTGATCTGGTGCGCCTGGCCGAAGTGAACGACCTCGTGCTGCGGGAGAACTTCACGTTCCTGCACCACCCGGTGCACGCCGTCGTGCGGGACCTGGTGACCGCCGGTCGAATCGGCGAGCCTCGGCACTTCACCAGCTCGTTCTGCTTCCCGCCGCTTCCCGTCGCCGACGTGCGTTACCGGCCCGAACTGGGAGGCGGGGCGTTGCTGGACGCAGGTGTCTACCCGATCCGGGCGGCACAACTGTTGTTCGGCAACGAGATCGAGGTCGCCGGCGCGGTGCTGCACGTGGATCCGGTCACCGGAGTCGACGTGTCCGGCAGCGCGCTGCTCACGACCGGCGAGGTGGTCGTGACGGCCGAGTTCGGCTTCCGGCACGGCTACGGTTCCCGCTACCGGCTGTGGGGCTCGTCCGCCCAGCTGCTGCTGGAGCGCGCGTTCACCCCACCCGCGACCCACCAGCCGGTGCTGCGCATCGATGAACAGGACCATGCCGAGGAGATCGTGACGCCGGCCGCCGACCAGTTCGCCCGATCGGCTGCTGCTTTCACCGCCGAGGTCCGAGCCCGCCGAGCCGGCGTGCCGAACCCGGCAGCGGCGTCCAACGCCGACACCCTGCGCACTGCCGAACTCCTCGACGCCATCAGGGCATCCGCTCGCGTCGTCACCGTGTCCGGAGGAAACTGATGCTCGTCATCGGCCGGGGCTTCATCGCAAGCCACCTCAGCACGATCGCCGACCGGCATCCGCACGCTGTGGTGGTGGCTGCCGGTGTGTCCAGCGTACGGGTGACCGATCCGGCGGAGTTCGCCAGGGAACGGGCGCTCATGGCCGAGGTGACGCAGCGCTGCCTGCGAGAGAACCTGACCGCGGTGGTGCTGTCGACCGCGTCGCACGCGATGTACGGCTCGACCGACCACATCGTGGAGGAACGGGAACCCGTCTCGCCGAGTTCGCCCTACGGGTGCCACAAACTCGAACTGGAGCGGCAGGTGGCGGACTCGGGCGCGAACTGGCTCGTGCTGCGGCTGGCACACGTCGTCGGCACACGACAGCGGCCGCACCAACTGCTGCCCGCGTTCGTCGAGCAGGTGCGTTCGGGAACCGTCCGACTGTACCGGGACACCTACCGAGATCTGGTCGACGTGCGCGACGTCGTGTCCACTGTGGACGGTCTGCTGGCGGCCGGCGTGCACGGCGAGGTGGTGCACGTTGCGTCCGGCACACCGGTTCCGGTGACCGCGATCGCCGCCGGGGTGCGGGCTCGGATGGGCCTGCCGGCCCGGTTCGAGCTCGTCGACGCCCCGCTGGTGCGCACGACGGTCTCGACCGCCCGGTTGCGGGCCCTGCTGCCGACCGTCGTCCTGCCGGGCGGCGCCGGCCACCTCGATCGGCTACTCGACCGGTACGTGGCCGACTACGCCGGCTGAGCTCTCGCCCTCAGCCGGTGCTTCCCGCTGGTCGAAGTTGATGGATTCGACCGCATGGGTGGTGTATCCGATCGTGCGAGGCTCGGGCGGAAGCCGAGGAACGGGGCGAACTCGTCCCGGGCGTTCCACCATGCGTCGACCGCGCTGAGGCAGCGCGCGCCGAACTGCTCGTCGAACTCGGTGAGGCCGAGCTCCGCGGCCTCGACAGCGGGGCCGTGCGGATCGCCTTCATGGCCGCCCTGCCGGCCGCGGACGCCACCGGGAGCCCTGAGCCTGCGGCATCGGCTTCCGCTGCCGCGCAACGGATCGTCGTCCTGACCGGGCGCGTCCGGTCCAGCCGTCGGCGCTATTCATCCGCTAGCCGTCCCGCTATCCGTCCCGCATAGGCTGCTGCAGAACTCTCAGGGCCCGCATCCACTCAGTGTCGTGGTCCGGCAAGGGCCGCAGCGTGACGGCAGGTGCGTTCAAGTCAACGACGATTTGGGGTGGTCACGATGTTGCTGCTCGGGCTGAGTGGAAACTTCTCCGCGCGGGACTCGGGTCTGGTCACCCTCCTGCCGGACCAGTGGTTCCACGACTCGGCTGCGTGTCCGGTGCGGGACGGCGAGGTGATCGCCGCCGTCGAGGAGGGGCGGTTCAACCGGATCAAGAAGACCATCAAGTCCCGGTCAACTGACCATTGGTTCACGCGGTGACGGGCAGCCGTTCGTGGTGCTCGGCGTTGAGCTGAAGGCTCGTGGGCACGAGGTGGTGCTTGTCGCCGGGGCGGAGTTCGGGGGCTTGGCCGACCGGGCCGGTTCCGGCTCTCGAAGCGCTGTCCGCCGGTGTCGCCGAGTCAGTGCTGCTCGATCCGACGGTGCGGGCCGCCCTGCGGCGTGGGCCGTCGATCTGAGCAGACGCGCGCACCGAGATACGTGCCGCCGTGGCACAGCTGTCCCACTCGCAGGGTGAGCCGCGGAGGCAGGTCGACCAGGGGCTGGGCACGGTCCGTTCCCTGAACGCCAACACCCTCGACCTCAAGCGCGGCATTCGGGACAACTGCGGCCCGCAGGCACTCGGCCAGCAGGGCATGGTGCGGGACCACCGCGTCCCTCAGATGGTCCGGAACGGGGGGATGTGACGTCACGTCATGTACGGGACCGGCGAACCGGACCGATCCCGAACATGCGATGACCCTGCTCGAAGTGCCCCGCGCTGGTCGTCGGCCCCGTTCCCCGAAGACGGGCATGAGAACGGCTCAGGACGGGCCCCCGACGATGCCCAACCACCGATCACGAGGGAGCGTGGAGCACATGAAGGGGATCATTCTGGCGGGCGGCAACGGCACCCGCCTGCAGCCCCTCACGTTCGCTGGTTCCAAACAACTCGCGCCGGTCTACGACAAGCCGATGATCTACTACCCACTCTCCATGCTCATGCTGGCGGGCATCCGGGACATCCTCATCATCACGCGTCCTGCCGACCTCCCCGCCTTCCAGACGCTTCTGGGTGACGGCCGGCAGCTGGGGCTGTCCCTCGACTACGCCACGCAGGACAAGCCGCGCGGCATCGCCGACGCCTTCCTCGTGGGGGAGAACCACATCCGTGGCGAGCTGTGCGCGCTGATCCTCGGCGACAATCTCTTCCACGGCGCCAACCTGCCCATCATGCTGCGGCGTACCGCGCTCAAGATGGGTGGCTGTGTGCTGTTCGGCCACGAGGTGGCCGACCCGGAGCGGTTCGGAGTTGCCGAGATCGACGCGCAGGGCGAACTCGTCTCCATCGAGGAGAAACCCCGCAATCCGCGCTCGAAGCTCGCCATCCCGGGGATGTACTTCTTCGACGCCCAGGTCACGGACATCGCCAGAGGCCTGGAGCCGTCCCCCCGGGGCGAGTTGGAGATCACCGACCTCCTGCGCGTCTACCTGAAGATGGGCACCGCCGAACTGGTGTGGCTCGGCAGGGGCGTCACGTGGCTGGACACCGGCACTCATGAATCCCTGCTCGAAGCGGGCACTTTCGTGAGGGACACGCAGCGCAGGCAGGGCACCCGCCTCGGCTGCATCGAAGAGATCGCCATGCACATGGGATACATCGACGCGGACGACTGCCAAGCGCTAGGTGCGGGCATGGGCAATTCGCCCTACGGCGAGTACGTCATGGAGCGGGCACGCCTGCGCAAGGAGGGCGTGCTGCCTCCACTTCCTTCGGAGGGACTGTGAATCTGCTGGTCACCGGCGCCGCCGGTTTCATCGGATCCGCCTACGTACGGCTGCTGCTCGCGGGCGACACCGCACAGCGCAGCGGGGTGTCGCAGGTCACGGTGTTGGACAGCCTGACCTACGCCGGGAGCCTGGACAACCTCGATCTCGGCGATCCCCGGCTGACGTTCGTCCGGGGCGACATCTGCGACGCCCCCCTCGTCGACAAACTGATGCGACAGGCCGACCAGGTGGTGCACTTCGCCGCCGAGTCCCATGTGGACCGCTCGATCGCCTCCGCCGACGCTTTCGTGCGCACCAACGTCACGGGCACCCAGACCCTGCTGGACGCCGCACTGCGTCACGGCGTCGATCGCTTCGTGCACGTGTCCACGGACGAGGTCTACGGCTCGGTGGAGAGCGGCTCCTGCACCGAGCGCGACCCCCTCGCCCCCAACTCCCCCTACGCCGCCTCCAAGGCGGCCTCGGACCTTCTGGCCCTGTCGTACCACCGCACCCACGGCCTCGACGTGCGGGTCACCCGGTGCAGCAACAACTACGGGCCGCGGCAGTTCCCCGAGAAGATCATCCCGCTGTTCCTCACGACGCTGCTCGACGGTGGTGACGTCCCCCTGTACGGCGACGGGCTCAACCGGCGCGACTGGCTGCACGTCGAGGACCACTGCGCGGCCATCGAGCTGGTCCGCGCCGGCGGTGTCGCGGGCCGTGTCTACAACATCAGCGGCGGTATCGAGCTCAGCAACCGGGAACTGACCGCGCGGCTGCTCGCGGCAGTGGGCGCGACCTGGGCGCGCGTACGGCAGGTACCGGACCGCAAGGGCCACGACAGGCGCTATGCGATCGACTGCACCAGGTTGCGGACCGAGTTGGGCTACCGTCCGCGGCGCGACTTCGAGTCTGGGCTGGCCGAGACCTTCGCCTGGTACCGCGACAACCGGGACTGGTGGGAGCCCCTCAAACGCCGGCAGCCCGCCTGAGAGCGCGTGGCCGGCGGGCACCGGCGCCGGCCACGGGGCAGCCGTGAGCCCTTCCCGGCGTACGGCGGGCATCCGTGAGCGGGGCGGCCACCGGGCCGAGGTCCCTCCGGGAGTCGGCTCCACGAGCGGCGCAACTCTTCCGCCCCTTGGGGGGCTCGGGAGGTTCCATGCCCGTTCGTCAACGGCTCGGACAGAGAGGAACTGCCCGACCCCGACCGACTGAAGACCCCTCGCCTTCGCCCAGCGGCACCACCAGCTCATCGCGCAGCGCTGTGCAAGGCGCTGGATTCCTCTCCGGCCGGCCGAAGGTCGCGACCGGCCCGCTCCCCGTATCCGCACCGTGTCGCGGCCTGCGATATCGGGTTGCTATGCGAGGTGGGCAAAATCGACGTCGCAGGTCCGGTGGCGGTGCATGCCGGGCATGACGAAGGCGTCCCGGTCGACGCGCGACCCGTGAGAGTGAGCACCCCGCCAGGGGTCGCTGACTGATGGTCCTGCTCGCCATGAAGGAGTCCGAAGACACGATGGCGCACCCCGACGGTACGGAAGCACCGCTGCTGTGGACACTGGCCGGCAGCGGCAAGGAGTCGCTGGCGGCCGGCGCGCGCGGCCTGCACGCGTACCTGGCCGGTCGTGACGACTGGAGCCCCCAGGACATCGCGTTCACCCTCGCGCGCAGCGCCTCCGAGGGGGGCCGGCGGGCAGCACTGGTGGCGGACGGCCGTGACGGATTCCTGCGGCAGCTGGACGCGCTCGCCGACGGCAGGAGCACGCCCGGCCTGGTGGAGGGCGCCGCCGGGGACGGCCGCCGGGTCGCCTTCGTGTTTCCCGGACAGGGCGCGCAATGGCCCCGGATGGCGGTGGACCTGCTGGACACGTCCACGGTGTTCCGCGATCGGATGGACGCGTGCGCCCAGGCCCTGGAACCGTTCGTCGACTGGTCACCGATCGACGTGCTTCGCGACCCGGACGCCCCGGGCGCACCTGCCGCGGACCGAGCCGACGTGGTGCAGCCCCTGCTGTTCGCCGTGACGGTGTCGCTCACCGCGCTGTGGCGCTCCCACGGCGTGGAACCGTCCGCCGTGCTCGGGCACAGCGTCGGCGAGATCACCGCCGCCGCGGTCTCCGGCGCGCTGTCCCTGGACGACGCCGCGCGGGTGGTGGCCCTGTGGAGCCAGGCCCAGGCGACCCTGGCCGGGCAGGGCGACATGGTCTCCGTCATGGCCCCGGCCGACGACGTAGAGCCGCGGCTGCGCCGCTGGGACGGCCGCCTCGTCGTCGCCGCGCACAACGGCCCGCGGTCCGTGATCGTCTCCGGCGACCGCGACGCCGCGGCCGAACTCCTCGCCGACCTGGCCGCGAACGCGGTGCACGCACGGCGGATCGCCGTGGGCCTGGCGGCCCATTCCCCCCACATCGACGCGATCGTCCCCCGGATGAGCACCGACCTCGCACCGATCCGGCCCCGTACACCGCATCTGCCCTACTACTCCGGCCTGACCGGCGGGCGACTGGACGTCCCGGTACTGGACGCCGACTACTGGTGCCGCAACCTGCGCAACACGGTCAGGTTCCACCAGGCGACCGGGGCCCTGCTGCGGGACGGGCACGGCGTCCTGTTGGAGGTCAGCCCGCACACCGTGCTGACCTCCGCCCTCACGGACTGCGTGGAGGAGCACGGCGCGCAGGTCGCCGTCCTCGGGACGCTGCGCCGGGACCAGGGCGGTCCGAGCCGGTTCCTGACTTCGCTTGGTGACCTGTACGTGCGCGGTGTCACCCCGGAACAGGAAGCGTTGTTCGCCGCGCGGCACGCTCGAACGCGGGAACTGCCGACGGCTGTCCTGGCGGCGCTCGAGCAGGCCGGTGCGGCGGGCGCGAACGGGCCGGACGGCACGGGCGGCGACCTGGATGCCGCCACCGCGTTCCGCACGGAGCTGGCCGCGATGGACGTACCGGAGCGGCGTGCCGCGCTGGCACGGTTGGTGGGCGAGGAGATCGCCGTGCTGGCCGGGCGGTCCGATCCCGTCCCGGCCGACCTGGCTTTCGTCGACCTGGGATTCGATTCCGTCACCGCCGTGGAACTGCGCAACCGGCTGAGCGCGGCGACAGCGCTGCGCATCCCCGCAACGGTCGTCTTCGACTGCCCGACCCCGATGGCCTTGACCGCGTACCTCAGTGCCGAGATCAGCGGCGACCGGCCCGACCGGAACACGGGCGCGGATGAGCCGGTGCGGCGGTCCGCGGACGACGACCCCGTCGTGATCGTGGGGATGGGCTGCCGCTACCCCGGCGGCGTGGGCAGCCCCGACGAACTCTGGGAGTTGGTGTCGGCAGGTGCCGACGCCGTCTCCGCGCTGCCCCACGACCGCGGCTGGGACACCGCCGGTCGGTACGACCCCGCACCGGGGACGCCGGGCCGGTACTACCAGCGAGAGGCGGGTTCGCTCGCCGGTGCGGCTGAGTTCGACGCGGAGTTCTTCGGCATCTCGCCGCGCGAGGCAGCGGCGATGGACCCCCAGCAGCGGCTGCTGCTGGAGACGACCTGGGAAGTGCTGGAGCGGGCCGGGATCGATCCCGCCGCCCTGCGGCGGACCCCGACGGGCGTCTACGTCGGGGCGATGACCATGGACTACGGCCCCCCTCTCGAACAGGGCGCCGACGAGGGCGGCCACCTGCTGACCGGCAACACCGGAAGCGTCGCATCGGGCCGACTGGCCTACACCCTCGGTCTGGAGGGAGCGGCGGTCACCGTGGACACGGCGTGCTCGTCCTCGCTGGTGGCCCTGCACCTCGCGGTGCGGGCGCTGAGGTCGGGTGAATGCTCGCTGGCGCTGGCCGGCGGCGCGACCGTGATGTCCACGGTCGGCATGCTGGTGGAGTTCAGTCGCCAGGGCGGTCTGGCCCCGGACGGCCGCTGCAAGGCGTTCGCGGCAGCCGCCGACGGCTTCGGCCTGGCCGAGGGCGTGGGGATGCTGCTGGTGGAGCGGTTGTCGGACGCCCGGCGTCACGGGCATCCGGTGTTGGCGGTGGTCCGTGGTTCGGCGGTGAACCAGGACGGTGCGAGCAACGGTCTGACGGCGCCGAGCGGTCCGTCGCAGCAGCGGGTGATCCGTGCGGCGTTGGCGGATGCGGGGTTGTCGGCGTCCGAGGTGGACGTGGTGGAGGCGCACGGTACGGGGACGCGGTTGGGTGACCCGATCGAGGCGCAGGCGCTGCTGGCCACGTACGGGCAGGACCGGCCCGGGGGCCGACCGGTGTGGATCGGTTCCCTGAAGTCCAACATCGGCCACACCCAGGCCGCGGCGGGTGTGGGCGGTGTCATCAAGTCGGTGCTCGCGATGCGGCACGGGGTGATGCCGAAGACGCTGCACGTGGACGGTCCGACGCCCGAGGTGGACTGGTCGGCGGGGGCCGGCCGATTACTGGCGGAGGCCCGTGCGTGGGACGAAACGGGTCGTCCGCGCCGGGCGGGCGTGTCCTCCTTCGGCATCAGCGGGACCAACGCCCACGTAATCTTGGAGTCCGCGCCTGCCGAGGTGCCTGTCGGGGCGGTGGAGGGTACTCGGCGCCCGGGACCGGTCGTGTGGCCGGTGTCGGCGCGCAGTGCGGTGGCCTTGCGTGCGCAGGCGGGGGCGTTGGCGGCACGGGTGGTGGCTGATCCTGGGCTCGATGTGGCCGACGTGGGTCACTCGCTGGTGGTGGGGCGCGCGTCGTTCGAGCACCGTGCGGTAGTGGTGGGCGGGGACCGGAGTGAGTTGCTCGGTGGGGTGAAGGCCCTGGCCGAGGGCCGGTTGGCGCCGGGGGTGGTGCGTGGTGACGGTGTTTCGTCGGGTCGTTCGGTGGTGGTGTTTCCGGGTCAGGGGTCGCAGTGGGTGGGGATGGCTGTGGGGTTGTTGGGTGGTTCGGAGGTGTTTGCGGGGCGGAT
>NZ_JBHWIQ010000048.1:0-26400 GCF_042732055.1 Streptomyces sp. NPDC059816
TGGGGGTGGCCCCCCCCCCCCCCCCCCCCGCGCGCGGGCGCCCCTCGGGGCCCCCCCCCCCCCGGGTGTCTTCGGCCGTGCGTGCGTCAGCGGTGAGGTGTCAGGTGGCCGAGGGCAGACCGAGGAGGACGTCGGTGTACTTGGCGACGGCGAGCAGCAGGCCCACGAGGCCCAGACCGACTCCCGCCCAGGCCACGGACTTGATCCACGGCGCCGGTTCCGAGTCGGGGGCGCCGAACGCGGGCCGGGCCAGGGTGAACGCACCGATCAGCAGGGCGGCGAGGGCGAAGGCGCCGCCGACCAGGGCGGCGGCCTGCCAGGCGTCCCCGTACACGCCCTGAATCTGGGCGGCGACGTCGCCGCCGCCGGAGGAGGATGCCTCCAGCTGGCCGATGAGCGACTGCCGGGCGGAGGCCACGGAACCGAGCCAACCGCCGCTGAGGCCGACCACGCCGAGGGTCGCCGAGAGGACCGCCGCGGCACCCGCGCCGACGCCCGAGGAGACCTTGCCCACCGGGGCGTCGAGCTCGTCGAGGTCATCCAGGTCCGCGCTGTCCGCACCTGCCGGGTCCGCCTCGGTGAGGGCGTCTTCGGCCCCGTCACCCTTGGCGGCGCTGTCCGCCGTTTTACCGGTGGAGCCCTCGGCGGGGCGGTCGGCGCCGGATTCCTCCGCGCCGGCTCCCTTCACGGCGGCCGGGTCCGTGTCGGTGACGGTGTCCGCGTCGGTGCCCGCGGCGGCGGTCTTGTCGGTCTGTGTTGCCATGGGGGCACCGTACGGACGCCGTCTGAGAGGTTCCTTAACGACACGCCACCCGGCCCCGCAGGTCAGCCGCCCTGCTCCGTGCCGCGCCACTCGGGCGCCAGCACGGACCACACCTCCATGTCGTGGCGCACGCCCCGGTACGGGTAGCTCTCCCGCAGCACCCCGTCGACCCGCATGCCGAGCCGTTCGGCGACCCGGCGGCTGGACTCGTTGGCGGTGGAGGTGACCCACTCGGCGCGGTGCATGCCGCGCTCCCCGAACGCCCAGTCCAGCAGGACGCGGGCGCCCCGGGTGACCAGGCCGCGGCCGGCGGCGGCGGGTTCGAGCCAGCAGCCGATCTCACAGTTGCCGCTGTCGGCGTCGAAGATCCGGAAGAGGAGTCCGCCGACGAGGGTGCCGTCCAGCCAGATGCCGTGCAGGCTGCCGTTGTCCACGGCGCGCTTGTCCGCGTACGCCTGGAGCACGGCCCGGGCCCCGTCGACGTCATGGGCGTTGGTGCCGAAGGCGACGTACCGGCTGATGAAGTCGCGTCCGCGGTCGAGGTGGGCCAGGAACTCCTCGGCGTGCCAGGGCTCCAGGGGGCGCAGTTCGGCCCCGTCGTCACCGAGCGTTCTCGCGTACATGGCTGCTTCCTCCGGGGTTCCGGCTCGCCCCGGGTGAGGGACGGCGTGCGGCGGGGCGGCCACGGTCAGAGGTCCGCGCCCGCGTGGGTCTCCTGCGGTGCGTGGTCCACGCGCCGCCCGGGAATCGTCGCACGTCCGTGCGGGTGGCCGGGGCGGCACTCCGGCGGCTCGATGCTGATGCGGGGCAGGACGCGGTCCAGGGAGCGGGGCAGCCACCAGTTGGCGCCGCCGAGCAGGTGCATCAGGGCGGGGACCAGCAGGGTGCGCAGCACGAAGGCGTCGAGGGCGACGGCCGCGGCGAGCGCGATGCCGAACATGGCGATGACCCGGTCGCCGCTGAGCACGAAGGCCAGGAACACGGCGATCATGATCACAGCGGCCGAGTTGATCACGCGGCTGGTCTCGGCGAGGCCGACGCGCACGGCCCGGCGGTTGTCCCCGGTCGCCAGCCACTCCTCGTACATCCGGCTCACCAGGAAGACCTGGTAGTCCATGGAGAGGCCGAAGAGGACCGAGACCATGATGACCGGCAGGAACGGTTCGATGGGCCCGGCACGGCCGAGGCCCAGCAGTTCGCTGCCCCAGCCCCACTGGAAGACGGCGACGACCACGCCGAAGGCGCCCGCGACGGCGAGCACGTTCATCACGGCGGCCTTCACCGGGATGCCGATCGAGCGGAAGGCCAACAGCAGCAGGACGCAGCCGAGGGCGACGACGACGCCGACGAAGAGCGGGAGTTTGCCGACGATGAGTTCGGCGAAGTCGTCGTACCCGGCGGTGACCCCGCCGACCTGCACGTCCAGCGAGGTGCCCCGCTCGGCGGCCGGCAGCACCTCGGTGCGCAACCGGTCGACGAGTGCGCTGGTCCGCTCGGACTGCGGGGCCGATTCGGGGACCAGGGTGAGCACGGCGGTGTCCCCGGCCGCGTTGTGGGTGACCGGGGAGACCGAGGCGACGTTCTCGGTGCCGCGCAGGGTGGCCGCGAGTGCGTCGAGGGCGGCCCGGTCTTGGAGGGCCGCCCCGCCGGGGGCGTCGGCCCCGCGAACCTCGGTGACCAGGGTGAGGGGGCCGTTGACGCCGGGCCCGAAGCCGTCGGCCAGCAGGTCGTACGCCTGCCGGGTGGTGGAGCCCTTCGGATTGTTGCCCTGGTCGGAGGTGCCGAGGTGGAGGGAGAGCGCGGGCAGCGCCAGCACGGTGACGGCGACCAGGGCGAGGGCGCCGAGCAGCTTGGGGTGGCGTTCCACGAAGGCGGACCACCGGGCGGCCGGCCCGCTGGGCGGGGTGCCCGTCGCCGGCTCGGGCCCCTGTTCGGCGAGGCGGCGGCGTTCCCGACGGCTGAGGGCGCGCGGACCGATCCAGGACAGCAGCGCGGGCAGCAGGGTGACCGAGGCGGCGACAGTGAGGACCACGGTCAGGGACGCCGCGACGGCGACCCCGTTGAGGAACCCGAGGCGTAGGACGAGCATGCCGAGGAGGGCGATGCAGACGGTGGCGCCCGCGAACACCACGGCACGCCCGGTGGTGGCGACGGCCTGCTCGGCGGCCCGGGCGACCGACAGTCCGCGCCGCAGGCCCTGGCGGTGGCGGGTGACGATGAACAGGGCGTAGTCGATGCCGACGCCGAGGCCGATGAGCATGCCCAGCATCGGGGCGAAGTCGGCGACGGTCATGGCGTGCCCGAGCAGTACGGTCCCGGCGTAGGCGGTGCCGACGCTGACCAGGGCGGTCGCTATCGGGAGCAGGGACGCGGCCAGGGAACCGAAGACGAGGAAGAGCACCACGGCCGCGACGGCGACGCCCACGGCCTCCGCGAGGTGGCCGCCGAGCGGTTCGGTGAGGGCGACGGCGCTGCCGCCGAGGGCGACGGTCAGGTCCTCGGTGGCGGCGGGCGTCGCGAGGTCCACCACGGCCCGGGCGTCGGCGGCGGTCAGCTCGCCCACGGGCCGGTCGAAGGTGACGGTGGCGTAGGCGGTGCGGCCGTCGGCGCTGATCCGGTCGGCGGCCGTGCCCGCGTCGGCTGCGGTACCGGTTGCGGTACCGGCACCGGCGTACGGCCCGGTGACCGCGGCCACGGCCGGCAGCTCGGCGACCTCCCCGAGCACCCGGCTCATGGTCCGTTCGACCTCGGCGGCCCGCACGGTGCCGTGTTCGGTGTGCCAGACGATGGTGTTGCTGTCGCCGCCCGAGCCCGGGAAGCCGCGGGCGAGGAGTTCGGTGGCGCGACCGGACTCGGTGCCGGGCACCTCGTAGTCGTTGGAGTACGCGGAACCCGTGAGCGCCGCGGCGGTGGCGGTGCCGCCGAGGGTGGCCAGCCAGATGAGGACGGCGACCAGACGGTGCCGTACGCACCAGCGCGCGAGTGCTGCCACCGCTGAACTCCCAGGGTGCTTCGTCGGGTCTTCATCGGGAACAGCCGGTACCCCGGTGGGGCCGCACGGCCCGAAGGAGAATCGCGAAGAATCTCAGAGAATACTTCGAAACCGCCCGCAAAGAACGCATGAACAAGCTGATGCCACTCTTGCAGGCTTAAGAGATCGTTTGACTGGTTCGTGGTTCTCCTCACACCGGTTCGCGGCCCCCGGAGACCGCAGCGGCGCAGGTGCCCTGCGTGCTCCGGGCTCCGGGCTCCGGGCACGACGAAGGGGGCGGTGACCGGACACCGGTCACCGCCCCCCGCGCGTACTACGTGGACGTCAGCCCTCGACCCCGAGCCGGGCGAGGATCAGCTCCTTGACCCGGGCCGCGTCGGCCTGGCCCCGGGTGGCCTTCATGACGGCGCCCACCAGGGCACCCGCCGCGGCGACCTTGCCGCCGCGGATCTTGTCTGCGACGCCCGGGTTCTGGGCGATGGCCTCGTCGACGGCGGTGGTCAGCGCACCCTCGTCGGAGACGACCTTGAGGCCCCGCTTCTCCACGACCTCGTCCGGGGTGCCCTCACCCGCGAGGACGCCCTCGATGACCTGCCGGGCGAGCTTGTCGTTGAGGTCGCCGGACGCGACGAGCGCGGCGACCCGGGCGACCTGCGCCGCAGTGATCGGCAGGGTGTCCAGGGCGGCACCGGACTCGTTGGCGTTGCGCGCCAGCTCGCCCATCCACCACTTGCGGGCGGCGGTCGAGTCGGCCCCCTCCTCGATGGTGGCGGCGATCAGGTCGACGGCACCGGCGTTGAGGATCGACTGCATGTCGTGCTCGGTGACGCCCCACTCCTCGCGCAGCCGGTTGCGGCGGGCCCGCGGCAGCTCCGGCAGACCGGCGCGCAGCTCCTCGACCCACTCCCGGGACGGGGCCACCGGCACCAGGTCGGGCTCGGGGAAGTACCGGTAGTCCTCGGCCTCCTCCTTGACCCGGCCCGAGGTGGTGGAACCGGTGTCCTCGTGGAAGTGGCGGGTCTCCTGGATGATGGTGCCGCCCTCGTTCAGGACGGCCGCGTGCCGCTGGATCTCGAAGCGGGCGGCCCGCTCGACGGACCGCAGCGAGTTGACGTTCTTGGTCTCGCTGCGGGTGCCGAACTTCTCCCGGCCGTGCGGACGCAGCGACAGGTTGACGTCGCAGCGCATCTGGCCCATCTCCATCCGGGCCTCCGACACCCCGAGCGCCCGGATCAGCTCGCGCAGCTCGGCGACGTACGCCTTGGCGACCTCGGGGGCCCGCTCACCGGCACCGACGATCGGCTTGGTGACGATCTCGATGAGGGGGATGCCGGCCCGGTTGTAGTCGAGCAGCGAGTGGGAGGCGCCGTGGATGCGGCCGGTGGCACCGCCGACGTGGGTCGACTTGCCGGTGTCCTCCTCCATGTGGGCGCGCTCGATGTCGACGCGGAAGACCTCGCCGTCCTCCAGCTGGACGTCCAGGTAGCCGTTGAAGGCGATCGGCTCGTCGTACTGGGAGGTCTGGAAGTTCTTCGGCATGTCCGGATAGAAGTAGTTCTTCCGGGCGAAGCGGCACCACTCGGCGATCTCGCAGTGCAGCGCGAGACCGATCTTGATGGCGGACTCGACGCCGATCGCGTTGACGACCGGGAGCGAGCCCGGCATGCCGAGGCAGGTCGGACAGGTCTGCGTGTTGGGGTCCGCGCCCAACTCCGTGGAGCAGCCGCAGAACATCTTGGTCCTGGTGCCCAGCTCGACATGGACCTCCAGGCCCATGACGGGGTCGTACGACGCGAGTGCGTCCTCGTACGACACCAGGTCGGTCGTGACAGTCACGGTGAAACTTCCCTCTCAGCCCAGCAGGACGTCGTCGTCACCGAGGCGCTTGAGCTCCCGGTAGAGGATCGCGAGTCCGGTGACGATGGCGGCGGCGGACACGGCGGCGTCGACCAGCCGCAGCGTGTCGTGCTCGGAGCGGGCCTTGCGGGCCTGCTTGACGATGCTGACGGCGCCGAAGGCCGTCGTGGCCATGGACAGGTACGTGCCCGACTTGGACTTCTTGAAGCCCTTGGCCTTGGTCAGTGCGCTCACAGCGACGGTGCCTCCTCAAGCAGCGGGTGACCCCAGCGTTCCACGAACGCGGCCTCGACGGCGGCACCGACCTTGTACAGCCGGTCGTCCTGCATCGCCGGGGCGATGATCTGGAGGCCCACCGGCAGGCCGTCCTCCGGGGCGAGACCGCAGGGCAGCGACATGGCCGCGTTGCCCGCCAGGTTGGTCGGGATGGTGCACAGGTCGGCGAGGTACATCGCCATCGGGTCGTCGGCCCGCTCACCGATCGGGAAGGCGGTCGTCGGGGTCGTGGGCGACACGATCACGTCGACCTGCTCGAACGCCTTCTCGAAGTCCCGGGTGATCAGGGTGCGGACCTTCTGGGCGCTGCCGTAGTACGCGTCGTAGTAGCCGGAGCTGAGCGCGTACGTGCCGAGCATGATGCGGCGCTTGACCTCGTCGCCGAAGCCCGCGTCACGGGTGAGCGCCGTGACCTCCTCCGCCGACCGGGTGCCGTCGTCGCCGACCCGCAGGCCGTAACGCATGGCGTCGAACCGGGCGAGGTTGCTGGAGCACTCGGAGGGCGCGATCAGGTAGTACGCCGACAGCGCCAGGTCGAAGGACGGACAGTCCAGCTCGACGATCTCGGCGCCGAGCTCCTTCAGCAGCTCCACCGACTCGTCGAAGCGCTGCACCACGCCGGCCTGGTAGCCCTCGCCGCGGAACTGCTTGACGACGCCGACCCGCATGCCCGTCACGGAACCGTTGCGGGCGGCCTCCACGACCGGGGGCACCGGGGCGTCGATGGACGTGGAGTCCAGGGGGTCGTGACCGCCGATGACCTCGTGCAGCAGGGCCGCGTCGAGGACGGTGCGCGCGCAGGGGCCGCCCTGGTCCAGCGAGCTGGAGAAGGCGACCATGCCGTAGCGGGAGACGCCGCCGTACGTCGGCTTCACGCCGACGGTGCCGGTGACCGCGGCGGGCTGGCGGATCGAACCGCCGGTGTCCGTGCCGATCGCCAGCGGCGCCTGGTAGGAGGCGAGGGCCGCCGAGGAGCCGCCGCCGGAGCCGCCCGGGATGCGGGTCAGGTCCCAGGGGTTGCCGGTCGGACCGTACGCGCTGTTCTCCGTCGAGGACCCCATGGCGAACTCGTCCATGTTGGTCTTGCCGAGGATGACGACGTCCGCGGCCTTCAGCCTCTTGGTGAGGGTCGCGTCGTACGGGGGGATCCAGCCTTCGAGGATCTTGGAACCGACGGTGGTCGGGATGCCCTCGGTGGTGAAGATGTCCTTCAGGGCGAGCGGAACGCCCGCGAGCGGGCCCAGCTCCTCGCCGGCGGCGCGCTTGGCGTCCACCGCGCGGGCCTGGGCGAGGGCGCCCTCGCGGTCCACGTGCAGGAACGCGTGGACCTTCTCGTCGACGGCCTCGATCCGGGCCAGGTGGGCCTCGGTGACCTCGACGGCGGTGAGCTCGCCGGAGGCGATGCGCGCCGCGGTCTCGGCGGCGGTCAGCCTGATGATGCTGTTCGTGTCGGCCATGGCGATCAGTCCTCCCCCAGGATCTGCGGGACCTTGAAGCGCTGCTGTTCCTGGGCGGGGGCGCCGGAGAGCGCCTGCGCGGAGGTGAGCGACGGTCGGACCTCGTCCGCGCGCATGACGTTCGTCAGGGGCAGCGGGTGGGAGGTCGGTGGAACGTCCTGGTCGGCGACCTCGGCGACGCGGGCTACCGCGCCGATGATGTCGTCGAGCTGACCGGCGAAGTGATCGAGTTCTTCGCTCTTCAGGTCCAGGCGTGCCAGCCGAGCGAGGTGAGCGACCTCCTCGCGCGTGATGCCAGGCATGCAGCGATCCTCAAGGTGAGTGGTGGGTTTTGGCCCCAATCCTATGGGGCCCGGCCCACTCCCCGCGCAACCCCTCGGACAGGACCCACCAGCACCCCGCTCCGGGGCCTCCCCTTTTTGTACGAGCGCGGTGGACGCCCCCCGTCCCTCCGGGTGTGCGGTGCGCACCGCACACCCGGTCGGATGCCGGGCCGGGACCGGCCTTCCAGCGCGGGTGGGGGCACGGGTGGGGGTGGCCGGCGGGTGGTCCCGCTCACTCGGGCACGGGCTGGCCCGGGTGACCGTGCGGCGAGGGCGTGAAGGCGATCTCCAGGCTGGTCAGTCCGCGAAAGTTGAGACTGCGCTGCCAGCTCGGCGCGGCGCCCACGAGCTTCCAGTCCGGCAGCCGGGTGAGCAACGCCTCCAGCACGATGACGCCCTCCAGTCGGGCCAGCGCTGCACCGAGGCAGAAGTGCGGCCCGTACCCGAAGGCGACGTGCCGCCCACCGGGACGCCGGAAGTCCAGCACGTCGGGGTCGGGGAAGGCCTCCGGGTCCCGGTTGGCGGCGCCGCACACCAGGAGCACGGGCTGGCCGGCCGCGAGGGAGCGACCCGCCAGGTCCAGATCGTGCCGGGCCCTGCGCAGCATCAACTGCACCGGGCTGTCGTAGCGCAGGAGTTCCTCGACCGCGGCGGGGATCAGGTCCGGCTGGTCGCGGAGCTGCTCGGCGGCCCGCGGGTGCTCCAGGAGGGCGAGGGCGGCGTTGCCGATGAAGTGGGTGGTGGTCTCGTGACCGGCGATCAGCAGCAGGGCGCAGTTGGCGAGGAGTTCCTCGAAGTCCTGATCGGGGTTGTCGATCCCGGTGGCCAGTAGTGCGCGCAGGCTGTGGGGCGCGGGCGGACCGTCCTCGTGGAGCAGGAGCCCGCGGAGGTAGTCGAGCATCTGCGCCATGCTCTGCGAGGCCGCTCTGCTCTCGTCGGCGTCGAGCCGGGAGTTGCCGATGGCCGCGGCGACCGGGTCCGACCACGAGGACACGGTCGACCGGTCCTCCTCCGGGACGCCCAGGAGGTCGCAGATGACGGCCAGGGGCAGCGGGCGGGCGAGGTCCGCGACGATGTCCAACCGGCCGGTCGGTGCTGCGCGGGTGATGATCTGATCGACCGCGTCGAAGATCCGCTCGCGCAGCGCCGCGACGGCCCGGGGCGTGAAGGCCCTGCTGAGCAGGGCGCGCAACCGGGCGTGGTCGGGGGCGTCGCTGTAGAGCATCTGCTGACTCAGGACCCGGGCCAGCGGCCGTAGTTCCTCGGAGACCGCCTCGATGTCCGGGTAGCGGATCGAGGAGAAGCGTGGATCGCTCGCCGTGCTGCTGACCACGGCATGGCTGGTGGCGACCCAGGCACCCACACGGCGGTCCCAGAAGAGGTCGTCGGTGTTGCGGAGGTCCCGGTAGAAGTCGTAGAGACGTTCCTGGTTCTGGGTCCTCAGGACGGATAACAGGGACGCGGGCGTCGTGTGAGTGGGCATCGCCGCACGCTAGCACCAGGGGCGCACGGCCGCCGCGGGCGTCCCGCGCAGCAGCGGGGGAAGGCGTGGTCCCGACGGACCGGGCCCGCCTCGCGTTCACGTCCCCATGCGGTCCGGCACTTGCCCGTCGGGCGTCGTGTGACCAACGCCCGTCCCCACGGTGCGCCGAAGCGCCCCTGGGCTATCCGGGAGCGGGCTGGACGTCGCCGGTGAAGACGATGATCTGGTCGATCAGATTGCGGCGCAGGTGGACGACGTCCGTGCCGGAGAGGCGGGGACCGTCGTTCGGCGTGGTGAACACCCACTGGTAGCGGGCCCACTCGTCGGGCATGTCCACGCGCGACCGGCGGACCATCGTGCCGGTGCCCGCCGGGTGGCGTCGGATGTCCAGTACGAAACGTTCGACCGACTCGATGCCCTCGCTGCGCCCCAGCGGCCCCCAGAGGATGACGTCCGGGGTCAGGGCCTGGGACAGCAGCGCGGTGACGTAGGTGTCATCCGAGGCGTTGAACGCCGAGACGAACGTGTCGATCGCGGATTGCGCGGTCTCTTCCTGCATGTACCCAGTCATACCAGGTGGTTGTGAGGAGCGGGCCGTCGCCCGGGCACGGCGGGAGCGGCGGCGGGCACCGCGTGCCGGGCGAGCCCGGCGGCCCACCGAGCCGGCGGGGCCGGGGGCGTCGTCGACCGGGTCGAGCACGCCACCGGTTCCACCCGGCCCCACGAGCACGAGGCCGACCACCACCGCGACGACACGAATCGCCTGCCAGGTGACGGCGACCACCGAACCCGGAGACCGCCTCCACCACGAGCTGCTGGGACACCTCCACGTAGGCGATCAGCGGAACGACCAGACGGAACGGGAGGCCGCCGATTCCGGGCGCTCGCGCCAGGTTCCCCAGGAGCCCCATGGGCGCTCCCAGGACGAACGCCGCCGCTGCCCAGAGCACGATCCTGGAGGTGAGGTCTTCTCCCGAACTGCCGGAAACGAGCTGCCCGATCGGAACAGCAGGACTGAGATCCTTGACGACGTAGTGCACGACCACGAAGGCGAAGCACGCCCATGACCATCCCCCGGAGAACACGAGGCTCACCGCAGGGAGAACTGAGCCATCGAACGTGCCGGCCAGCGGGCCGAGCGCCACCGCCGCTCCGAGAGCCACCGCTTGCGACGGGGAGGACGGAGACGCCCGAGTCTCGGAATGCACCTCGTCCTCCCGGAAGGGCGCTACCCGACTCAGCGCTGCGCTGCTGCGGCCCAGCGGTCCCGGAGGGTCGCGTCTCGGCTCATTCCGTTTCGACGGCCGGGAGGGTGGCCCGGGGGCGCTGCCAGCCCCGGGAACCCCGGGCGAGCAGCCATGCCGTGGCCTCCTCCGGAGGCATCGCCGCGGCGACCAACCAGCCCTGCACGGCATCGCAGCCGAGGTCGCGCAGCCGCTCCCAGGTCTCGTCGTCCTCGACGCCCTCCGCGACGACGAGGAGTCCCAGCGAGTGGGCGAGGTCGACCGTGCAGCGCACGATCTCGGCGTCCTCGTTGTCGATGACGAGTCGGGCCACGAAGGACCGGTCGATCTTCAGTTCGCTGACGGGCAGGCGTCGTAGGTGCACCAGGGACGAGTACCCCGTGCCGAAGTCGTCGAGGGACATCTTCACGCCGTGGCCGGCCAGTCCGGCGAGGGTGTCCGCGGCCCGCTGCGGGTCTTCGAGCAGGACGTGTTCGGTGATCTCCAGTTGGAGGGCGGCGGCGGGCACCGCGTGCCGGGCGAGCCGGGCGGCCACCGAGCCGGCGAAGCCGGGGGTGTGGACGTCGCGGGGCGAGACGTTGACGGCGACGGGGACCCGTAGGCCCTGGGCGCGCCAGCGGGCGACCTGGGCGAGTGCGGTCTCCAGCACGTACTCGGTGAGGTGCGGCATCAGCCCGGAGGACTCGGCGATGGCGATGAACTCGTCCGGGGGGACCCGCCCGCGCTCGGGATGCACCCACCGCACCAGGGCTTCGAGGCCGGCGACCTGTCCGTCGAAGCGGACCTTGGGCTGGTAGTGGAGTTGGACGTCGCCGGTGTCGAGGGCGCGTCGGAGGTCGCCGAGGAGTCCGAGCCGGTCGGGGGTGTTGGAGTCCCGCTTCGACTCGTAGACCTCCACGCCGGTGCGGTCCCGCTTCGCCTGGTACATGGCGATGTCGGCGCGCCGTAGCAGTCCTTCGGCATCGAGGGCGTGGTCGGGGAAGACGGCGAGTCCGGCGCTGGCCTCCAGGACGAGGGTGAGCCCGTCGAGGTCGAGGGGCGAGCCGAGGGCGGTGACCACGGAGCGGGCGACCCGGGTGGCGGAGGTGGTGGAGTCGGCGATGGGCAGGAGCACGGCGAACTCGTCGCCGCCGAGGCGTGCGGCCTCGGCTCCGCGGGGCAGGGCGACCCGGAGTCGATCGGCGATCTGGAGGAGGAGCCGGTCGCCCGCGAGATGACCGAGGGTGTCATTGACGGACCGGAACCGGTCCAGGTCGATCAGCATCAGTGCGGACCTGGCGCCGATCCGGTCGGCGTCGTCCAGGGCCGCCCAGGTCCGTTCGAGGAGCCACTGACGGTTCGGCAGCTTGGTGAGCGGATCGCGCAACTGCTCCTCGGCCCGGGCCCGGGCGATCCACAGGGTGGAGTCGAGGGTGACCAGCGGGACGACGAACAGCGGCAGCAGCACCGGCATCGCCGTGGCCACGACGCAGATCAGCGGGGCTATGCCCAGCAGCGCGACCCCGACCAGGCCCTGCCGGAGCAGGGCGGTGCGGGCGATCGTCGGCAGACCCGCCGGGTTCGGGGCGTGGAGGTACCACAGGAGCAGGCGGGTGACGGTCAGATAGGCCGCCGCCGCGAGGGAGACCTGAGGGACGGTGTACAGGTCCCAGGTTTCGGGCTGCCAGGGCCGTTCGACGGTGGGGACGACTCCGCAGGCCGCGAGCAGCAGCGCACCCGAGCCGATGCCGAGGACGTCGACGGCGCCGTGCAGTAAGCCCTGCCGCCACCGACCCCGTCGGGCGACCCCCACCAGGACGACGACGGTCAGGCTGACCATGCCGGCGGGGATCCATCCGTACAGCAGGAGCACGGCGAGGGTGAGGGCGGAGCCGGAGCCGGTGGCGCCCCACCAGCGGCCCCGGCCGAGGGCCACGAGGTGACCCACGGTCAGTCCGGTGAGCAGGGCGAGGGACCAACCCACGGTGCCGGACGGGAACAGCGCGCGGTCGCCGCTGACGGCGCTCCAGGCGCCGAGGCCCAGGACGACCGCGGCGAGGGAGCCGACCGCGATGGCCAGGGCGGGCCAGGCGCCGCGCGTCGCCGGGTCGGTGTCCGGGTAGGGGCGGGCGCCGTGGGTGACGGGCTGCGCGGGGTCGCCCGTCCGTCTGCGGCCGGTGAGCCAGGCGCGCGGGATGCGGCGGGCGCGCACGCCCGCGTCCGGGGCGGCCCTCTCGCTCGATTCCATTCCGTCCCTCTCACAGCCGGCGGTGCCCGCGCCACGCGTCGTTCCGCCGTGCACCGCCATCGAACGCGCGTCTGATGACCCGCCACGCAGCGGGCCACGGCGGGCGCTTATTCCCACAGTAGGCTGCGGAGGCCGTCCAGGGGCAGCGGTCGGCGGCGGTTGCCCGAATGCGACCGGGCCACCCCTAACCATCTGATATGCGCCGAACGGGTGAGCTGATGGGGCTGTGCGGGGGACGGGAAGACGGCTATTCCTCGACGGGGAGGGCCGCCTCCCGGGCCGCGTCCGGGCCCTGTTCCAGCAGGACGGCGAAGCCTTCTTCGTTCAGGACCGGCACCTTCAGCTGCATCGCCTTGTCGGATTTCGATCCCGGGTTGTCACCGACCACGACGAACGAGGTCTTCTTGGACACCGATCCGGTCACTTTGGCGCCGAGTGACTGAAGGGCCTCCTTGGCACCGTCGCGGGTGTGGTGGGTCAGGGTGCCGGTGACGACCACGGTGAGTCCCGCCAAGGGGCGGGGGCCCTCGTCCTCCCCCGCGGACGCGTCCTCCATCCGGGCGCCCGCGGCCTTCCACTTGCGGACGATCTCCTGGTGCCAGGGCTCTTCGAACCACTGGCGGACGGCGGCGGCCGTGGTGTCCGCCACCCCGTCGGTGGCGATGAGCTGCTCCTCGGTGGCCTCGGCGAGCCGGTCGATGGAGCGGAACTCACGGGCGAGCGCTTCGGCGGCGACCGGGCCGACGTGACGGATCGACAGACCGGTCAGGAAACGGGCCAGTGGGCGTTCCTTGGCGGCGGCGATGGCCTCCAGCATGGCCAGGGCGTTCTTCTTGGGTTCGCCCTCCTGGTTGGCGAAGACGGTGGCGACCTTCTCCAGGCCGGTCTCCGGGTCCCGCTTGGGCAGTCCGCTGTCGGGGTCGAGGACGTACGCCTTGATCGGCAGCAGCTGTTCGATCGTCAGGTCGAACAGGTCGCCCTCGTCCTTGAGCGGCGGCTCCGCGGGCTCCAGGGGCTTGGTGAGGGCGGCGGCGGACACGTAGCCGAAGTGGTCGATGTCGAGGGACTTGCGGCCCGCGAGGTAGAACAGCCGCTCCCGCAGTTGGGCCGGGCAGGTGCGGGCGTTCGGACAGCGGAGGTCGATGTCGCCCTCCTTCATGGCCTTCAGCGGGGTGCCGCACTCGGGGCACTCGGTGGGCATCTCGAACGGGGGCGCGTCCGGGTCGCGGAGTTCGGGGACGTGGCTGAGGATCTCGGGGATCACCTCCCCGGCCTTGCGGATGACCACGGTGTCGCCGACGCGGACGTCCTTGGCCTTGACGACCTCCTGGTTGTGGAGGGTCGCGAACTCGACCTCCGAGCCGGCGACGACGACCGGTTCGACCTGGGCGTAGGGGGTGACGCGGCCGGTGCGGCCGACGCCGACGCGAATGTTGATGAGCTTGGTGTTGACCTCCTCCGGCGGGTACTTCCAGGCGACGGCCCAACGGGGCGCGCGGGAGGTGGAGCCCAAGCGGCCCTGGAGGGGGATCTCGTCGAGCTTGACGACCACGCCGTCGATCTCGTGCTCCATCGAGTGGCGGTGGGCGCCGTAGTGCGCGATGAAGGCGCGCACGCCCTCGATCGAGTCCACCACCTCGTTGTGCCGGGCGGTGGGCAGGCCCCACTCGTGGAGCAGGGCGTACGCCTCGGACAGCCGGTCGATCTCCAGGCCCTCGCGGGCGCCGATGCCGTGCACCACCATGTGCAGCGGGAGCGTGGCGGTGACCTTGGGGTCCTTCTGACGCAGCGAGCCGGAGGCGGAGTTGCGGGGGTTGGCGTACGGCTTCTCGCCCGCCTTGACCCGGCGTTCGTTGAGCGCTTCGAAGGCGTCCATCGGGAAGTACACCTCGCCGCGGATCTCCACCAGGGCGGGGACCCGGTCGCCCTGGAGGCGGTGCGGGATCTCGGCGATGGTCCGGACGTTGGGGGTGATGTCCTCGCCGGTGCGGCCGTCGCCCCGGGTGGCGGCGCGGGTGAGCCGGCCGTCCTCGTAGGTGAGGTTGACGGCGAGCCCGTCGACCTTCAGTTCGCACAGGAAGTGGTAGTCCGTGGTGCCGACGTCGCGGGCGATGCGATCGGCCCAGGTGGTCAGGCCCTCGTCGTCGAACGCGTTGTCGAGGGAGAGCATCCGCTCACGGTGCTGGACCTCGGTGAGCTCGGTCTCGTAGGCGACGGAGACCTGCTGGGTGGGCGAATCGGGGGTGCGCAGCTCGGGGTGCTCGTCCTCCAGGCCCTCCAGGTCCCGCATCAGCCGGTCGAACTCGGCGTCGCTGACGACGGGCTGGTCCTTGACGTAGTACCGGAAGCGGTGCTCCTCGATCTCCTCGGCGAGCCGCGCGTGCCGTTCGCGCGCCTCGGCGGGCACCGGTGCGGTCCCTGCGTGCTCTTCGCCGGCCACGTCTGTCCTCCCGTTGGTCACTCTGGGTTGTCCGCGAGGGATCTCGCCGCCCGGGCGCAGTGGGCGAGCGCCTCCCGGGCGTACCCGGGGGACGCGCCGGCGAGACCACACGCCGGGGTGAGCGTGACCGAGTCACTCAGCAGTCCCGGCCGTAGCCCCAACCTGCGCCACAGCGTCCTGACACCCCCGACGCTACCGGCAGGGTCTGACAACGCGGCATCGGTGCCGGGCACGACACCGGCGAAGAGCTTCGTGCCGGCCTCGACGGCTTCACCGATGATCTCGTCGTCACGTTCGGTGAGGAGGGAGAGGTCGAAGGAGACGGCGTCGACGCCGGAGCGACGCAGCAGGGCGAAGGGCACGTCGGGGGCGCAGGAGTGGACGACGACGGGCCCGTCGTGGACGTCGAACAGGTCGCGGAGCACCGCCTCCACGGTCTGCCGGTCCGGGGCGCGGTGGGTGCGGTAGCCGCTGGCCGACTTGATCTGGCCGCGCAGGACGGCGGTGAGCGAGGGTTCGTCGTACTGGAGCACCAGTTGGGCGCCGGGGACCCGGCGGGCGACCTCGGCGAGGTGCGTGCGGACGCCCTCGGCGAGCGATCCCGCGAGGTCCCGGCAGGCACCGGGGTCGGACAGGGCGACCTCGCCGCCCCGCAGTTCCAGGGCGGCGGCGAGCGTCCACGGCCCGACCGCTTGCACCTTCAGCGGTCCCCGGTAGCCCTGGGTGTGCTCCTCCAGGGCGTCGAGGTCCTGGCGCAGCCAGGCGTGTGCGCGGCGGGTGTCCCGGCCGGGCCGGTCGCCGATCCGCCAGCCGCTGGGCTCCACGCGGGCGTAGAGGTCGACGAGGAGTCCGGCGGTGCGGCCGATCATGTCGGCGCCGGGACCGCGCGCGGGGAGCTCGGGCAGGTACGGGATGCCCTGGCCGTCCGCGAAGGTCCCGACGACGGTCTTGACGGCTTCCTGGGGGTCCTGGCCGGGCATGGAGCCGACGCCGGTGGCGGGGCCGGGCCGGAACGCCGTGTTGTCGTGGTTGCTCACCCGGGAAGACTACGAGACCTCCGGGGCGTCGCCGCCGGCCGCCCGTGACGACGGTCGGGGGCGACGACGTCCGACGGCGGGTCAGTGGGCCAAGGGGCGCACCGACAGGTCGTTGATCTCGGCGTCCCGGGGGAGGTCGAGCGCGGTGAGGACGGTGGTGGCGACGGTGTCCGGGTCGATCCAGCGGCCGGGCTCGTACTCCTTGCCCTCCTGCTGGTGGACCTTGGCCTGCATGGCGCTGGCGGTGCGACCGGGGTAGACGGACGTCACGCGGACGCCGCTGCCCTGCTCCTCCTCGCGCAGCGCGTCGGCGAGGGCCCGCAGTCCGTGCTTGGACGCGGCGTACGCGGACCAGTCGCCGCGGGCGCGCAGTCCGGAACCGGAGTTGATGAAGATCAGCTGGCCCTGGGTGACGCGGAGTTGCGGCAGGAAGTGGCGGGTCAGCTCGGCGGGTGCGATCAGGTTGACGTTGAGCTGGTGGCGCCAGGTCTTGGGGGTGAGCTCGCCGACCGGTCCGAGGTCGATGACTCCGGCGCTGTGGATCAGCGAGTCGACCCGGTCGGGCAGGGTCTGGTGGGAGAAGGCCCAGGACAGCTTGTCCGGGTCGGAGAGGTCACCGACGAGGGTGCGGGCGCCGGGGAACCGGGCCGCCAGTTCCTTGGCCCGGCCCGCGTCGCGCGCGAGGAGCACGAGGTCGTCGCCGCGGGCGTGCAGGCGCTGCGCGAGGGCCGCGCCGATGCCGGAGCCGGCCCCGGTGATCACATGAGTTGCCATGGCCCCATCGTCGCACCGGGTGCTCAGACGGTGCCGAAGGACTCCTCCAGGTATGCGAGGGCGCCCACCGGCTCCTCGGCGAAGAACACCAGCTCGGTCAGCGGCATCGGGAGGAAGCCCTCCTCGTCCATGCGCCGGAACTGTGCGCGGAGCCCGTCGTAGAAGCCGGCCGTGTTGAGGACGACCACGGGCTTGGTGTGCTTGCCGTGCTTGCGCAGTTCCAGGATGTCGGTGGCCTCGTCCAGGGTGCCCATGCCGCCGACCAGCACCACGACCGCGTCAGCCTTCTCCAGGAGCAGCGCCTTGCGTTCGGCGAGGTCCCGGGCGACCAGCATCTCGTCGGTGCCGGGGCGGGCGAACTGGGACAGGAACTCCACGGAGACGCCGAGCAGTCGGCCGCCGGTCTGCTGCACCCCGTCCGCGACGACCTTCATCAGGCCCGAGTCGGAGCCGCCCCACACCAGGGTGTGGCCTCCTCGGCCGAGGAGTTCGGCGAACTGCCGCGCGGGGCGGGTGTAGCGCTCGTCGAGGTCGGCGGCGGACAGGAAGACACAGATGTTCATCCCGTCACGGTACGGGGATGAACGTTGCTCCCATGGACCCGGGTGCGTCGTGGTCGCCCGCGCAGTTCCCCGCGCCCCTTCGGTGCGATTCCGCGCGGGTTCGCTGTTCCGCGCGGGTGCGTCGTGGTTGCTCGCGCAGTTCCCCGCGCCCCTGGGGTGCGTCCCGGTGGGGCTGCGCTGTTCGGCACGGGTGCGTCCCGGTCAGGCTGCGCTGTTCTGTGCGGGTGCGCCCCCGTGTTGCGCAGTTCCCCGCGCCCCTGATCGGGGCACTCCAGACCGGCGGAGCCCAGCAGGACGAGCGCCGGGGGGGGCGAGCCCCATAGGGGCGCGGGGAACTGCGCGAGCAACCACGACGCACCCGCGGCCGAGCAAGCGCCGCAGGAAGCACAACGCACCGGTGCGGAACAACGCAGCCCAGCCGGGACGCACCGAAGGGGCGCGGGGAACGGCGCGAGCAACCACAGCGGACCCGCACCGGACGACGCACCCCACAGCGGGAAGCGTTTACGCGCTGACCGCCGCCCGCCGCGTCGTCGCGATCGTCGCCGACCCGACGACCCTCGTGCCGTCGTAGAGCACGATCGCCTGACCGGGGGCGACCCCCCGCACCGGATCGACGAACCGGACCCGCAGCTCGCCGCCGTCGAACTCCGCGGTGACCTCCGACTCCCCACCGTGGGCCCGCAGCTGAGCCGTGTACGAGGCGGCGCCCGTGGGAGCCGTGCCGCACCAGCGGGGCCGCACCGCGGTCAGCGCGGTGACGTCCAACGCCGCGGCCGGGCCGACCGTGACGGTGTTGCTGACCGGGGAGATGTCCAGCACGTAGCGGGGCTTGCCGTCCGCCGCCGGGTGCCCGATGCGCAGGCCCTTGCGCTGGCCGATCGTGTAGCCGTAGGCACCGTCGTGGGTACCGATCTTCGTACCGGCCTCGTCGAGGATGTCCCCCTCGGCCTTGCCGAGGCGGGCGGCCAGGAAACCCTGGGTGTCGCCGTCGGCGATGAAGCAGATGTCGTGGCTGTCGGGCTTCTTCGCCACCGCGAGGTCCCGCCGCTCGGCCTCCGCGCGGATCTCCTCCTTGGTGGTGACCGTGTCGCCGAGCGGGAACAGCGCGTGGGCGAGCTGCCGCTCGTCCAGCACCCCGAGGACGTACGACTGGTCCTTGGCCATGTCGGAGGCCCGGTGCAGTTCCCGGCTGCCGTCGGCGAGGGTGACCACGCGGGCGTAGTGGCCGGTGCACACCGCGTCGAAGCCGAGCGCGAGCGCCTTGTCCAGCAGCGCCGCGAACTTGATCTTCTCGTTGCAGCGCAGGCACGGGTTCGGGGTGCGGCCCGCCTCGTACTCCGCGACGAAGTCCTCCACCACGTCCTCGCGGAAGCGGTCGGCGAGGTCCCACACGTAGAACGGGATGCCGATGACGTCGGCCGCGCGCCGTGCGTCGCGGGAGTCCTCGATCGTGCAGCAGCCCCGCGCGCCCGTGCGGAACGATTGCGGATTCGCGGACAGCGCGAGGTGCACGCCGGTCACGTCGTGCCCGGCTTCCACGGCGCGGGCGGCGGCTACGGCGGAGTCCACGCCGCCGGACATGGCGGCCAGGACACGGAGGGGACGCTGCGGGGTCTCAGTCATAACCACTCCAGGGTAAAGGGCCCGGGGAACCGAATCCCGCGAGTATCCGTTGTGATTCGCATGGCGGAGCAGAAGAAGCGGCGGCAGACCGGTGACCAGGGGCCGCGGGTCGGGCGGCGCGCGCTGCTCATCGGGGGCGGGGTGGCCGTGGTCGGCGCGGGGGTCGGGCTGCGGGACGAGGTTTCGGAGCTGTGGTACCGCGCCCCGGGGGTGACGAAGCCCCGGGTCGACGGGGCGGTGGACTTCACCGGCGCCCGGTGGGTGGCCGCGTCCCCGGCGAACCTGCGGCGGGCCGACCGCCCCGACGACTACCGGATCGACCGGGTGGTCATCCATGTCACGCAGGGCGGCTTCGACAGTGCGGTACGGGTGTTCCAGGACCCCGGGCACGGGGCGGCCACGCACTACATCGTCCGCAAGGACGGGCACGTCACCCAGATGATCCGGGAGCTGGACGTGGCGTACCACGCGGGGAACCGGGACTTCAACCAGCGCAGCGTGGGCATCGAGCACGAGGGGTGGGTGGACCGGGCCTCGTCGTTCACCGACGCGATGTACGCGGCCTCGGCGCGGCTTACCGCGCGGATCTGTCAGCGGTACGACATTGAGCCGGACCGCAAGCACATCGTGGGGCACGTGGAGGTGCCCGGCGCCACGCACACGGACCCGGGTCCGCACTGGGACTGGAAGCGGTACATACCGCTGGTACGGGCGGAGCTGAAGCGGCTGGAGGAGCGTCCGAGCGGCTCGCCCTCGTCGGAGGCGACCCGCGCCTCGGGGTGAGCGAGGGGCGGGTGCTCAGGTGAGGCCGGCGTCGCGGGCGCGGGTGACCGCGGCGCCGATCGCCCCGGCGACGGCGGCCACGTCCTGAGGGGTGGAGGTGTGGCCCAGCGAGAAGCGGAGGGTGCCCCGGGCCAGGTCGGGGTCGGTGCCGGTGGCGAGCAGGACGTGGCTGGGCTGGGCGACGCCCGCCGTGCAGGCGGAGCCGGTCGAGCACTCGATGCCCTGGGCGTCGAGCAGCAGCAGCAGCGAGTCGCCCTCGCAGCCGGGGAAGGAGAAGTGGGCGTTCGCGGGGAGCCGGTCGGCCGGGTCGCCGCCGAGGACGGCGTCCGGCACGGTCTGCCGCACCGCGCGCACCAGCTCGTCGCGGAGCGCGCCGATCTCACGGGCGAACCACGGCTGTTGTTCGGTCGCGACGCGTCCGGCGACGGAGAAGGCCACGATCGCGGGGGCGTCGAGCGTCCCGGAGCGCACGTGCCGTTCCTGTCCGCCGCCGTGGAGCACCGGCACGGGTGTCCAGGAGCGGCCGAGCAGGAGCGCCCCGATCCCGTACGGGCCGCCGATCTTGTGGCCGGAGACGGTCATCGCGGCGAGCCCCGAGGCCGCGAAGTCGACCGGGAGCTGTCCGACGGCCTGCACCGCGTCGGCGTGCATCGGCACCCCGAACTCGGCCGCCACCGCGGCGAGTTCCTGTACCGGCAGGACGGTGCCGATCTCGTTGTTGGCCCACATCACGGTCACCAGCGCCACGTCCGCCGGATTCCTGACTATCGCCTCGCGCAGCGCGTGGGGGTGGACCCTGCCGTAGGCGTCGACGGGCAGGTACTCGACGGTGGCGCCCTCGTGTTCGCCGAGCCAGTGCACGGCGTCCAGCACGGCGTGGTGTTCGACGGGGCTGGCGAGGACCCTGGTGCGGGCCGGGTCGGCGTCCCTGCGGGCCCAGTACAGGCCCTTGACGGCGAGGTTGTCGGCCTCGGTGCCGCCGGAGGTGAAGACGACTTCGCTGGGGCGCGCGCAGAGGGAGGCGGCGAGCGTTTCCCGGGCCTCCTCCACGGCGCGGCGGGCCCGCCGTCCGGCGGCGTGCAAGGAGGACGCGTTGCCGGTGACGGTCAGCTGGGCGGTCATCGCCTCGATCGCCTCCGGGAGCATCGGAGTGGTCGCGGCGTGGTCGAGGTAGGCCATGGTGCGTCGATTCTACGAGCCGAGGTCGGGCACATCCGCCCGGGCCGGTCCCCGTGCCCCGGCGTGCGCCCCGTGCGCCCCGCGCGCCCGGGCCGGGCGGCTCCACCCGACGATCCGTCCGACCGGTCCTCCCGTCGGCCGAGCGGTCAGCCGAGCGGGGCGCGGGCGAGCTGACGGGACTGGGCGACGAGGCGACCCGCGTCGTCCCAGACCTCGGCGTCCTCCTCCAGGAAGCCCCCGGCGAGGTTGCGGGTGGTGACGGAGACCCGCAGCGGGCCGGGTGCGGGGCGGCAGCGGATGTGTGCGGTGAGTTCGACGGTGGGCACCCAGCCCTTCAGCCCCAGCTCGAAGGCGGTGGGCGGCAGGGCGTCCACGGCGAGCAGCAGGGACAGCGGGTCGGGGTCGCGGCCGTCGGCGAGTCCGAACCAGGAGCGCATCTCGCCCTTGCCGGAGGGCGCGCCGAGGGCCCAACCGAGGGTGGCGGGGTCGAGCCGCAGGGTGAGTCGTTCGGTGATGGCGTTGCTGCCGGGTACGGGGCTCTTGCCGGGCATGTCCTGGGGGCCGAAGCACCGGTCGTAGGGCGGCAGGGCGGGCGGCTGCGCGGTGGTGCGGACGTCGTCGGCGAGGGCGTCCAGGTCGCCGTAGGAGGCCAGGACCCGCAGCCGTTCGACCTCGCGGCCCTGGTCGTCGTACTGGAAGAGGGACGCCTGGCCGGTGGAGAGGGTGCGGCCGGTGCGGACGGGTGCGGTGCGGACGACCGCGGGGCCCGGTCGGGAGGGGGTGAGGTAGTGGGCCGAGAGGGAGAACGGGTCCGGGTGCGGCAGGGCGTGGGCGAGTGCGCGGCCGACGAGGGCGAGGAGGTAGCCGCCGTTGATCGCGGAGATGATCGTCCACCCCGCGGAGAGTTCGGCGTCGTACACGCCGGGGTGGCCGGGGCGCTCGGTGACGGCGGTGTCCCGGTCGAACTCGCTGGTGCCGATCGTCGCCTTCGTCGGTGCTTCAGACATGGCGGCACCGTACAACATTCACCTACTAAGCGGTAGCTTTGCGTGTCGTCCGGAACATCGGGACGTCGCGGGCCGCTACTCCGGCGCCTCCACGGCCGTCGAGCGGCGGTTCCAGGCGCGCGGCGCCCGCCAGTGGTAGCGCAACGCCAGCAGCCGCAGCGCGAACGCGGTGACCGCGGCGATCCCGCCGGTCAGGCCGTTCAACGCGTCGTACTTGAGGCACAGCGCCACGATGGCCGCGCCGACCATCGCGGGGACGGCGTACAGGTCGCGGTCCCAGCGGACCAGGGACGGGACCTCGTTCGCGATCATGTCCCGCAGGACTCCCCCGCCGACCGCGGTCGCCAGTCCCAGGACGGCCGAGGCGGTGAGGCCGAGCCCGTACTCGTACGCCTTGGCGGTGCCCGTGACGCAGAACAGGCCGAGGCCCATCGCGTCGAAGACGTTCACGCCCGTCTGGATGCGCTCCACCTCGGGGTGGAGGAAGAACACCAGGGCCGCCGCCAGCAGGGGGGTGAGCAGGTAGCCGAGGTCGGTGAAGGCGGCCGGCGGCACCGCGCCGATGACGAGGTCCCGGAACAGACCGCCGCCGAGGGCGGTGACCTCGGCGAGCACGGCGATGCCGAAGACGTCGAAGTTCTTGCGGACGGCCAGCAGGGCGCCGGAGATGGCGAAGACGAAGATCCCGACGAGGTCCAGCGCGTGCTGGACGGAGGGACTGAACAGATCGTGGAACACCGGGTCATTTTCCCCCGGTCCGGACAGCGCGACGTCCACGGCGTTCCGACGTCCGCCGGGCGGATGTCCCGCACCCCCGCCGAACCGCCCGCGCCCGCGTCCCCCCGGGCGCCACCCCCGTTTGCCACCGCGGCCGGAGGCGTCCCGGGTGGACGCCTCCGGCCGGGCCGGGGCTCAGCCCTCGTCGGAGTCGGCCGCCGCCGTGGGGGTCTGGACCCGGGAGGGGTCGGCGGCGGGGGTCGGCGGCGGGGCGTCCTTGCCGACCGTCACCACCGACACCGCATCGGCCGCGGCGGCGAGCCGGACGGTGTCCCGCGGCGCCTGGTCGGGCGCGTTCTCGGGGTGGTGACAGGCCACGGACTGGTTCGGCTTCAGCTCCACGAACACCGGCTCCTCGACCGCGCACACCTCCGTCGCCTTCCAGCACCGGGTGTGGAAGCGGCAACCGCTGGGCGGGGAGATCGGCGAGGGGACGTCGCCCTTGAGCAGGATGCGTTCGCTCTTGGCCGTGCGCCGCCGTGGGTCCGGGATCGGCACCGCCGACATCAGCGCCTTGGTGTACGGGTGCAGCGGCGTCGAGTAGAGCGACTTGCGGTCCGCCAGTTCGACGATCTTGCCCAGGTACATCACGGCGATCCGGTCCGACACGTGCCGCACCACGGACAGGTCGTGGGCGATGATCACATAGGTGAGGCCCAGCTCGGTCTGGAGGTCGTCCAGCAGGTTGACCACCTGCGCCTGGATCGACACGTCGAGCGCCGACACCGGCTCGTCCGCGACCACCAGCTGCGGTTTCAGTGCCAGTGCGCGGGCGATGCCGATGCGCTGGCGCTGGCCGCCGGAGAACTCGTGCGGATAGCGGTTGTAGTGCTCGGGGTTGAGCCCGACCACCTCCAGCAGCCGCTGGACCTCCTTCTTGACGCCGCCCTCGGGGGTCACCCCCTGGAGCCGGAACGGGGCGCCGACGATGGTGCCGATGGTGTGCCGCGGGTTCAGCGAGGAGTACGGGTCCTGGAAGATCATCTGGACGTCGCGCCGCAACGGCCGCATCCCGGCGACCCCGAGGTGCGTGATGTCCCGCCCCTGGAACTCGACCGTGCCGGCGGTGGGTTCGAGCAGTCGGGTGATCAGCCGGCCCATCGTGGACTTGCCGCAGCCCGACTCGCCGACGACGCCCAGGGTCTCCCCCGCGCGCACCTCGAAGTCGATGCCGTCGACCGCCTTGACGGCCCCCACCTGCCGCTGGAGCAGCCCCTTGCGGATGGGGAAGTGCTTACGCAGACCGCTGACCTTCAGCAGGACCTCGCCGGGGCTCGCGTCCCCGGCCAAGGTGGCGGCGCCGGACCGGGGGCCGGGGACCGGTGCGGAGCCCTTGTCGTCGCTCGTCACGATGTTGTCCTCGCTCACAGCTTGGGCGCAATCTCTTCGGTCCAGATACGCTCCCGCTGCTCCTGCGACAGGTGGCAGGCGGCCCAGTGCGCACGGCCGACCTCGGAGAGTTCGGGACGGACCGTGCGGGTGACGTTGTCCCCCGGCAGGTCCGCGTACGGACAGCGGGGGTTGAAGGCGCAGCCGTCCGGGATGTTGATCAGCGACGGCGGGGAGCCCTTGACCGGGATGAGGCGCTCGGTCTCCTCGCGGTCGAGGCGGGGCATCGAGCCGAGCAGTCCCCAGGTGTAGGGGTGGCGCGGCTCGTAGAACACCTGCTCGGCGGGGCCGCGCTCCACGCACCGGCCGCCGTACATCACCAACAGGTCGTCGGCGAGTTCGGCGACGACGCCCAGGTCGTGGGTGATGACGATGACCGCGGAGCCGAACTCCTTCTGGAGGTCCCGGATCAGGTCGAGGATCTGCGCCTGCACGGTGACGTCGAGGGCGGTGGTCGGCTCGTCCGCGATCAGGAGTTCCGGGTTGTTGACCAGCGCCATGGCGATCATGGCGCGCTGGCGCATGCCGCCGGAGAACTCGTGCGGGTAGCCGTCCACCCGCTTGTCGGGCTGGGGGATGCCCACCCGGTCGAGCATCTCGACCGCCCGTTTGCGGGCGGTCTTCTTGTCGACGGCGTGGTGGACGCGGTACGCCTCCACGATCTGTTGGCCGATCGTGTAGTAGGGGTGCAGGGCGGACAGCGGGTCCTGGAAGATCATCGCCATCTCGCGGCCGCGCAGTCTGCGCACGGTGTCCTGGTCGGCGGACAGCAGCTCTTGTCCGTCGAGCCAGATCTCCCCGGAGAGCCGGGCCTTGCGCTTGCCGTACTGACCGGCCGTGTGCAGGCCCATGATGCCGAGCGAGGTCACGGACTTGCCGGAGCCGGACTCGCCGACGATCCCGAGGGTCTTGCCCTTCTCCAGGGTGAAGCTGAGCCCGTCGACGGACTTGACCAGACCGTCGTCGGTGGGGAAGTGCACCTTCAGGTCGCGCACGTCGAGGAACGCGGTGGGGGCCGGGGCCCCGGCGACGGGTTCGCCGAGGGCCGCCCCGGTGGTGCGGGGTCCGGTCATGCGAGCCTCACTCGGGGGTCGATCACGGCGTAGAGGACGTCCACGGCGAGGTTGGCGATGATCACCGCGAGCGAGGTGACCAGGGTGACGCCGAGGATGATCGGCAGGTCGCGTTCGCTGATCGCCGAGAGGACGGCCTGGCCGAGTCCGGGCAGGTTGAAGGCGGTCTCCGTGAGGATCGCGCCGCCGATCAGGGCCCCGAGGTCCATCCCGAGCATGGTGAGGATCGGGGTCATCGTGGAGCGCATGGCGTGCTTGCCGATGACGACCGGCTCGGTGAGGCCCTTGGCGCGGGCGGTGCGGATGTAGTCCTCGCCGAGCACTTCGAGCATGGTCGCCCGGGTGATGCGGGCGTACATCGCGGCGTACAGGAAGGACAGCGTCACCCAGGGCAGCAGCAGGCCCTGGAACCAGCCGCCGAACCCGTCCCCGAACTCCTGGTACTGGCCGTCGACCAGGCCGAGGCCGTAGTCGAAGACGGCGAGCGAGAGCAGCGCGGTGAAGTAGATCGGCAGGGAGACGCCGGAGAGGGCGACGACCATCGCGGAGCGGTCCCAGAGGGTGCCGCGCTTGAGGGCGGACAGCACGCCCGCCGCGACGCCGAACAGCAGCCACAGGACGGCCGCGCCGAGGGCCAGCGAGAGGGTCACCGGGAGGCGGTCGGTGAGGACCGGCCAGATGGCCTGCTCGCTGCGGAAGGAGTAGCCGAAGCACGGGGCGGAGCAGTTGGTGACCTCGCCACCCGCCGCGTAGGTGCGCCCGACGAACAGTCCCTTGAAGAACTCCAGGACCTGCGCGTAGATCGGGTCGCCGAGCTGGAGCTTCTGCCGGACGGCCTCCACGGCCGCCGCGTCGGACTGCTTGCCCACGTACATCGTGGCCGGGTCGACGCCCGCCCACTTGGGGATGAGGAAGAAGATGCAGAAGACCACCACGATGATGACCACCAGCATCACTGCGGCGGCCATCAGCCGCCTGATGAGGTATGTGAGCACAGCTCTTCGGCCCGGCGGGGGGCCGCGGGGGGGGCGCGGCGACCCGTCGCCGCGCCCCCCCGCCCCCCCACGCGGGCGGGGGCAGTATAAAAAAAAAAAAACCACAACCAACAAAAAAACAAGCGGGAGAGTGTG